>NZ_JBNQFT010000006.1:0-164335 GCF_050321925.1 Rhodococcus sp. IEGM1339
CCGAGCGGTTCCGGCGTGCGCCTCGTGCGCCGGAACTGCCCGGGTCTACAGGGATCAACATCCACCACCTGTCTCAGACAGGTTGACAACTACCGAATTGCTGTAGCGGATGGCGAAAGATGTAGCGGATCGCTCTAGCGGCCGGCCGTACCCGCGATGTTCTCGAGCATGCCGCGGAAGATGATGCCGTGGAAGGGAACCAGCGCGTACCAGTAGAGACGACCGGCGATCCCTCGCGGGAAGAAGATCGCCCGCTGGTGCACGCGCGACCGACCCGACTCCAGCGGTTCGACCCGCCACTCGAGCCACGCTCCGCCGGGTGCCCGCATCTCCGCGCGCAGGCGCAGCAGCGTCGGGCGTTCGATCCGTTCGACGCGCCAGAAGTCCAGGGCGTCACCGGTATGCAGGGTTTTCGGGTCGCGGCGACCGCGGTGGAGTCCGACGCCGCCGACGAACCGGTCGAGCCAGCCGCGGATGGTCCACGCCAACGGGAAGGAATACCAACCGTTCTCGCCGCCGATGCTCTCGACGACGGCGAACACCTTCTCCTGGGGCGAATCCGACTCGAGTGACCGCTCGTCGGTGAAGACGACCTCGCCGGCCCAGTCCGGGTCGGAGGGAAGCGGATCGGCGGGTGCACCGACCGGTGATGCGTTCGTCCACGTCGTCTCGACCTCTCCCCGTTCGATACGGCCGAGGGCGAGCCGGACCGCGTCGCGGTAGCCGGTGAGGCCGGATTCCGGTGGGGGGATGATCGAGTCGACGTCATGGTTGCGCATTACCGCGTCGGTCGACAGCGATTCGAGGAGCGCGCGACCGAGAGGCGGAGGAATCGGCGTGACCAGACCGATCCACAAACCGGCGAGCTTCGGTGTGAGGACGGGCAGGACGAGGATCCGGCGTTTCGTCAGACCGGCGACCTCCGAGTACTGCTGCATCATCTCGCCGTACCGCAGGACGTCGGGCCCACCGATGTCGTAGGTGCTACTGCGGGGGAGGGGTGCATCTGCGGCAGCGAGCAGATAGTGCAGGACGTCGCGCACCGCGATGGGCTGGATCCGGTTGTTCACCCAGCGTGGGGTCGTCATGACGGGGAGCCGGTTGCTCAGATGGCGGATCATCTCGAACGACGCCGAACCCGAACCGATCACGACGCCGGCCTGCAGCACGAGAGTCGGAACACCGGAATCCGTCAGGATACGTCCGACCTGGGCCCGTGAATACAGGTGCGGTGAGAGATCACCCGACTCCGGGTGCAGCCCACCGAGGTACACGATGCGGGAGACGCCGTGGTCGCGTGCCGCGTCGGCGACGTTCTGCGCCGCTCGCTTCTCCGCGTCGACGAACTCGTCGCGACCACCCATCGAATGCACCAGGTAGTACACGACGTCGATGTCGCGGCATGCCGCGCGCAGCGATTCGGCGTCGTCGAGGTCGCCACGGACGATCTCGACGTCGTCGGCCCACGGCACGTCGCGCAATTTGTCGGGGCTGCGCGCGAGCACCCGTACCCGGTAACCCGCCTCGAGCAGGCGCGGAGCGAGCCGGCCACCGATGTAGCCGGTCGCTCCGGTGACCAGGACACGCTTTCCGCTCACGGTTCCTCCAGGATGTGGCCGAGTTGGTGGCGCAGCGACGCTTCGAGATCGGGACGCCGGAACCGGTGCCCGGCGTCGATCAGCGCCTTCGGGACGACGAACTGATCGGCCTGGGCGACCTCGCGTGCACCCTCGTCGCCGAGCAGCAACCGGGGGCCGAAACCGGGGACGGGCAGCAGTGCGGGCCGGTGCAGCACCGACGCCAGTACCCGGGTGTACTCCTCGTTGCGCACCGGCTGCGGTGCAACGGCGTTCACCGGTCCGGTCAGGCCGGGGTCGGTGAGGGCACGGTGGTAGACCTCGAGGAGGTCGTCGATGTCGATCCAGGAGAACCACTGCCGGCCGTCGCCGATCCGGCCACCGAGACCGCTCGCGAACAGCGGCCGCATCAACTGGAGCGTTCCGCCGCGGGGTGTCTGGACGATGCCGGTGCGCACGTGCACGACCCGCATGCCCTTCTTCTCCGCGGGATGTGCCGCGGCCTCCCAATCGGAGACGACGTCGGCGAGGAAACCCGTTCCACGTGATGCGTTCTCGTCGAGCGGTGTGTCTCCTCGGTCGTAACCGTAGAGGCCGATCGCGGACGCGGAGACGAAGGTCGCGGGACCGTTGGGTGTGGTCGCGGCGAGTTCGGCGAGTCGGCGTGTCGGTTCGATGCGGCTGTCGCGGATCGCGGCCTTGTGGGAGTCGGTGAACCGTCCCGCGATCGACGCGCCCGCGAGGTGGACGACGGCGTCGACGCCTTCGAGTAGGTCGGGCGCCGGATCCTGAGGGTCCCAGCATCGTTCGTCGGTGCGCTGCGGTTTCCGGCGCACCAGGCGGACTACCTGGTAGCCACCCGTGGACAGGAAGGCCGTCAGGGCAGTACCCACGAGTCCGCTCGATCCGGTCACCGCGACCGTCCCGGGTCGGATGCCCTGCGCGTGCGACCAGCGGTGGCTCGCGAGATCGTCGGCGAGCTGACGGTGCCGGTAACGGAAGGTCTGGGTGAGGAAACAGCCCGGTACCGGCGTGTCGACGCGATCGGTGACGCGGGTGCGGAATTCGTCGACGACGTCGAAGCGGTGTTCGTGGCGCCACGAGCCGATGACGGTGGCGGGGCGCGACAACAGGCCGTCGTGGGAGAGTTCGTCCACGAAACGTGCTGGCGGGTCGTAATCCTCGGGTCTGTGCCGGGAGATCCAGCGCAGACCGCCGGGGAGACCGAGGACGGCCGTACCGGATTCGAGGGAGTCGGCCTCGGCGACGACGTTCATCGGCTGCCAGGGCGGGATCAGGCGGAGGATGGCGCCGGGCCGGGAGTGCCAGTCGAACACCTCGTCACGCGGTGCGTCGACGACGCTCGAGAATTCGATGCCCATGCCCTACCTCCTGTTTGCAGTGATGCTCACCCGGTGGTGACGGCGCCGGGGCGCCCGGTGGTGACGGCGCCGGGGCGCCCGGTGGTGACGGCGCCGGGGCGGACTCCTGCACCGTATCCACTCAAGCAGGAAGGACGCTGATCAGAAAGGTGTATGCGTCGACGAGCGGGTTGTGGATGGCCATGAAAGCTGCCTCGACGAGAGCGCGCACTGCGATGTCCTTTCGTTGGGTGTACGGCGAACAGGTTGTCCGTCCAGAAGTTGTTCGGAGCACCGCCACGACCGGATGGGTCGTTTCGCCGTCTTCTTCATCGGGGTGAGCGAATCCGCTCGTATCTGTCCAGAGCGACGCGGCGTTCGTGTGCGTGATCGACGACCGGTTCCGGGTATCCGTCCGGAGGGCCGTCGGGCAGGCTGTGCACACGAGCGCCGTCGATGCTCCGCAGTTCGGGTACCCATCTGCGTACGTATTCACCCGTCGGATCGAACTTCTCGCCCTGCCGGGTCGGATTGAACACCCGGAAGTAGGGAGCGGCGTCGGTGCCGCTGCCCGCCGTCCACTGCCAATTGTGTTGGTTGGAGGCCAGATCGCCGTCCACCAGATGCTTCATGAAATGTCGCGCCCCACGCCACCACGGCAGGTGCAGGTCCTTCGTCAGGAACGACGCGACGATCATCCGCACCCGGTTGTGCATGACGCCCTCTGCGAGGAGCTGCCGCATCCCGGCGTCCACGATCGGGAATCCCGTGCGGCCCTCGCACCACGCGGCGAACAGGGCGTCGGCGTCGGGTCCGGAATCGTAGGTGATGGCGTCGAAGTCGCTGTTGTAGTTGGTCCGGGCGGTCTCGGGCCGCTGGAACAGGACGTCGGCGTAGAAGTCGCGCCACGCCAGTTCGCTGCGGAAGGTGACGGCCCCCTCGTCCGACCGGTTCCTCATGTCGTGCAGCAGGGTCCGCGGATGGATGCAGCCGAACTTCAGATAGGGTGACAGGCCGCTCGTGCCGTCGTAGGCCGGCCGGTCACGGTCGGTGGCGTACCGCTCGAGACCGGCGTCGAGGAATTCGCGCCATCGCTCCAGTGCGGCCGCCTCTCCGGGGGGAGGTGTGGGTTCGTCGCCGGCTTCGGGAATCGGCACGCGTGTGGAGCAGCCGCTCGGGTCGACCCAGTCGGCGGTGTCCGGTCCGGTTGCCGCGGGTGTGTGCCATCCGTGGTCGTTCCAGGCGCGGCGGAAGGCCGAGAACACCTTGTATGCAGTGCCGTCGGGTTTCGTTATGCGGCCCGGCGTGACGGCATACGGCGAGCCGGTGGCCACCAGCGGGACGTCGCCGAGCGCTTCGGCGACCGCTCGGTCGCGTCGCGTGCCGTAGGGACCGTGGTCGGAACTGATGTGGACCGCGGCCGCATCGAACTCGGCGGCGACTTGCGGCACCAGCATCATCGGGTCTCCCTGGACGACGAGCAGGCGCCCGCCGAGATCCCGGTCGAGGGCTTGCAGGCATCCCATGAGGAAGTCGCGCCGGTGGGCACCGGACGGGCGGAGCAGTGCGTCGTCGAGGACGAACAGGGCGAGGACGTCGTCGGCGGCCTCGGTGGCCGAGAGCAGGGTGGGCAGATCGTTCAGTCGGAAATCACGACGGAACCAGATGATGCTGGGGCGGGCCATGGATCCAGTGTCGGGGACAATGGGTGCCATGTCCGACGCATTCGATGTACCGATCCGTGACGAGTCGATCCGGCTCGGTCAGTTCCTCAAGCTCGCAAGCCTCATCGAGTCGGGTGCGGAGGCCAAGGAAGTGATCGCCGACGGCCTGGTGTCGGTCAACGGTGAGGTGGAGGTGCGTCGCGGCCGTCAGCTGAAGGTGGGCGACGTGGTGGAGATCGCCGGGGCGAGCGCGCGGGTCGCGCACGAATAGCGGGTCGACCCGCGCGCTCGGCTGATCAGTTCTCGACGCGGACGACGACGCCGTCGGAGTCGCTGTAGACGATCTCGCCCGGGTTGAACGTCACGCCGCCGATCTCGACGGGCACGTTCTTCTCGCCGGAGCCGGTCTGGGTGCTCTTGCGCGGGTTGGTGCCGAGGGCCTTGATGCCGATGTCGAGTGTGCGCAGGATGGCGGAGTCGCGGACCGCGCCGTTGACGATGACCCCGGCCCAGCCGTTGTCGACACCGCGACCGGCGATGATGTCACCGACGAGCGCGGTGTGGATGCTGCCACCGCCGTCGACGACGAGCACGCCGCCGTTGCCCGGCTCGGAGAGGGTCTGCTTGACGAGCAGGTTGTCCTGGAAGCAGCGGATGGTGGTGATGGGGCCGACGAACTCGGTGCGGCCGCCGAACTGGATGAACTGCGTGTCGCAGCTGCGGATGTCCGGGCCGATCTCGTCGGCGAGGTCTGCTGTGGCTGTGAAGGCAGGGGTGTCACTCATGGTGCGAGGATAAGCGGACACGCTGCCCCGCACCGTGGGAGGTCCGGTCAGGACGCGCGACCGAAACGGCGTTCGTAGTCCTCTCGTTCGCGGGCGGCGCGGGCGCGTGCCTTCGCGCTGAGCAGTTCCGGATCGAGACCGTGCTGCTGGAGGCGGTGCCGCTGCCAGATGGGCATCAACGCCACCGAGAAGTAGACCCATGGCAGCAGCAGCAACAGCATCATCGCGATCGGGATCCACACCGGCCCCGGGATCAGCAGGAACAGCAGGAGCAGCGGGATGATCGGCAGGTTCCATCGCAGCAGGTAGCGGCGTGTTCCGCCGGGGCCCAGGACGTCGTCGCGTACCCACTCCCGCATCTCGGGCGGTAGCGCGCGACCGAACATGTAGCCGATCCGCTGCAGGAAATTCGGTCGTGCACTACTCATCATGAGACCCAGGATAGGCCGTCACCCTTCGTAGAGGCCTGCCAGCCTGTCGGCGAAGTTGTCGACGACGACCTTCCTGCGCAGCTTCATGCTCGGCGTCAGATCACCCGATTCGACCGACAGTTCACGCTCGATGATCGTGAACTTCTTGATCTGCTCCCACCGGTTGAGCTGCAGGTTCAGCTCGTCGATGTATCCGGAGATCAGATCGTGGGTCTTGTCGTGCCGTGCGATGTCCTCGAACGATCCGCTCACACCGTTCTTGTTCGCCCACTCGCCGACGGATTCCGGATCGAGCGCCACCAGCGCCACGCAGTAGGGCTTGCCCTCGCCGTAGACGACGATCTCCGACGTGTACGGGCACATGCCTTTGAAGGTCGCTGCCAGCGACGACGGGGCGACGTACTTGCCCTGCGACGTCTTGAACATGTCCTTCTTGCGGTCGGTGATGCGCAGGTAGCCCTCGTCGTCGAGGCTGCCGATGTCGCCGGTGTGGAACCATCCGTCGTCGGAGAGCGACTCGGCGGTCGCGTCGGGCCGGTTGTGGTAGCCGGTCATCACACCGGGGCCGCGGACGAGCACCTCGCCGTCCTCCGCGATGCGGACCTCCGTGCCCGGGACGGGCCAGCCGACCGTGCCGATGCGGTTGGCGTAGGGACGGTTGACGAACGTCGCGGCAGAGGTCTCTGTGAGTCCGTAACCCTCGAGGACGGGGATGCCGACGGCGTCGAACCATTCGCCGACCTCGGGGTTGAGCGCCGCCGAACCGGAGATGAAGAACCGCAGGTGACCGCCGAAGCGTTCGCGGATGGTGGAGAAGACCAGCTTGTCGGCGAGGCCGTGCTGCAGTTTGTCCAGCAGTCCGGGCGACCTGCCGGCCTGCTTCGCCTTCGACACCTTCCGGCCCACGCCTACGGCCCAGTCGAAGATCTTCTTCTTGGCGCCGCCTTCCTCCTCCATCATTCCCTCGACGCGCGCGTGGGCCTTCTCGAAGATGCGCGGGGCCGCACCCATGAAGGTCGGGCGGACCACCGCGAGGTTCTCGACGATCTTGTCGACACGTCCGTCCACCGCGGTGGGGAAGCCGATCTGCAGAGGGAGGGTGAGCAGCACCTTGCCGAAGACATGCGACAGCGGCAGCCACAGATACTGCAGGTCGTCGGAGCTGAGCATGTGCAGCGCGTCGATGGCGGCGGCCTCGTAGGTCCACGCCGAGTGCGGCAGGCGCACGCCCTTCGGTTTGCCGGTGGTACCCGAGGTGTAGATGAGGGTGGCCAGGTGCTCGGCCCTGATGCTGTGGATGCGGTTGAGCACCGCTCCGGAATCCTCGGCGAGCAGGCCGCGGCCCAGGTCGGCGAGTTCGTCGAAATTGATGACCCAATCACCGTCGCCGGTGCCCTCGACGACCACGACCTTCGCCACCTCGGGCAGATCGCTGCGGTGGCTCACGAGCTTCTCGACCTGCCCGGCGTCCTCGGCGATGACGATCCGGCTGCCGGAGTCGGCGACGATGAACGCGACGTCGTCGGCGTGGGTGGTGGGGTAGACGGTGGTGGTCGCGGCGCCCGCGCACATGACGGCGAGGTCGCCGAGCGCCCATTCGTAGCGGGTGGACGACGCGAGGGCCACGCGGTCCTCGGCCTCGATACCCAGGGAGATCAAGCCGGCCGCGAGCAGTCGTACCCGATCCCCGGTCTGTTCCCAGGTGACCGACGTCCAGCCGTCCTTCCCCTCGGGGTAGCGGAAGGCCTCGGCGTCGGGTGTGGCGGCCACTCGATCGAGCAACAGGCGGGCGACCGAGGGGGCCCGTTCGTCGATGACCGCTCGGTCGACCTTTTCCTCGGAGACGCGCGTCGTTGTCGTCATATGTCGCAGTCTAGGTAGCGGAACCGTCCTTCTGGTGAATATAAGTAGGAACTTATATAGTTGGTCCATGCACGGGTTCGAGGTCCTCGCAGATCCGGTTCGCCGCCGCATTCTCGAACTGCTCGCGGGCGGTCCGCAGGTGGCCGGTGAAATCGTCGCGGCGATCGGCCGGGAGTTCTCGATCTCCCAGCCGGCGGTCTCGCAACATCTCAAGATCCTGCGCGACCAGCGGTTCGCCGCCGTCCACAAGGACGGCACCCGCCGCTACTACGAACTCGATCCCGAGGTCCTCGTCGAACTCGAGGACTGGCTCGCGGGTCTGCATACGCCGGTATTCGCGGCGCTGGACGCCCTGGAGACCGAGATCGCGCGCGGCAAGCGTGAGCGGCGGAGCCGCGACGCCGTCCCGCCCGCGCTCCCTGCTTCCGACGAGAGAAGGAAATCCTCATGAAGAACGTGATCACGAGCAACGAGACGAGTCGCCGCACGGTCGGTCGTCGCACCGTCGAGGGCCACGAGGCCAAGGTCGTCACGATCTCGCGCAGCTACCGCACGAGCGCCGAGGACCTGTGGGAGGCGTGCACCGACCCGCAGCGCATCCCCCGCTGGTTCCTGCCCGTCGAGGGCGACCTCGAGGTCGGTGGCCGGTACCAGCTCCAGGGCAACGCCGGCGGTGAGGTCCTCACCTGCGAACCGCCCCGGACGTTCAGGGCCACCTGGGAATTCGCTGGTCGCGTGAGCTGGATCGAGGTGTCGGTCCTGCCCGAACCGGGAGACCGGGCGCGCCTGGAACTGACGCACATCGCCTACCCCGACGAGCACTGGGAGCAGTACGGTCCGGGCGCAGTCGGTATCGGCTGGGACCAGGCGCTTCTCGGACTCGGACTGCACATCGAATCGGGAGAAACGGTGGATCCGAAGGAATTCGAGACCTGGTCGATGTCCGAGGAAGGTCTGCAGTTCGTCCGCGACAGCAGCGAAGGCTGGTGCGAGGCCGACATCGCCGCGGGCGAGGACCCCGAACAAGCACGCGCAGCCGCCGAGCGGACGAGTGCGTTCTACACGGGCGAATAGAACGGGCTCACGCTGCGTCTCCGACGCACGGGGTCAGGCCGGGGCTCGGCGCACGGAGTCAGGCCGGGGCTCCGACGCCGATCACGTCGAGGTCGTGGCCGATGACGAGGCGCCCGTCGAATCCGGCGCCGCATCCTTCCCAGGTGGAATCGGGCCGATTGCCCGGGACCATGTGCGAGAGCACCAGGGTTCCCACGCCGGCTTCCTGGGCGATCGGGCCGATCCTCGATGAGGGTGGCGTGCCGGATCTGCTCGGCGTCCAGGACGGCGGGGACGTCCTCGGTCTGCTGTTCGATCGTGGGCACGTGATCGACGGGATCGGAGAGCCCGAAACCGCGGCGCTGGAAGTAGACGGCGCGCGAGTAGGTCGCGAGGCGTTCGAAGAGCGAGTGCATGTACGGATCGGTCCACAGCAGATCCAGGTGCATCAGAACCACACGACGTCGGCGGGACCCGCGCCGACCACCCCGTAGGTCAGGTTGTGACCGTCGCGGGGCAGGTACCGGGTGACCGGTGGATCCACTCGTACAGCCTAACGGGGTGAAACGGAAGAGGTCGTGTTCCGAAGGTGGGGCGGCCGTGCAAGACTCGCGGAACCGGGTGATCCGGTCGTCGGATCCGTCGGGTGACGGATTCCGCGGGAGGGAGGATGTTCCTATGACACGTTCACCGGAAGCGAGCGATATCGGACGCCGTATGGCGCAGCTCGCGCGCGGTTTCTACCGCCCGTCCGATCTCGACGAAACCCTGCGCGGTGTGACCTCGGCCGCAGTCGAACTGGTGGAGGGGACCGATTGTGCCGACATCCTCATCGTGACCGGAAGGAAGCATTTCCGCTCCCTCGCCGCGACGTCGGAACTCGCCGAGCACCTCGACGACGTCCAGGAGCAGTTCGGGGAGGGTCCGTGCCTCGATGCGAGCTTCAAATACCTCGTGGTGCGCTCCGAAGACCTGCGGACGGAGACCCGCTGGCCGCGTTTCGCGAAGGCCGCGGTGGACGCGGGTGTGCTCAGTGCCTTGTCGTTCCAGCTGTATCTCGATCAGGAGAGCATGGGAGCGCTGAACATGTTCTCTGCGAGAGCCGAGGCGTTCGGTCCTCCGGCGGAGGCGACTGCCGAGGTCCTCGCCGCTCATGCCGCGATGGCAATGAGTGCGGCACGCAGTCAGGGGCAGTTCGCGTCCGCCTTGGCGACCCGCGACATCATCGGGCAGGCCAAGGGCATGATCATGGAGCGTTTCGGTGTCGATGCCGTCGCGGCCTTCGAACTGTTGCGCCGGCTCTCGCAGGACAGCAACGTCCCCCTCGCCGAGGTCGCCCAAGGGATCGTCGAAGCAGGTCCCGAGCGACGCGACGATCGGGAGACGGGCATCGACGTCACGCCTGTGTGACAGCACACACCCACCCGGGTAGGTTTGGTGAAACTGCAAGTACTACTCACCGGTAGGGGTGCATCATGCCAGCTCCGAGCGCTGCGACCTTCCAGCGTCTTGCCGACCTCATCGCGATCCCCGACGCCGCCGAGCGGACCACCCGCCCCGTCGTCGAGGCCTTCACCGGCCGGCAGCTGGCCACCGTCCCGGTCGGCACGGCCGAGGACGCGAAGGCCGCGATCGACCGGGCCCGCACCGCGCAGGTCGCCTGGGCGAAGCTGCCCGTGGACGAGCGCGCCGCGATCATGCACCGGTACCGCGAGCTCGTGCTGTCCCGACGCGAGCAGCTCATGGACATGGCGCAGGCCGAGACCGGCAAGTCCCGTGTCTCCGCGCAAGAAGAGGTGCTCGACATCTCGATGACCGCGCGGTTCTACGCGCGCGTCGCACCGAAGCTCCTGCGCCCCCGCAAGGCCACGGGCATGCTGCCGGTCCTGACGAAGACCACCGTCCTGCACCATCCCAAGGGCGTCGTCGGCGTGATCGCGCCGTGGAACTACCCGATGACGCTGGCCGTCTCCGACGCGATCCCCGCCCTGCTCGCCGGCAACAGCGTGGTGCTCAAGCCCGACAGCCAGACGCCCTACTGCGCGCTCGCCGTCGTCGAACTCCTCTACGAGGCCGGGGTCCCCCGCGACGTCTTCGCCGTGGTCACCGGTCCCGGCACCGTGGTGGGCACCGCGATCGTCGAGAGCACCGACTACCTGATGTTCACGGGTTCGTCGGAGACGGGACGTCTGCTCGCCGAGCAGGCCGGCCGGCGCCTGATCGGGTTCTCCGCCGAACTCGGTGGCAAGAACCCCATGATCGTCACCTCCGGGGTGAACCTGCGCGAGGTCACCGACGCCGCCGTGCGGGCATGCTTCTCGAACTCCGGGCAGCTGTGCATCTCGATCGAGCGGATCTACGTCGAGAAGTCGATCGCCCCCGAGTTCATCCGGATGTTCGGGGCACGGGTGCGCGAGATGTCGCTCGGTCCCGACTACGACTTCGGTACCGAGATGGGCTGCCTCATCAGCGAGAGCCAGGTCAAGACGGTGACCCGGCACATCGAGGACGCCGTCGCCAAGGGCGCGACCGTCGTCGCAGGCGGGAAGACGCGGCCCGACCTCGGACCGCTGTTCTTCGAACCCACCGTGCTCACCGACGTGCCCGAGGACGCCGAGTGCTACCGGAACGAGACGTTCGGCCCGGTGGTGTCGATCTATCCGGTGGAGAATGTCGAAGAAGCGATCCGCGAGGCCAACGACACCGAGTACGGACTCAACGCATCGGTGTGGGGCGCGACGAAGGCGCAGGGCGAGGCCATCGCCGCGCGGGTGCGTGCCGGCACGGTGAACGTCGACGAGGGATACGCCCCGGCATGGGGCAGCACCGACGCACCGATGGGCGGTATGGGCATCTCCGGCATGGGACGCCGCCACGGCGCGGAGGGCCTGTACAAGTACACCGAGGCGCAGACGATCGCGACGACGCGCCTGCTCAATCTCGACGGCCCGCGCGGACTTCCGCGACGGGTGTGGGCGAAGATGCTCGCCCCCTTCGTCAAGTCGATGCAGTGGCTGCCGGGTCGCTAGGAGCCGGATCGCTCTTCCACGCGATGGTGGTCGCGAGGGGTTTCTCGACGACGAGGCACAGCAGGACCCCGGCGACCACCACGAGAAGCTGCATGGACGTGCCGAATCCGATGCCGAGCACGGCGAACCAGCAGCCCAGCACCCAGATCGGGGTATCCGCGCCGAGGGTCGACAGGAGCACCAGCCGATCGCGGGTTCGGCGACGCGTCGTTCCACCGCGACGAACAGCACCGCACCGGCCGCCGTAGCGGCGATCAGCGCGTGCGTGGAGAAACCTCCGCTTGTTCTGCGATGGTCTCGACGGTGATGTCGGACAGGTGGGTGTAAGGCCGCGCATACTGATCGCCATGTCCTCGACCAGGATGGTGAACGGAGTGCTGGGAATACCGCTCACCACCCCCACGGCGACCGCGGTGTTCGCGATCCTCACGGTCATCGGTCTGATCGTGTTGCTCCTCCGCCGCTACCGGGTGTGGTTCGCACACGGAGTACCCCTCGCAGTAACCGCCGCCCTCGGCTCGACGGTGGTAGCCGCGCTCCTGATCGAGAAGGTGTGGAAACCGTTCCCGGATCGTCTGCCGTGGGCGGTGTACGGGTGGGCGGCAACGGCACTGCTCGCCGTCTCCCTACTGATCGGACGATGGTTCGTGCGACGTCGCGACCGGGCCCGACCACTCGTCGCGACGGCACTCGTGGTGTCTGCGGTACTCGTCGTGATCTCCGCCGCGGGCCGGATCGACGCGGTCTACGACGCCTATCCCACCGTTCGGACTGTTCTCGGAATCAGCGACTACCGGACCGTCCCCTTCGACGACCCCTCCCTCCGGGCATCGCAGACCGTGCCGGTGGAGGACTGGTCGGCGTCGGACGATCTGCCTGCGACCGGTGCGGTCACCTCTGTGACAATTCCCGGAACAGTCTCCGGATTCCGGGCGCGGGAAGCCCGCGTCTACCTCCCGCCGGCCTACTTCTCGGATCCACGACCGGAACTGCCGGTGCTGGTACTGCTCGCCGGACAGCCCGGCAGTCCGGAGGACTGGCTCGTGGGCGGACATCTCCCGTCCACCATGGACGCCTATGCCGCGCAGCATCACGGCCTGGCGCCGGTCGTCGTGCTCGCGGACGGCACCGGAGGTCAGTTCGACAACCCGTTGTGCGCCGACTCGCATCTCGGCAACGTGGCGACCTATCTGGCCGTCGACGTTCCGGCGTGGGTACGGGACGACCTGCAGGTCGACGACGACCCACGGGCACGGGCCGTGGGCGGACTCTCGTACGGCGGAACGTGCGCACTGCAACTCGCGACCACCCGGCCAGATGTCTACCCGACCTTTCTGGACATGTCGGGACAGGCCGAGCCGACCATCGGTGACCGGGCGTCGACGATCCGGGACGTGTTCGGTGGTGATGCGGAAGCATTCGCGCGCAACAATCCTGCCGACCTGCTCGCACGCAATCGGTATCCCGATTCCGCCGGTGCTTTCGTGGTGGGACTCGACGATTCCGAATACCGTGCCGGGGTGGAACAACTCGCTTCGTTGGCTCGGAGCGCGGGGATGGACGTCCACCTCACCGAACTGCCGGGCACACACAGCTTCGCCCTGTGGTCCGCAGGGCTCGAGAAGGAGTTGCCATGGCTCGCACAACGGCTCGGGCTCGGCAACTGATGCGCCGCACAGGGGCGGGGGTGCTGATGTCCCGCACCGGGACGGTGGTGCTCCGGGCGCCCGTCTCGTGCGGACTGCTCGTGCTGATCTGGTTCCTGGCGGTCGTCACCGGTTCTGTGAGGAACGGGCCGTCGCACGCAACGGCATCCGAGATGTCGCTCGGGATCCCGAATATCACCGACGGCCACCTGTGGACACTGTGGACTTCAGGGTTGTTCGCCTCCGGTCCCGGTGAGTATGTGCTCGGAATCATTGCGATCCTCGCCGTCGCGGTGCCGGTCGAACGTCGCATCGGCAGTCGCAGGTTCACGCTCGCCGCGCTCGTCTCACAGGGCCTGGGCGCGGCACTCGCATTGCTCGTTGCTCAGGTCGCCTCCCTGGTGCCGAACCTGTGGGGCAGGGAGCTGCACACCCACCTCACCGAGGACCCGCTGGCGTGGGTGCTCGGCGTCCTGCTCGCCTCCACCACCGCGATGGGCACCCTGTGGCGTCGCCGCATCCGGACACTCCTGCTGGTTTTCCTGGTGACCGCAGCCTTGTTCGCCGGACACCTGCAGGACGTGAACAGGGTGACCGTCGCGCTGGCCGGGTTGCTCGCCGGCCCGCTCCTGTTCGGACGTGGTGTGCGCCGTCCTGTGCTCGGCGGCACCATCCGGGAGCGCCGCACGCTCGTCGCGCTCGTGGTCGCAGCGAGCGTGCTCGGCCCGATCTTCGCGGCGCTCTCCCCACACTCGATCGGACCGCTGTCCGCGCTACGCGAGCTGTTCGAGCAGGTTCCCTACACCCCGCGAGAACTCGTCGAGGTGTGTGCCGATCCCGCGCTGCACGACGAGTGCCGGAAAGGGCAACAGGCCCTTCGGCTCTCCGGTGCAGGTCCGCTCGTCGCGAATCTCATGCCGTCGGTACTGCTGCTGATCGGTGCCGAAGGACTGCGTCGAGGGCGGCGGGCAGCATGGTTCCTCTCGGTCGGAGGACACATCGTGCTGATCGTCGTGGCCGCCGCGAGCACGATCGTCCGCGTGACCGAACAGGACGAGATCCGCTCCCTGTTGTACGGAATCCACCGGCACAGCTCCGTATCCATGGAACTCGCGCCACTCCTCGCGCTGGTCTCCGTGCTCGCCCTGTTACTGCTGACCCGCACCCTGTTCGATGTCCGTGCACCGCAGGGAACCTATCGCCGGGTATGGGCCGGAACCGCAGCCGCCGCAGGCATCGCGCTCGTGACGTACGTGGTGGTGGGCACGCTGGTGGCGGACGGGTTCGATCGTGATCCCGGCATCGGCACCTTGCTCCGCGCCGCGCCGCGCCGGCTCCTTCCACCGGTCTACCTCCAGCTCTTCGAGCCTCCCGTGATGCCCCTCGACACCGCCGCCACCCTGTTGTTCGAGTGGATCGGCGTGATCGTCTGGGTCGCCTTCTGCGTGCTCCTGTGGCGCAGCTTCCTCGTGCCCCCTGCCGGGGTCGACCTCGGCGACGAGCAGCGGGTGCGAGAACTCCTGCACGACCCGGGCGGCGGATCGATGTCGTGGATGACCACCTGGGCGGGGAATCGGTACTGGTTCGGCACCGACGGCAGGCACGCCGTGGCGTATCGGGTCCACTCGGGTGTCGCCCTGACGGCGACGGATCCGATCGGTGAGCGCGCCTCGATGACCGAGACGATCGACGAGTTCGCGGCGTACTGCCTCGGCAACGGATGGACACCGTGCCTGTACTCGGTGGGCGAGGAGACGGCGACGATCGCCCGGGACCACGGTTGGACCTGTTTGCAGGTGGGTGAGGAGACCGTCGTCGATCTCGCGGACCTCGCCTTCAAGGGCAAGAAGTTCCAGGACGTCCGCACCGCCCTCAACCGTGCTGCCAAGGACGGGATCGAAGCGCGATGGACGACCTTCGCCGCCGCGCCGCTGTCGGTGACCGAGCAGATCGTCGACATCTCCGAGGAATGGGTGGCCGACAAGGGACTGCCCGAGATGGGGTTCACGCTCGGAGGAGTCGCCGAACTGCGCGATCCCGAAGTCCGGTTGCTGCTCGCGGTCGACGCGAACGACCACGTCCATGCGATCACGTCGTGGATGCCGGTCCACCGGCACGGGAAGGTGGTCGGGCTGACGCTGGACTTCATGCGGCGACGTTCGGACGGCTTCCGGCCGGCCATGGAATTCCTCATCGCGTCCGCGGCACGGTCCGCCGCCGACGAGGGCCTCGAATTCCTGAGCTTGTCGGGGGCGCCCCTCGCGAGTATGGACGGTGGGTCCGGACTCGACCGAGGAGCCCTCGACGCCCTGCTCGATCTGCTCGGCCGCACGCTCGAACCGGTATACGGATTCCGCTCGCTGCTGGCGTTCAAGGCGAAGTTCCAGCCCCGTTACCGCCCGCTGTACATGGTGTTCCCGGACCCGGCGGCGCTGCCGACCATCGGGATCGCGGTCGGTCGTGCCTATCTTCCCCACATGTCCCTGGAGGAAGGCGGACGCCTGGTCACGCACCTGCTGCGCCGATGACGGTTGCTCACGCACCCGTTGCGCCGATGACGGTTGCTCACGCACCCGTTGCGCCGATGACGGTTGCTCACGCACCCGTTGCGCCGATGACGGTTGCTCACGCACCCGTTGCGCTGGTGACGGTGGAACTCTCTCGGAAACGGGAGACCGCCACCAGTCCCACCAAGAGGAAGACCACCGGGAGCAACACCGCATTGCCCATCGCGGCACCGAACCCGAGCGTCCCCTCACCCATCTGCATCACCGCACCGAGGGCGGCCGCACCGAGTACCGCACCGACCTGCCGGGCGGTGTTGTACACACCCGATCCGGCGCCTACGAGGTCACCGGGCAGGTCGCGCAACGCGATCGTCGAGTTCGGGGCCCAGCACAACGAGTTCGCGAAACCGAGCAGCACGATCGGGATCAGGAGCCAGCCGACGGTGGCCTCGAGATGCATCGCCACACCGAACGACAGCATCGCCGCGATCATCGCGGAGAAACCGATCCGGGAGATCCGGCCCGGCGCGACCCGATCGGTGACCCGCCCGATCAAGGGCGCCATGATCACCGAGATCACGCCCATCGGTACCAGCATCAGACCTGCGACCTGCGCGGACAGTCCCTGACCCACCTGCAGGTACAGCATGATCGGCAGGTTCACGGCGTAGACCGTGAAACCCAGCGTCGCCACGGCGGTCACCCCGAGGGTGAAGTTGCGGCGGGTGAACAACCCGAGCGGGGCCAGCGCCTCGGTGCCGCGGGCCACCGCGGTCCGCTGCAGACGCACGAACACCCCGAACGCCACGATCCCGATACCGAGGACGACCCACACCCACACGGTCCAGCCGGCATCGGGACCCTGCTGCAGGGAGAAGATCACGCCGGTGACCGCGACCAGCGAGACGACGGCGCTCAGCACGTCGATGCGACGCGCCCCGGTCGGCAGTTTCGGCACGTACCGCGCGACCATCACCAGAGAGATCAGGCCCAGCGGGATGTAGACGAAGAAGACCCACCGCCACCCACCGGTACCGACGAGCACCCCACCGAGGACGGGCCCGAACAGACCCGCCGAGCTGGCCACCGCGCTCCACACACCGGTGGCCGCACCGCGCCGGTCGTGCGCGAAGATCCGGTGGATGATGCTCAGCGGTTGCGGGTTGATCAGCGACCCGCCGAGCCCCTGCACCGCACGCAGCGCGATCAGCCACTCGATCGTCGGAGCCATCGAGCACGCGAAGGCCGCGGCCGTGAAGATCGCCATGCCCACCAGGTAGACGTTGCGCTGACCGAAACGGTCGCCGAGACGACCGGTGACCAGCAGCGGCACCGCGAAGGTCAGCAGATAGGCCGCCGACACCCACACCACCTGGTTGATGCTCGCGTCCAGATCCTCGCGGATACGCGGCAGCGACACCGCGACGAGCGATTGGTCGAGCAGGGTGATGAACAGACCCACGCACAGGGCCGCCAGTGCGCGCCAGGCCCGCGGCTCGGGGATCGGGGCAGCGCTGCGTCCCGCAGCCGACGCACTCACTCCTCGACCGTGATCTCCGCGGCGTCGTCGTAGAAGCACACGTATCCCTCGATGGGCTCCATGCCGGGGAACGGCTCGGGATACGACCATGCGACGTTCTCGGCAGGCGGTGTGCCGGAGAACGACCAGTATCGGGCGGCGCCCTTGTAGGGGCAGCTCGTCCGCCACTCGGATTCCTCGAGCACCGAGAAGTCGACGTCCTCGGGAGGGAGGTAGTAGCGGGTCGGGAGGCCGGTCTCGAACACGAGTACGGGGTTGCGGGTCTCGGCGACCACGACGTCGCCGATGGTCACCCGCACGTGCCGGGAGCTGCGCAGGGCGTCGACGCGGTGATAGGGATCGCGTGGATGGGTGAACACTTCGGTCTCCTCCTCGAACCACCGTTCGCCCTCGTCGACGTCGTCGCCCGGCCCGGTCTCGCCCCACCGGAACCACTGGAAGACGAGACGGTCGTCGAGACCGTCGACGTCGAGCTGGCAGACCGGTGAATAGGCCCGATGGTCGCGGACGACGATGTCGTACCACTGCCAGACGTCCTGCCGGGAGCGGCTCGGTGACAGGGAGGCCGCGATCAGGTCGAGCCGGACGTCCTCTCGGGGGAAGGCATAGAACGGAACGGGCTTGCCGGGTGCCCACACCAGCACGGCCCGGGTGCTGTCGACCACCGTCCGGCCGAACCACTCACCTCTGATCCTGCGATCGACGGGTTCGTAGAGGTAGTCGTCGGTCGCCGACGGCCGTCGGAGTACAGCGGTCTTGCGGGCAGCCATACCTCGACCGTATCGCGCCCGTCCAGGGCCGGGACGAATCCGCAGACCCGACCCATCCGCTCGACGACGGGCTCCGAATACGGGGAGAGACGGCGTGAGGGCCGTCACCCGAACCGACCGACACGAACCACTACGCACGCCCACGCCGCTCAGGCGACGACCAGAGGAACACCGATCATGCCCAACTACGAAGCCCGGCAGAACGAGAATCGGCACCCGTACCCGTCCGTGGGTTTCCTCCAGCTGTTCATGGAAGCGCGCACGCGCACCGAGCAGACGACCCCGCGTGCGCAGGTAGGCAAGGCGTGAGGTCGGTCGGCGGCTCCGTCGAGTCCGTCGTCGTGGTGGGTGCGGGCCTCGCGGGACTGTCCGCGGCGCTCCACCTCACCGGTGCCGGCAAGCGCGTCACCGTCCTCGAACGCGAGAACACGGTCGGTGGTCGCGTGGGAACGTACCCGGTGTTCGAGGACGGGCGGCATCTCTACGACATCGACAACGGCGCCAGTGTGCTGACGATGCCGAACCTCATCGCCGACGCGCTCGCGGCCGTCGGGGAATCCTTCGACTCGACCATCCCGGCGCTCGACCTCACCCCGCTCGCACCCGGCTACCACGCGCGCTTCGCCGACGGCACCGCCCTGAACGTGTACTCCGATCCGGACGAGATGACCGCCGAGATCGCGCGCGTGTGCGGTTCCGAGGAGGCCGGCGGATATCGGCGGCTGCGCCGCTGGCTCGCGTCGATCTTCGACGCCGAGTTCGACCGCTACATCGACTCCAACTTCGATTCGCCGCTCGACCTCGTGTCGACACCCGCGGCGCTGCGCGACACCGCCAACCTCGTCCGGCTCGGCGGCTTCGGCCGGCTCGGATCGCGCGTCGGGTCGTTCATCCGGGACGACCGGCTCCGGCGAATCTTCACCTTCCAGGCCCTGTACGCGGGCACCGCACCGTCGACGGCCCTGGCGGTCTACGGCGCCATCGCCCACATGGACACCTCGCTCGGCGTCTACTTTCCGAAGGGCGGCATGTCCACCATCGCCGCCGCGATGGTCGATGCGCTCGTCCGCAACGGCGGCACCGTGCACACCGGGGTCGAGGTGTCGGAACTCCGCGTCGACGGCGGCCGCGCGAAGAGCGTGCGTTCCGCGGACGGCCGGGAGTTCGCCGCCGACGCCGTCGTCCTCACCGTGGACCTGCCCGTGGTCGACGACCTGCTGCTGCGCGCCGGGGTCCCGCCGCGCCGCCGCGCCCGCAGCGCCACCGTCGCGTCGCCCTCGGCCGTCGTCTTCCACGGCACGGTGCCCACCGAGGTGACACAGGCCTGGCCGGATTCCCACCACACCATCGATTTCGGTGAGGAGTGGGCGGAGACCTTCGCGCGGATCACCGCCCCGCGCGGCCGCGGCCGGTTGATGGCCGATCCGTCCCTGCTCATCACGCGACCTGCCGTGACCGATCCGTCCCTGCGGGTCGTGCGCGGCGGTGTCGAGTGCGAACCGGTCTCGGTGCTGGCGCCGTGCCCGAATCTCGCTGCCGCACCCCTCGATTGGGGCCGACTCGGCAGGCCGTACATGCGGGAGATCCAGCAGGTCCTCGAGCAGCGCGGCTATCGGGGACTCGCGAGTTCGATGCGAGTCGACCACATCGACACCCCGCGGACCTGGGCCGACAAGGGCATGCTCGACGGCAGCCCCTTCTCGGCGGCGCACCTGTTCCGGCAGACCGGGCCCTTCCGTCGCCCGAACCTCGTGCACGGCGTCGACAATGTCGTCCTCGCCGGGTCGGGTACCACGCCGGGTGTCGGCGTCCCGACCGTGCTTATCTCCGGACGTCTTGCCGCAGAACGCATCTCCGGTGGCGCGACTGCCGGGCTCACGACGATGTCGATTCCGATGGAAGCAGGTGCGGTTGCCCATGGGTGAACTCGACGGGATCGATCCCGATCTGCACGAGGCGTATCAACTGTGCCGTGAGCTCAACCGGCGCCATGGCAAGACCTACTTCCTCGCGACCCGCATCTTCCCGGCGTCCAAACGGGCCGGGGTGCACGCCCTCTACGGTTTCGCGCGGATGGTCGACGACATCGTCGACGTGAAACCGGTCGACGCGGCACCGGTTCTCGACGCGCTCGAACGCCGTCTGTCCGACGCGCTCGGGGGCAGGCCGCCGACCTACGACGAATTCGGTCTCGTGCTGCGGGCCCTCGTCGACACCACGCAGCGGTACGACATCCCGCACGAGTACTACTACGCCTTCCTGCGGTCGATGCGGATGGACATCCCCGGCACCGAACTGTTCCGGTCGCGGTACCGCACGATGGACGAACTGTCGGAGTACATGTACGGCTCGGCCGCCGTCATCGGGCTGCAGATGCTGCCCATCCTCGGGATCGAGGGCGAACGCGAACAGGCCGAGGCTCCCGCCGCCGCACTCGGTGAGGCCTTCCAGCTCACCAACTTCATCCGCGACATGGGTGAGGACCTCGACCGCGACCGCATCTACCTGCCCACCGACATCCTCGCCGCCTTCGACGTGGACGAGGACCTGCTGTGGCACTGCCGCCGGACCGGACAGCGCGACGTGCGGTTCGAACGCGCCCTCGCGCACCTGATCGCGCACACCCGCTCGATCTACCGTGTGGCCGAACCGGGCATCGACCTGCTCGACCCGAAGGTGCGTCCCGCGATGCGGACCGCCTTCGTCCTCTACGGCGACATCCTGCGGGCGGTGGAGGAGAGCGGATACCGGGTACTCCACCAGCGCGCACGCGTGTCGCGGCGCCGGCGGTTGTCGGTGGCGGCACCGCGGCTGGCCTCGGCCGGTTGGACCACGCTGCGTTCACGGTCGAGACTGGGGATGCCCACCGCGCCGCTCGGCCGGTGAGGCGCGACCGGCCGAGCCGGCATTCGGACACGAATACAGAACAGGACATCACATGGAACAGGTCGTGCTGCTCGACGACGCAGGCCGCGCGGTCGGGATCGAGCCGAAGGCCACGGTGCACACCACCGACACCCCGCTGCACCTCGCCTTCTCGTCGTACGTCTTCGACCACCACGGCAACGTTCTGCTCACCCGGCGCGCCCTGGACAAGTCGACCTTCCCCGGTGTCCTGACGAACAGCTGCTGCGGTCATCCGGCGCCCGACGAGCCGCTCATCGAGGCCGTGCGCCGCCGGCTGCGTCAGGAACTCGGGCTCGACGTGCACGACATCGAGGTCGTCCTGCCGTCCTTCCGCTACCGGGCGGTGATGGACAACGGCATCGTCGAGAACGAGATCTGCCCGGTCTTCCGCGTGCTCTACGACGGGCCGGCGCCCACCCCCGAACCGTCGGAGGTGCACGACACCGAATGGGCCGACTGGACGGAGTTCTCCGAGGACGTCGTCGAGGGACGCCGTGAGGTGTCGGTGTGGTGCCGCGAGCAGGTGGAGCAGCTCCGCACGCTCGGCCCCGATCCGCTGCACTGGCCCGTGGCGTCCACCGCGGATCTGCCGCACGCCGCGCCCGAGCGCCTTTGGGGACGCACCGCGCCCGAGCGCCTTTGGGGACGCACCGCGCCCGAGCGCCTTTGGGGACGCGCCGCGCCCGAGCGACGATAGGGCCTCACCCGGCGACCGGGACGTTAACGTCGACCCTGTGATCGACCCGACCGTCCTGATCCCCACGATCATCGGCATCCTCGCCCTCGCCGTGATCTCGTCGGCGGTGCTGTGGGCGTTCCGGGTCCCGCACCGATTCGCGCCCGTCGGTGCCATCGCCCGCGGCGCGGTGCAACTCGCGCTCATCAGCGTCGTGCTCTCCGGCGTCATCACCGACGCCCGGTGGGTCGCGGTGGTGCTCGTCGTGATGTTCACCGTCGCGTGGTGGACGGCCTGCCGACGCATCGGGAGCGAGGCCGTCGTGCGCGGGGTGACGGCCGCCGCGATGCTGACCGGCGTGCTCGTCTCGGCGGGTGTCGTCTTCGCGACCGGCGCGGTGGAGGCCACCCCGCGTTACGCGCTCGCGCTCGGCGGCATCATCATCGGCAACACGATGACGGTCGCGGCCCTCGCCGGTCGCCGCTTCCACGAAACCGTCGACGACCATTGGCCCGAGGTGGAGGGCTGGCTCGCACTCGGCGCGACGATGCGGCAGGCGACACTCTCACCCGCACGCTTCGCCGTGCACGCGGCGATGATCCCGTCGACCGACCAGACGAAGACGACCGGTCTGGTGACGCTGCCCGGGGCGTTCGTCGGCGCGATCTTCGGCGGGTTGTCGCCGGTGGAGGCCGGACGGTTCCAGGTGGTCGTGCTCGCCGCGATCATGGCGACGGCGTCGATCACGTCCGTGCTGATGGCGCTCGGTCTCGGTCGCGCCCTGCGCTACCGTCCCGTGGTCGTTGCGTGAGACGGCGGTCTGCGGTGCGGGTGCCGACCGGAGTAGGAGTTGATACAACCGCTGCCGAGGGAAGGATCGTCGATGTTGCTCGTAGCCAACCGGGGTGAGATCGCGTTGCGTGTCGTCCGCACGGCCGGGGACCTCGGACTCGACACCGTCGCCGTCCACGCCGCGGACGACGCCGACGCTCCGCACGTCCGCGCCGCCACGCGAGCCGAGGCCCTACCGGAGTCCGGTCCCTCGGCCTATCTCGACCCCGGGGCGATCGTCGGGGTCGCCCGAGCGACCGGATGCACGCTCGTGCATCCCGGTTACGGATTCCTCAGCGAGAACGCCGCCTTCGCGCAGGCCTGTGCGGACGCCGGACTCACCTTCGTCGGGCCGTCCCCGGAAGCACTGCGCGTCCTCGGCGACAAGCGGGCCGCCCGCTCGGTGGCGGAGGAACTCGGCATCCCGGTGACCGCTGCCGTCGAGACGACGGATCCGGAGTCCGTGCGGGCCTTCCTGCGCGACCGTCCGGGCGGGATCGTCGTCAAGGCACTGTCGGGTGGTGGCGGTCGCGGCATGCGCGTGGTCCGCGATGCTGCCGATCTCGACGAGGCGCTCCGGCTCGCCGCCGCCGAAGCACACGCCGCCTTCGACGACGACCGGCTGTACGCCGAGGCGCTCGTCGAGCGTGCCCGCCACGTCGAGGTGCAGGTCGTGGCCGCCGAGTCGGGGTCGGGTACCCGCGCGGTGGCGTTGGGCGATCGCGACTGCAGCGTGCAGCGCCGGCACCAGAAGCTCGTGGAGATCGCACCCGCGCCCGACCTGCCCGACGCCCTGCGGGAGGCGCTGCACGGCGCGGCGGTCCGGCTGATCGGGCAGGTCGGGTGCCACGGGCTGTCCACCGTCGAATTCCTCGTCCGCGACGACGGTTTCGTGTTCCTCGAGGTCAACCCCCGGATCCAGGTGGAGCACACCGTCACCGAGGAGGTGACCGGCGTCGACCTCGTGGCGACCCAGCTCGCGATCGCTCGCGGGACGGGATTCGACGAACTCGGTCTCCCGAAAGGCATCACTTTCGACGGCAAGAAGATCGGCGGACGTCCTGCGGCGGCGCAGGGCATCGCGGTGCAGGTGCGCGTCAACGCCGAGACGCCGCGCCCCGACGGGATCGCCCTGCCCACAGCCGGGACGCTCACCGCGTTCACGCCACCCACCGGACCGGGCATCCGCGTCGACACCCACGGCCGGCCCGGCCTCGAGGTGACCGGACGTTACGACTCGCTGCTCGCCAAGGTCGTCGCGTACGTGCGTTCCGGCGATCGCGCGGCCGTGCTGCGCAAGGCGTCGACGGCACTCGGCGAGTTCATCGTCGACGGTGTCGGCACCAACCGCGACCTCCTGCAGAAGATACTGGACGACAAGGAGTTCCGGTCCGGCAATGTCCGCACCACGTGGCTGGGGGAGCGGCTCGCGGATTTCGTCGACACCGCCCCGACCGCACCGGTGGAGTACACGGATCTGCGCGCCGACGAACAGGCGGTGCACGCCGAGATGGTCGGCACGGTCGTGGAGATCGCTCGCGCGGGCGACACCGTTCCGGCCGGTGCGCCGCTCGCCGTGCTCGATGCGATGAAGATGCAGCACGAGATCCGGGCACCGGGCAGTGCCGTGGTCGAACGTGTGCTCGTCGAGCCGGGACGCACCGTCGAGCCGGGCACCGTGCTCGCGGTGGTCCGCGTGCTCGACACGGACACCGCGACGGACGACATCGCCGCGGCCGACCTCGACGCCGACCGTGCCGACCTCGACGAGATCCGCCGCAGGCACGAGGTCACCACCGATGCGGCGCGGCCCGAGATCGTGGCGAAGCGGCACGGGCGGGGCCGGCGCACGGCGCGCGAGAACATCGCCGACCTCGTCGATGACGGTAGCTTCGTCGAATACGGACCGCTCGTCCTCGCCGCCCAGCGCGGCCGCCGCAGCGAGGAGGACCTGATCGCGAACACCCCGGCGGACGGACTTGTCGGCGGCACCGCACGGATCGGCGGGGCCGAGGTGGTCGTGATGTCCTACGACTACACCGTCCTCGCAGGTACCCAGGGCCGCAACAACCACCGCAAGACCGATCGGCTGCTCGAACTCGCCGCCCGGCGGCGGGTGCCGCTCGTGCTGTTCGCCGAGGGTGGTGGCGGGCGACCCGGGGACGTCGACGCCGGTTCCGGTGCGGGCCTCGACCTGCCCACCTTCCGCTCGATGGCGTCGCTGCGCGGACGCGTGCCCACCGTCGCGGTCGTCTCCGGCCGCTGCTTCGCGGGCAACGCCGCGCTCGCCGGGGTGTGCGACGTGCTCATCGCGACCCCCGACGCCAACATCGGCATGGGCGGCCCCGCGATGATCGAGGGCGGAGGACTCGGCGTGCACCGCCCCGAGGACATCGGGCCGATCGACGTGCAACGCCGCAACGGCGTCGTGCACGTCGCGGCGCGCGACGAGGCGCACGCCGTGGACGTCGCCCGGCGATATCTCGCGTACTTCACCGCGCCGCACGAGGACCGGCAGGCACCAGACCCGCGTCTCGCGCGACATGTGGTGCCGGAGAACCGTTTCCGCGCCTACGACGTGCGGTCGGCGATCGACGCGATCGCCGACCTCGGATCGGTGCTCGAACTGCGCCCGGACTACGGCGTCGGCATCGTCACCGCCCTGATGCGCGTCGAAGGCGCCTCCTACGGCGTGCTCGCCAACAGCAGCGCCCACCTCGGTGGGGCGATCGATGCCGAGGCCGCCGACAAGGCCGCGGACTTCCTGGAACTGTGCGAATCGCACCGGCTGCCCGTGGTGAGTCTGTGCGACACACCGGGATTCATGGTCGGACCGGAATCGGAGAAGGACGCCACCGTGCGCCGCTTCGGGCGCTTCTTCGTCGCCGGCGCACGCCTGACGGTCCCGTTCGGCATGATCATCCTCCGCAAGGGCTACGGCCTCGGCGCGATGGCGATGGCCGGCGGATCTTTCCACGCACCCGAATTCACCGTCGCGTGGCCGACGGGGGAGATCGGCGGAATGGGACTCGAAGGGGCCGTGCGTCTCGGATTCCGCAAGGAACTCGACGCCGCGGAGACACCCCGCGAGCGCGAGGAGTTGTTCGGCCGGCTCGTCGCCCTCGCCTACCAGCAGGGCAAGGCCCTGCAGGCGGCGACGAGCTTCGAACTCGACGACGTCATCGACCCCGCCGACAGCCGCGCCTGGATCGAGCGACTGGTGCAACCGCGGTGAAGCCGGGTATGCGACAGCCATGGTGACCTATCCCGGCGCACAGGAGTACGTACCCGACAGCCGCGACCTCGCCGAACTCGCCGCCGCGTCCGCGGGATGCCGGGGATGCGATCTCTACAAGGCCGCCGAGCGGACGGTCTTCGGGGCAGGGGTGCGCGACGCACGCATGCTCTTCGTCGGCGAACAACCGGGCAACGAGGAGGACCTCGCGGGAGAACCGTTCGTCGGGCCCGCGGGGCACCTGTTCGACAAGGCCCTCGAACGCGCGGGCATCGATCGCGGGACGGTGTACGTGACCAACGCCGTCAAGCATTTCCGCTTCGACCGGTCCGCCAACGGCCGCAGACGCATCCACAAGAAACCGTCGGGTGGGCAGGTCGCGGCGTGCCGGCCGTGGCTCGAGGCCGAACTCGACGCCGTCCGCCCCGACGTGGTGGTGTGCCTCGGAGCCACGGCCGCGCAGTCGCTGCTCGGTAAGGACTTCAAGCTCACACAGCACCGCGGGGAGGTCCTGCACCTGCCCGAGGAGCTGTGCGGGTCGTGCGATCCGGCGGTGGTCGTCACCGTGCACCCGTCGGCGGTGTTGCGGGCGAAATCGCAGCGCGACGACATGTTCCGCTCGTTCGTGCAGGACCTGGAACGAGCGGCCACGTTGTGACGGCTCAGCCGGTGGTCGCCAATCCGGCCGCGAGCCCGAGCGCCACCGACATCGCGCACACCTCGAGGACGGCGTTGCGCAGCGACTCCTCCTCCGGGAGACGGTGGGACGCGGCAGCGGGGAGCCAGTTGCGCCGCCAGTTCCACGCGAGCCCCAGCAGGGCGCACAGCACGATCGCCTTTGCGAGCACGACGCGTCCGTAGCCGGTGCCCAGCAGCGCGGAGACCGAGCCGAGCCGTACCGCCGCGTCGACCACGCCCGTGATCACCAACGCCACCACGCACCGCAGGGCCAGCTGCGAGTAGCGCGGCAGCAGTTCCGCCCACGCTCCGCGGCCCCGCACGGTGACGGCCAGCGCCACGAGCACCCCGAACCACACCGCGGCCGCGAGCACATGCACGGCGTTGAACAGCGACCCCAGCGGTTGCTGCGCCATGTGGCCGGTGACTGGCCGGGCGATCAACGCGAGCGCCGCGGCGACGAGCACCGGCAGGGTGGACCACGCCGCCGACCGGCGGTACGCCACAGCGGCGACGACGACGATCGCGGCGATGCACACCCATGCCGCCGCATCCACGCGTCCCGTGGTGGTGCCGACGAACTGCCCGAACCGCCCCACGTCCAGGTCCGCGGCGGGAACATCGGCCGCGGTGGACGCGGCCCAGGCGAGGTCGATGCTCGCGAGCACGAGCCAGACACCGCCGAGCGTGGCGATCGTCCGCCACAGCGTGTCGGAGGAAACCGCGGGACGGCGTTGCCGCTGCACCATCACGGCCAGGACCGCGAGTCCGAGCACGGTCGAGCCGACACACAGCCCGATCGCCCGCACCGAACTCGAGGGGGCGGGCAGGGCGAGGGAACCGGCCACGGCGATGCCCGCGACGGTTCCGAAGGCAACGCCGGCAGCGGCCACGACGAGCCACTGCCGGCGTTCCGGGATCATGCGGGTCAGGCCTTCGGCTTGCGCAGCGCGAAGGCGAGACCTGCGGCGACCACGACGACACCTGCGACGACGAACCACCACACGGCAGGTCCGCTGCTGTCGCTCTCGCCCGACTCCGCGCCGGTCTCGCCGGTCGCGGTGTCACCGGACGCCGCTTCACCGGGCGCGCCGGTTCCCTCCTGGGTGAGCGTGAAGGTGCGGGTTCCGCTGACGGGATGTCCGTCGGCGGAGGTCACCCGGTAGGCGATCGTGTACTCGCCCACGGGGCCGAGACCGTCTAGTTCGACGGATGCGTTCGCACCTTCGATGATCGGGTCGCTCTTCGACCACAGGTTGCCGTCCGGCCCGACGACGGTCAGAGCCGCGAACTGCTCCTGCAGGTTCTCGTTGAACGTCACGGTCACCCGATCGGGTGCCTCGGCGATCTGCTCGCCGTCCTCGGGCGAGCTCGACAGCACCACCGAGTGGGCGGCTGCGGAACCGACGGACAGGGTCAGCGCCGCGATCAACGCGGTGAGGAGAACGAGGATGCGCTTCATGCCCGCCGCCCCCGGATCACGGCGCCGAGGCCGAGTGCGGCGCCGAGCGCACCGAGCACCAGGCCGATACCGCCGAGCCACCGCGCGGTGCTGTCGGTGGTGTCCTCCGACGCGCCGGCGGTCTGCTCGGTCTCGGTGGCGTGCGCGTCACCACTGCCGCCGTGCCCGTCGCCGCTGCTCGCCGCGAGGGTCAGGCTGGGGGCAGGACGTTCGGGTTCCTCGTCGCCGGTCGTGATCTCGTCCCACGCCACGACCTCGCCGTCGCTGTAGGTCTGGATCGCGGGGAAGGCGATCTCGTCCTCCTCGGGCAGCGGCCCGACGGACAGGACGAACTGCTGGAACTGTCCCGGCCCGACCTGCACGTCCGGTTCGGCGGTCCACGTCACGGAGGTCGCGAGCTGCGACTCGGGATCCTTCTCGACGGTCGCCGTCCAGCCGGGCAGCGGCTCGGTGCGCGCCGAGCGCAGCCCCGGAAGCTCGACGGTGAGGGCGGTCGTGCCGGCGGTCTCGGACTCGGTGGGGACCCGGAAGGTCAGGACGGTGTAACCGCCCTGCTCGGCTCCGGGTGCGACGACGGTGACGTGGGCCGAAGCGATGCCGGCGCCCGCGACCATCAGCGCAGCGGTTGCTGTCGCGCCCACGAGGGCGCGACGGGAGAACTCGAACATGTATGGGTCTTTCTCGTGGTTGGAGGATCGATCGTCACAGCGCAGCCGTGGCGAGCGGTGGTCCTCTCCGCGAGATGGCCGGGGGTGCACGTCCCCACACGAGCCGGTCGGTCGACGAGGTCGGGGCGAGCACGGCGGGCGCGGCGACCCGGGGGCCGCGCAGCAGCACGACCCGCAGCGCGGTGCCGCACGCCGCGTACACGTGGGCCGCGGCGGTGAGCAGCACCGCGCACACGGCGACGGCGAGTATGTGGGCGCCCAGCATGGACACCGACAGATGTTCGTGACCGGGCACCAGCACGGTGAGCGCGACGTGCGTGGCCGCCTGCCCACCGGCGAGGAGCACGAGCGGGGACAGCGACGGCTGGTGCGCGCCGAGGATCCCGACGATCGCCGCGACCGCGACCAGCAGTACCGCGACCGGTCCCGTCGGCACACCACCGCCGGCGGCGCCGTGGGCGGCCACCGCCAGCACCGCGGTGGCGATGCCCGCGGTGGTGCCGAGAACGGTCGGATACCTGGTCACTGTCGGTCGTGCTCGTTCCTGATGTGCAGGCCGCGTCAGCGCACGCCGAGGCGCGCGAGCAGATCCGCTTCGATGCCGTCGAGTTCCGACGAGATCGCCGCGTGTGCCGACTTCCGGCGCGCGGCCGGCATCTGCTCGGCCGTCTGCACGGCGGCGGTCAGATCGGTGAGACGTTCGCGGGTCGCGGTGGCGAACTTCTGCGTCTCCGCGTCCTTGGGGTTGCGCTGCTCGACCTTCGCGAGCGACTGCTCCGCACCCGCGATGCGGGCACTGAGCCGGGCACCGTGACCGGTGAACGAACCCAGTTCCTCGATCGGCACCCCGAGCTGCTGCGCGCGACGCGAGTCGAGCTGACCGCGCAGCGCCGTCACGGCCTGGTAGACGATCGGGACGAGCACCGGCGCGAGCAGACGCGCGACGCCGAGATAACGGCGCACCTTCGCCGCGGTGAGCCCCTGGTTCTCGGCGGCCTTCTTCTGTGCCTTGAGGGTCGCGATCTGTTCCTTCTCGACCTTGGCTTGCGACCTCGCGAGTTCCTGGTCGAGCTTGACCTGCGACTTCGCGAGTTTCTTGTCGATCTTCGCCTTGGCCTTCGCTGCCCGCCGGTCGTTCTCGAGCCGATTCTTCGCGACCAGTCTGGCCTCGATCTTCGCCTTGGTCCTCAGCGCCTTCGCTTCCGCCCTGCGAGTCGCGCGACGCTTCCGTGTGAACAACCCCATCGAACAGCACCCTCCATTCGGTACGACACGACGCTCCGGCGCCCCGCGTCAGCCTAACGTGACGGTGCTGCTGCGAGCCGTCGCCTGTGCAGGGAATACCCTGGAATGTCGTGGACGCAACCGGAGAACTACCGCGGCCCCGACGCGGAGTGTCACAGCGCACAGCCGTCTCCCTCGAGGCCGCTGCGCTGACGAGGTGCCGCCACCGGGTCTATCTCGACGCCACCTTCCCCGACGAACTCGCAGGTGCACCCGAGAATCCGGGTGCGCGGCAACGCCAGGAGGCGGCGGCTGCGCATCGCGAGGCGATCCGCCAGACGCTGTTCGACGCCGACCCGGACGGGTGGGTGCTCGTCGCCCCCGAAGGACCGATGTCGCAGCGCGCCGAGCGCACACTCGACGCGTGCCGCGCGGGCGCCGACCGCATCTGGGGTGCGGTGCTGCCGAGCGAACCCGACACCGGACGCCGCGGCCGCTCGGAGATCCTGCTGCGCGACGCCGAACACGGCGGCTACATCCCGGTGATCGTCGTCAACCACAAGGTCACCGATCCCGGACACGGCGCGCTCACCACCGATCTGTTCGCGTGGGCACCCGCTGTCGACGAGACCCGCAAGGTGCGCAGTCAGGTGCGCGACCAGATGCGCCTCGCGCACCTGTACCGGATGCTCGAACGTCACGGACTTGCGAGCCCCGCGAAGGTCGCCGGCGCGATCGGCTACGGCGGCGACTGCATCCTCGTGCACGATCTCGACCAGATCCTCGACGACTACGACGCCCGCCTGGCGGACCGACTCGAGATCGCGCGGGGTCTCACTCCGACGGCGCCGTCGCAGATCGGCGAGTGCAAGACCTGCCCGTGGTGGGACCGCTGCCGCGCCGAACTCACCGTCACCCGGGATGTGTCGCTCGTCGCGCCGGGGCAACGTGCCGCCGTGCTTCGCGAACTCGAGGTGCACACCATCGACGGCCTCGCCCGGTGGGAGGGCGGGGAACCGGAAGCGTGGCCGCAGGGTTCGTTCGAGGACGCGATCGTCACGGCGCGGGCGTGGATCGCCGGTGCGCCGCTCGTGCGTCGCTACCGGCACGTGCACGTCCACCGCGCCGACGTCGAGGTCGACATCGACATGGAGAGCTACCACGAGCACGGCGCCTATCTGTGGGGCACGCTGCTCAATTCGAGATCGTCCTCCGAGTACATCCCGTTCGCGACGTGGGAGCCCGTGCCGACCGACGACGAGGCACGCTCGTTCGCCGAGTTCTGGCGCTGGCTGTCGGACCAGCGGCGCGCGGCCGAACGTCGCGGGAAGACTTTTGCGGCCTACTGCTATTCGCGGTCGGCGGAGGACAAGTGGTTGCTGTCGTCGGCGCGGCGGTTCCACGGCTTCCCGGGTGTGCCGGAGCTCGCGGAGGTCAAGGCGTTCATCGGTTCGGACGAGTGGGTCGACATCTTCCAGGCCGTCACCGACCAGTTCGTGTGTCCGAACGGCAAGGGGCTGAAGAAGATCGCACCGATCGCGGGGCATCACTGGCGCGACGCCGAGGCCGGGGGTGAGGCGTCGATGAGCTGGTACCGCGAGGCCGTGGGCATGGCGGGCGAGCCCGATCCGGCGCAGCGTGTGCGGTTGCTCGAGTACAACGAGGACGACGTGATCGCCACGAAGGTCCTGCGCGAGTGGATGAGTGATCGTGCGGTGCTCGACATCCCGTTCGTCGAGGACCTGTAGCGCAGAGCATGCCACGTGCGTGGTTCCGGTGGCCTCGGCCACCGGAACCACGCACGGGAGATCAGACCAGTGCGGCAAGAGCGAAGGCCGCCAGGGCGATGAGGACACCGCCGGTGAGGGTCTGGACACGACGGTCGACGACGCACATCGCCGACAGGAAGCCGGGCATCGAACCACCGCGGTGGGTGTGCAGGATGGCCAGTACGCTCGGCATGCAGCGGCCGAGGCTGACGGTTGCGAACATCGCGGCGCCGAGCACCGGCGAACCCGAGGCGATCACGCCGAGGACCAGCAGGTAGTACGCGCTGGACCGGATGAAGATCATGAAGCCGGGGCCGATGAGCGCACCGAACAGCAGCGACACCTTCCACGGCGCCATCGTGCGCCGCAGGTGGCGGGGGAGCTGCTGACGCCGCATGGGCGTCGGCAGGGTGATCATGCCCAGCTCGTGCAGGCCGTAACCGAGCGCGATCACGCCCCAGGCCGCGAGCGTCCACGCCCACGGCACCGAGCCGGTCACGAGCGCGCCGAGCGCACCGAAGAGCGCGCCGGTGGGGATGCCCGTCGCGAGCGATCCGAGGGTGTGCCAGCCGAGCCGGCGGATCGGGGTCGACGACCCACGGCGTCCCGGCTGCTTCGGTGCGGCGACCACGCCGGCCACCGACATACCGCAGGTCGACCAGTTGGCGGCCAGTGCGGTCACCGCGCCGGTGGCGATCACCGCGGCGGTCATGGCCGTCGGGGTCGAGGCGGCCGCGACGAGACCGGCGGCGGCGCCGACCACCGCGGCACCGGCGATCAGGCCGCCGCGGGTCTTCTTCGCGACGGCGCTCTCGAGCGTCGGGCGTATCTCCGGTACGTCGACTCCGAGGGGCGGGTGAGCCAGAGGCTCACGCACGAGTGTTTCTGTCATCGGGATGCTCCTTTGCTGTGGTGCTTACGGATACGACCGGACGGCGGACGGCGTTGTCCGTCAACCGGTCACGGTGACGGTTCCGGTCATGTACCGGTGGACCGAGCAGTGGTACTCGTAGACGCCCGGCGTCGTGAAGGTGTGCTCGAAGCTCCCCTCGGGGATGATGCCGCTGTCGAACTCGCCCTCCGATCCGACGTGGTGCAGGACCCCGCCGTCGTCGAACGTCCACCGGACGGTGCCGCCCACCGGTACGGTCACGTCCACCGGCGCGAAGTGCACGTCGCGCACGACGATCTCCGCGTCCGGCCCGGTGGGGGAGCCGGCACACCAGGTCGCGGCCAGCATCACGAACGCGGCCACCCCCCACCGGATCCGCATCATTCGACGATGATCGTGCCGACCATCGCGGGGTGCGGCGTGCAGTGGTAGGTGAACGTGCCGGCCTCGTCGAAGCTGTACTCGTAGGTGCCCTCGGTGAGCAGTTCGCTCTTCAGGTCACCTTCGAGCGGTCCGTCGCCCGCCACATCGTGCGGCAGTCCCGAGTCGTCGAAGTGCCACTGCACGGTCTGGCCCTTTTCGATGGTGACCGATGCGGGGCTGTACGACATGTTGGAGACCTCGATGACGACCGCGGGTTCGTCGGCGTCCGCACTGCCGCATCCGGTCAGCAGTCCCATCGCGAGTGTCGTGCCCGCGACCGCGGAAAGAAACTTCTTCATATCTCGTCCTCACCGGATGTACCGCAGATTCGCGGTCATTCCTGCCTCGAAGTGATAGGCGTTGTGACAGTGGAACATCCACTCGCCCGGATTGTCCGCGTCGAACTCGATGGCGAGTTCGGTCCCCGGAAGCACGTTGACGGTGTCGCGTCGCAGACCGCCGTAACCCGGTACGGCGAAGGTGTGGCCGTGGGTGTGCATGGGATGCCACATCGGCGACGAGTTGACCATCGTGATCCGGATCCGTTCACCCTCCTTCATCACCAGTCGGCCGGCGTCGGGGCCGGCCATGCCCCACACGTAGCGGTCGCCGGCCTGGATCAGCTCGACGCGGTAGTCGCGGTCGACGTCCCGCTTCTCGAGCAGTACCGATTCGGCGGGCCGCAGTTCGCTCTCGGTTACGAGTCGCCCGTTCAGCTCCGGAATGTCGCATCCCACATCGGGGTTCGACATCGGCACCGCGTCGTGGGACCGCAGTACGGTCGACGCGTAGCCGTCGCGCCCCTCGACCTTCGCCACGATCGGCCACGCACCGGAACGCACCGTGACGAGCACGTCCACCCGCTGCGCCATGCCGAGGATCACGGTGTCGGCGGTCGTCGGCTGCACGTCGAAGCCGTCCACGGCGACGACGGTCAGTTCGTGACCGGCCACGGCGAAACGGTAGGGCGTCTCCGCGGCCGCGTTGACGACCCGTAGACGCAACCGTTGCCCCGCAGCGGCTTCCACCACGGCGGGATCGTTCGGCGGACGCCCGTTGATCAGGTGCAGCGGGTACGCGATGTGCTGGGTCATGCCGCCGAGCGGGACGGAGTCCCCGTGGCCCGCCGACGTGATCTGTTGCGCCACCGAGGCATCGGCGTCCGTGTACTCGGCCGGCCCCGAGCCGTGCCCGGCATGACCGTGCCCGGCGACCTGCGGGTTGAGCGCGGCCAGGACCGCGTCGGGGGTGGTGCCCAGACCGTCGACCCAGTCGTCGAGCACGAGCACCGCGTCGGCGTCCGCGCCGGTGGCGTCGTTCGGGTCCTCGATGATCATAGCCCCGAACAGACCACGGTCGGCCTGCAGTCCGCTGTGCGAGTGGTACCAGTAGGTGCCCGGATCGGGTGCGACGAAGTCGTATTCGAACCGGCCACCGTCGGCGCCGATCGGTTCCTGCGTGACCGGAGCCGCACCGTCCATGTCGTTGCGGATCCGGATGCCGTGCCAGTGCAGCGTGGTCTCCTGCGGAAGCCCGTTGTCCACCGACACCCGCACCCGGTCGCCCTTCGACAACCGCAGCTCGGGTGCGACGGCGGCCCCGCCGTAGGTCCACGTGTTCACGATCCGCCCACCGAGGTCCACGGCGCCCACCCCCGCAGCGAGCGCGAAGGCTGCCGTCGCCCCCGAGGTGGCGCGGGCCGCCTCGGCCGCGGCCACCTCGGGATCGGTGGGACGGATGTAGTCGAGCTCGGTGGCCACCGCCTGCTGTCCGGACGTACCGGAGCTGCAGGCGGTGGCACCGAACCCGAGCGCGCCGAGCCCCACCGCCCCGACACCGAGGGTGCCCAGGCGGAGGAAGCGTCGGCGAGCGAGCACGAGCCCGGAACCGGGTCGTGTCATCGGATCACCTGCGGGGTCAGGAGCGAACGGATGTCGTCGACGGTTCCGGTGACCTCGGCGGCACTGACCTCGGTGCCGTCGCTCGCCGAGACACCGACGATGCGCTGGGCCGACTCGCCGTCGACCTCGGGGCCCGAACCGACCACATACAGGATCGATCCGTCCACGGAGAAGGCCATGGACGCGATGTCCGTCATCCCCAGTGCCGCGAGATCGAGGGTGCGGATCGGAGCGAGGCCGGTCGCGTCGAACAGCTCGATCGTGACGATGTCGCCACCGCGCGCGGAGTGCGGATGGATCTCGCTGTCGGTGTACTCGATCGCGATCCGGTCGCCGGTGTTGTTGATGGCGTTCTCCGCGAAGCGGCCGCCGTCCTGTCCGGCGTTCCCGATGGGAGCGACGGGATCCTCCGGCAGACCGTTCGAGAAGTCGAAGACGAAGACGTCGCCGGTCGCGCCGACGAGCAGTGCCTTCTTCGCGTCCGCGGCCCAGGTCACCTTGCGGTTGCTGACGAAGTCGTCGGGCAGCACCTTCGTGCGCGCCGTCTCGGTGGGGACACCGGAATCGTCGATGGAGATCTGGATCAGCTCGCGGGTGTCCTCGCACACGCTGTAGAGCTTGTGGTCGACGAGCCAGGTGAACGGACCGCACCCGATGATCTGCAGCGCGCCGCTCTCCTTGCCAGCCTCGAGATCGACGACGCGGACGCCGTACAGGCCGTCGTCCCACGTCACGAAGTACTTCCCGTCCGAGGTGACGGCACTGGACCCGGGACGCGAGTGCGCGCGGGCGTAGTCGGGCAGTTCGATCTCGTCCGGCTCGAGCAGGTCGCCCGAGTAGGTGGTGACGGTGAAGTCCGCCTGGCCGCGCGAACCGCGCGGCCGCCACACTTCGGCGGCGAGAACCGCTGGGTCCGAGGAACTCTCGCCGACGAACCCGTGGATGACCGGATCCCAGATGCCGGGACCCACGACGATGCGACTGCCCGCGACACCGGTGACCGGGTCGAGGACGTTCACACCGATCTCGAGCCCGCCCGGAGTCCGGAGGACCGCAAGCAGGTCGTTCTCGCTCGCGGGCTGGATCTCCGAGACATGCACGGGTTCCGGGATGGTGTCGCCGATCTCCTGATCGTCGTGACCGAGGGAGATGCCCTCACCGGGAGTGGTGTAGGGGACGGTCGGGTAGGTGACCTCGCCCGCCGCGGAGGAGGAGTCGTCGTCGCTCGAGCACGCCGCGAGGGACAGTGCGAGAGCGAGCGGGACGGTCGCGGCGACCGCCCGTTGGGTGCGCTTCATGATCCGGCGCCCACCTTCGGTCGTGCGGCGGGACGGGTCTGGCAGTCCTCACCGATGATCGGTGCCATCGTGCAGGTGTACGACTGGGATTCGTCGGACACGCACCAGATGATCTCCTGGTCGAAGCTGCCCGAGACCGGGTTGTACATGATGGCCTGCATGTCGGGTTCACCGCAGAAGGCGTTCGAGCACGACGGTGCACCACAGCAGTCGTAGTAGGCGATCAGGTAGGTCTTACCGGTGTCGGGATGCGTGCAGCATCCAACCCAGAACTCCGCTCCGGGACGGCTTCCCGGCGCACAGGTGGTGACACCGCCGCCGTTGCAGGCCGCGCACGAGGTGCCGTCCATGTTGCACCAGCGCCAGTACTCGCACTCGGCGGGGTCCTTGCCGTCGTAGACCGGAACGAGCGGTTCGGGTTCGGCGGGGGTCGGAGCCGGCGGCTCCTGCGCCAGCGCAGTGCGGGTGACGGGCAGCGAACTGATCAGTGCCACACCGGAAACACCCATGGTCCACCGGCCGATCTTGCTGATCACCGAACGGCGGGAGACCCGCTCGGACATCCTGCGGCCGGTGCGGCCGATGAAGGATCCGCCGCGGCCGGCCATCCATTCGGCTTGTTCCTTGACGGTGGCTTCGTCCACCGGATATCGGTTCTCGTGCATCTCCGGTTCCCCGGATGAGGGTCTGAGGTCCAACGACGTACTCCGATCTCGAGAAGGGGATGAGATTCCGCCCGTACCGACGGGGCGGTCGGCGCTCGCAGATCACAGACCGGCTGCGGCGCGAGTCTTGGCTGCCTCGTGCAGGTGCTGCAGCGAGGGCGTGCCGGATTCGAGTGCGTTGAGGAGGGATTCGACCTGCGCCATGTGGTTGCACAGGCCCTTGGCCTGGATCTTGCCGTGCTCGTCGAGGATCACGCCGTACGGAGTGGTGCCCACCTGGTAGGCGATGCCCACATCGCGGGCGTCGACGTAGCTGAGCTCGGCACCGATACCCGAACCGGCAAGGAAACTCTGGTGCTCCTCGGGCGTGCCGTCGGAGATGATGACGACCTCGAGGTCCTTCTCCGCCTTCGCCATCGCCTTGACGCCGGGCAGCAGGCTCTTGCAGGTCGAGCACGACGGCGCGGTGAACAGCAGCAGCTGCGCCTTGTCGCGGTGGCCACCGACGCCGACCTCGCGGCCGAGGTGGTCCTGCAGGCCGCGGAAGCTCGGAGCGACCTGATCGATCTTCGGGCCGGTGTCCATCATCCGGGCGCCGAGGGGGCCGAGACGCACCTGCACGCGCCCGATCTCGCGGGCGAGGGCGAGCAGCATGAGGAACAGTGCCGCGACGGCGCCGGCCAGCACGATGACCGCGATCAGCAGGAAGGTGTTCACAGATTTCTCCGTTCGGATGTGTCAGTACCGCGAGAGGGGCGAGGCGGCACGAAGTTCGATCGAGGCCTTCGTCAGGTGGTCGTCGACCGGGCGTCGGCCCGGATGCACGATCGACCGCAACTGCACCGCGGTGACGACCACGACCAGCACCAGTGCGGCGAGCGCGACGGCGAGGAGGTGCTCGGCGAGCGACGGTGCGCCGGCGGGAACGAGGGCCAGGGCTGCGGAGACGAGCACGAACGCACCGGCCCGCACCGCGTGGAACCACCCGATCCGCGGGATGTCGTGGGAACCGAATGCGAAACAGCCGCAGTCGAGGTCACGACGGCCTCGGAGAAGGTTGATCGTCAGGCCGCCGAAGAAGCACAGGAACAGCAGTGCGGCGCCTGCGGCCGCCCATCGTCCGGCGATGCCGGTGATGAGCGCGGCACCGAGGACGATCTCGGCCCACGGCAGCGCGAACGACACCGCGTCCTCGAGCGGCGCAGGCAGCAGCTTGTACCCGCGCACCGTGCGCAGCAGGCCCTGGCGGTCCCGGGTCTTGGGGATGCCGGCGAGCAACAGCGTGCCTCCGACGATCGATGCGATCAGCACCCACAGCATGTGTGCGACCACTCCTTCCGTTTCGCTTCGGGACCTCGTCGAGGTCCCGGCGGATCCCTCGCAGGTGGGGATGGACACATCCTGCTGTGGTCTCGAGTCGGGCGTGCGACGCCGGAGAAACGAACGGGGACACCCTGAACGAGAACGCGAGCCTTCGAATTCAGGGACGTCGGGGCTCGGCGACGTGGGGTTTTGCGTTCGCCCGAGTCCGCGCGGAAGGCGGTGGCGTGATGCACCTCGCATCGCCTCTGCGAGCGGATTCCCACTTGGACGGCACGTCGTGTTCGCGCAGGTAATGCAGCTGTAACAGAACGGGGTTAGCGTCCGGACGAATCCAGTGAAAGGACCACGGCCGTGACGTCAGCACTCCGGGCGGCGATCGACCGCGCGCAGGACGCGGAACCCACCGGGGATCACGTGCGCTCACCCCTGCATGCGCTCGGCCGCCGGCAGTTGTCCCAGCTCGATCTGATCGGGCAGTCGCTGTCGACGATCGCTCCCGCAACCGGAATGGTGTTCATCGCCCTGTGGATGACCGTGAGCGCTCCGGGACTCGGGGGTGTGCTCACCATCGCCGCGACGACCGGCGTCGTCGTGCTGGTCGCATGGTGCATCACGCAGTTCACGCGACGCCTGGCCGCGGCGGGTTCGCTCTACAGTTTCGTCTTCCAGGGACTCGGTACGCGCGCGGCGCTCGTGACGGGCACGGCGCTCATCGTCGGATATCTCGGCATCTCGATCTCCGTGCTGGCCCAGGGAGCACGCACAGTATTGGATCTCGGTGAGCTTGTGGGACTGAATCTTCCGGGGACGGGACCGTGGCTGGTGACGGCGGCGGTGCTCGGTGGGGTCGTCGCCCTGATCGCGATCCGCGGCGTGCGGTTCGCGACCCGCGCGATCCTGCTCGTCGAAACGTGTTCGCTGGTACTGATCGTCGCGACGATGCTGGTCGCGCCGGCGGGCGGAACGACGACAAGCGAACTGCCGGTCTCACCGCTGAGCCTGCTGCCCTTCCTGGCGCTCATGACCGTCCTGTCCATGGCCGGATTCGAGAGCGCGGCGTTCTTCGGACCCGAGGCCCGTCGGCCGCTCGTCACGGTCAGCCGGACGGTGCTGATCACCCCTCTCGTCGTCGGGGCGCTGTTCGTCTTCACGGCCGTCGCCTCGCTGACCGGGCGTGGATCGCTCATCATCGGAGCGTATTTCGACGGTGTCGACTCCGGTGCGTCGTGGGTGGTCGTGCTCGCCGTGAAGACGGGCATGGCGTGCTCGTGGTTCGCGTCGACACTCGGCTGCGCACAGGCAGGCTCGAGGCTCCTGTACTCGATGGGTGTCGAACGGGTGCTGCCGTCCGCTCTGGCCCGCGTACACGGCACCCTGCGTACCCCCTACCTCGCGGTGACGACGTTCGTCGCGGTGAGTGTCGCGGGTGCCGTCCTGTACACCCTGGTGGCGGAAGCGGATTCGTCCGTCTTCGACGGTGTCGTCGAGGTCGCGCTGGTCGCGGCGTACACGCTGGTCGCGGTGGCATCCCTGCTGTTCCTGCACCGCATCGGTGAGGACACCACGTGGACGCGGGTCGCGGCGGTGTTCGTCGCGTTGCTCGGTGGTGGTCTGCTGGTGGCCACGGCCGTCGACGGGGTCACGCACTCGCTGCTCGTCGTGCCGGTGGCGCTCGTCGCGCTCCTGGTGTCGGGACCCGTCTGGCGCGCGGTGCTGCGCCGGCTCCGCCCGCAGAGCCTCGCGACGATCGGAGCATTCGACACCGTCGAGACCTCGGATCTGCTGCCGGGTGCGGGGACACTGGTTCTCGACGAGCACGGGCGGCCGCGGATCGTCACGGGGGGCATACAGGAGGAGCGGATGTGACCGCCCACGTGCCGATCCGGTCCTCCGAGACTACTTTCGGAGGACGACAACCCCACGCCGTGCAGAAGGCGCTGGGGATGCTCGAGGCCGTCGCACAGCTCGGTCCCGGCACCACCGCCAAGGAGATCGCCGCGTTCGCCGGAGTGCCTCCCGCCACCGCCTACCGGATGCTGAACCTGCTCGTGGCGGACGGCTATCTCGTGCGTGTCCCCGACCTGTCGGGTTTCGCGCTCGGTCGTCGCACCGCCGAACTCGCCCAGGCCGCAGCGGAATCCACCCCGTCCGAGTCGCTCCACGACGTGATGGAGGACCTGCGGGGGTGCACGCGTTTCGGATTGCACGTCGCGTCCTTCGCCGGGAGCCGGCTCCGCTTCGTCGACCAGGATCCGGACCACGAGATCGTCGCCATCACCACGCTGTCGAAGTCGTTGCACGCCAATGCCATCGGCAAGCTGATGCTGGCACACGTGCCGGGGGCGGCTCCGGATGCCGAGTTTCGCCGGCTCACCGAGTTCACGATGTGCGAGCGCGAGTCGCTGGCGCGGGAGCTGCGCGACATCATCTCGTCCGGTTACGCGAAGGAGTGCCAGGAGACCCGGCTGGGCAGGGCGGCGCTGGCCGTCCCGATCCGCGACTCGTCGTCCTTCGTCGTCGGCGGCCTGTACCTGCACGGGTCGGCCGCGAAGGTGCAACCCGATCCCGATCTGGTGAGATTCCTCGTCGACGGCTCCGCCAGGCTCACAGGCCTGCTCTGAGCCGGATCAGTGCGTCCACCACGGGCGCGCCGAACATCGGCGGATCGTTGTGTTCGAGACCGTCGAGCTCGACCCGCTCGTGCAGCCATCGGGCGGCATCGGCGACTGCCGAGCTCTGGGCCGGCGGGACGATGCTGTCGGCGGTGCCGTAGACGACCGTGATCGGCACGTCGATGTGGCCGACGAGTTCGGCGACGGGGAACTCGTCCTTCAACAGTGCGGCGGGCACGAAGGGATAGTGGTGCCGGGCCACGGCGGCGAGATCGGTGAACGGCGAGCGCAGCAGCATTCCGGCGGGAGGTTCGTCGACGGCGAGCGCGGTGACCACGGCGCAGCCGAGGCTCTCCCCGAAGTACAGCACCCGGGCGGGGTCGACGTCGTCGCGTGAACGGAGATGCTCGAGGGCCGCGCGGGCGTCGGCGGCGAGACCCTCCTCGGTGGGGGAGCCGGGATTGCCGCCGTACCCGCGGTAGTCGAACAGGAGCGTCGAGAAACCCGCCGCGGCGAGGTCGGCGGCGGTGTCGACGCGGCCGAGTCGGTTGCCGCCGTTACCGGGAGCGAGGAGAACCGTGAAGCCGGCTCCGGGGCCGTCGGGAGCGCGACCGGGCACGAACCAGGCGTCGAGCGCGAGACCGTCGGAGGTGGTGAGCACGACGTCCTCCGCACCGGGCAGGACGGTCGCGGCGGACGGGGGAGTGGAGCTGTCGGGCAGGTAGATCAGGCGTCGTTGCAGCGCCCACCCGGCGACGCCGACGAGCGCGACGACGAGCACCACGGCGAGAACGATCCGCATGGGTCCGGTCTAACGCATGTGCGCGTTCCCGGCAGCCGGAACTGCCGGAAACGCGCACGGAAGAGGCGGGGTTACCGGAGGAAGGGTTACCGCGGCGCCATGCGCAGCGCGCCGTCCATGCGGATGGTCTCACCGTTGAGGTAGTCGTGCTCGACGATCATCTGCGCGAGCTGCGCGTACTCGGAGGGCTGGGCGAGCCGCGACGGGAACGGCACACCGGCCTCGAGGCCCTTGCGGTACTCCTCGGTGACACCGGCGAGCATCGGGGTGTCGACGATGCCGGGGGCGATGGTGTTGACGCGGATGCCGAACTGCGCGAGGTCGCGTGCGGCGGGGACGGTCATGCCGTGCACGCCACCCTTCGACGCGGAGTACGCGATCTGACCGATCTGGCCCTCGAACGCCGCCACCGAGGCGGTGTTGATGACGACGCCGCGCTGACCCGACTCGTCGACCGTCTCGGTCTTGGAGATCGCGTCGGCCGCGAGGCGCATGACGTTGAAGGTGCCGAGCAGGTTGACGGTGATGACCGTGCGGAACAGCTCGAGGTCGTGCGGGCCGTTCTTCGACAGGATGCGGCCGGCCCAGCCGACACCGGCGCAGTTGACGACGATGCGCAGCGGAACACCCGACTCGACGATGCGGTCGACGGCGGCCTGCACGTCGTCGCCGCTGGTCACGTCGGTGGCGAGGAGCGTGACACCCGCGGGTGCGGCATCGCCGACGCGGTCGATGGACTGCTGCAGGTCGAGGCCGAAGACGGTGGCTCCGGCGTCGGCGAGACGGCGTGCGGTTGCGGCGCCGAGACCGGATGCGGCGCCGGTCACCAGTGCGGCGGATCCCTGAATCTCCACTGTTCGTATCTCCTGTCCCGAGCCGAGGGCTGCGTGAACCCGACGGGTTCGGGCTCGTTGGCACCGAGTCCGACTCCGTCGGGTTCTCTCACAGAGCCCTACGGCGTGTGAGTGTCGTTCGTCACGAACCCTAACCGGTCACGGCCGCGGGTTCCGCGGGGGTCGCGGTCCGGCGGCGCAGTGCGACGACTCCCATCGCCGCGGCGACGAGACACGCGACGGCACCGAGCAGCAATCCGGCCCGGCCACCCCACTGCTCGCAGACCCATCCGGCGATGGGACCGCCGATGGCCGTGGAGCCGAGGAAGGCGACCGACCACAGGGCCATCACCCGTCCGCGCATCGTCGGCGCGGAGGCGAGTTGCAGCGAACTGTTGGTGGTGGACGTGAACGTCACGCTCAGTGCGCCCACGATCACCATGAGCACGATGAGCGTGGTCAGGTTCGGGGCCGCGGCGGCGACCGCCATGGCGATGCCGAACGCGAGGGAGGTGAGGATCAGCGGCCGGGTTCCGGTGCGACCCCAGGTGGCGACGGCGAGGCCCCCCACCACCGATCCGGCGCCCATCGCGGCGGTGAGGAAGCCGTAGGCCCCGGCACCGGCAGCGAAGGTGTGGTCGGCCAGGACCGGCAGAACCACCTGGAACTCGAAGGCCAGACATCCGACGAGCGCCATCATCGACAGCGGGACGGCCAGGTCGGGCGTGCTGCGGACGTAGGCGAAACCCTCACGCAGCTGTCCCTTCGCGCGGGCGGCGGCGGGGGAGCGCTGGAGCCGGGAGACGTCGAGTCGCAGCAAGGAGGTGACGACGGCAACGAAGCTCGCGGCGTTGAGCAGGAAGCACACGCCGAGTCCGCCCGCGGCGATGACCAGGCCGGCGACGGCCGGGCCGATCATGCGGGAGCACGAGGCGAGGACCGACTGCAGGCTCACGGCGTTCCGCAGATCCTCCGGACCGACCAGTTCGAGCATGAACGACTGTCGGGCGGGGTTCTCGAAGCACTGGTTGAGGCCGAGCGCGACCGCCAGGACGTAGACGTGCCACAGGGCGATCGTGTCGGTGACGACGAGCAGCCCCAGGATCAGGGCCTGCACACCCATGAGGGTCTGCAACCCGATCATGAGCCGGCGTTTGTCGGAGCGGTCGGCGACCACGCCGCCGTAGGGGCCGAGCAGCAGCATCGGCACGGTCTGCAGTGCGAGCACGATGCCGATGGCGGTCGCGGAGCCGGTGAGCTGCAGGACGAGCCACGACTGCGCGACCGTCTGCATCCACGTGCCGATGAGAGAGACGGCCTGGCCGCTGATGTAGAGGCGGAAGTTGGGGCCGCGCAGGGCGGCGAAGGTCTGTCCTCTGATGTCGGCGAGCATTGTCACGGGCGACCCCTCTCGGCGGAGGGGCGCGGTGAATCGGCGACGCGCTGCGAGAGTGCCTCGAGGGCGGGCAGTGCGTCGTGCAGAGCTTCGAGGTGCCGGTCGCTCAGTTCGGTGAGGTGACGGGCGAACAGGGCGGTGCGGCGGTCGCGCAGTTCCGCCGAGAGTGCGGCACCGGCGGGAGTGATGTGGACGCGGACGACACGCTTGTCGTCGGTGTCGGGGGACCGGGTGAGCAACCCGGCGTCTTCGAGTTTGCCCACCATGCGCGAACACATGGTGGGGTTGAGCCCTTCGATCTCCGCGAGGTCGCGGACTCCGATCGTCTCGTGGCGGGCGACGGTCGTGAGGAGGGTCGACTGCGAACGCGTCAGCCCTTCCTCCGAGGCGAACATGCCCATGCGGCGGGAGATCCGTCCGATCGCGATACGCAGACGATGGACGTCTTCCGCGTCGAACGGAGGAGTTTCGGATCGAGGGGTGCTGTCCGTGAGTTCAGACATGGAACCACCTCCGAATTTATTTGCCTATCGGCAAGCATACTCCTGTGCAGAGTGGAAAGACACTGTTCGGAACGGTGATCAGGGACGCATGAGCGCCGGGGCCTCGTCCTCCGTGACACGGCGGGCGCGCCGGCGGACGACCACCATCGCGGCGACGGACAGCAGCAGGGCCACCGCGCCGGCGATCGGTCCGACGACGCCGGTCGCCGGGAACAGGCCGTCGCCGAGCATCCACGCGCCGAAGCCGAAGAACAGGGCGGAAGCACCGTAGCGAATGGCGTTGTCGGGAAGATGCCGGCCGAACACGGCACCGATGACGATGGCCAGCGCGTCGGCGGCGACCATGCCGACGGTGGACCCGATCCACACCCCGGCCCAGTTGTTGTCGGTCGCGAGCGTGATGGTCGCGAGCATCGTCTTGTCGCCGAGTTCGGCGAGGAAGAACGCCGAGGTCACGGCGAGGAAGGCGGAGCGCGCGACGCGTCCGGCCTTGGACTGCTCGTCGTCGTCGAGAGAGTCGCCGCGCAGCGTCCACGCGCCGAAGATCAGGAAGGCGATGCCGCCGACGATGGAGATGGCGGTCGCGGGGATCGCGACACCCAGATAGTGCCCGACAGCCACTGACACGAGGTGCACCGCGGTGGTCGCGAACAGGATCCCCGACAGGACGACCCACCAGCGATACCGCAGGGCGAAGGTCATCGCCATGAGCTGGGATTTGTCGCCGAGTTCGGCGACGAAGACGACTGCGAAGGACAAGACGAGCGCGGACCACATATGCGTTTCCTCCTTTCGTATGGAGGAAACGGGGCTTCCTCCGGACGCCGGACGCACGGTGCGACCAGCGGCCGAAGGTCTCGCCCACCGGAGGATGATCCGGTCCGCGGGGCCGGGCAGTGCCGTTGTCGGGCGCCGCCAGTATGTCGACCCTGCGATTGGGGGCTACTCCCCTTCGCCGACGACAACGTTAGCCCGGCGAACCGAATTCTGTAAAGGCAATGCTAACTTTCGGAGAACCGAACTCTCGTTTTCAGGGCGCCCTCACGAAGCGAGCAGCATGGCCAGAATCGCGGTGTCGGGGTCGTTGCCCGGATCCACTCCCACCTTGCTGAACAGTGCCGTCACCGTGCCATCCGGTTCGGCCTCGACCCACGCGGCGCGATGCTCGAGCCCGAGATGTGGGATCCCGGGGAGCAGCACGCAGCCCGAGGCGGCGCCGGCGTTCTCCGGCAGTGACGGCGTCGTCTCCGACGGCGGATGCAGCATGATCAGTGCCGGCGGCTGATGCTCGGCGAACCGTCCGGGCTGCACGGCACGCTCGCCGAGCACCGGACCTTCGGCGACCACGAGGCCCACGGTTCCGGGCTCGGGGTCGTCGGGCAGTTCTTCTTTGACCCCGAACACCGTCGAGGTGGGCAGCAGTCCCGGCAGCGACGCGATCCGCACCGTCATCGCCAGCACCTGGGCCCATTCGCGGGTGGTCGCGGGCCATCTGCCCGAGACGACGAAACCTCGAAGCGACCCGGCGGACTGGAATGCGGACAGCTCGATGCGGCTGTGTTCCTCGGCGTTCATCCCACTCCTCCCTCTCGGTCGGTAAGGGGAGAATGCCCGTTTTCTTCGTCGGCACACAAGAGGTGTCGAGTGCCAGCACTGCCGCTACACCTCTTGCTATCCGCCTCAGCAATTGCTGCGGCGGATAGCGATTCCTGTAGCGGATAGGAAAGACCAGGCCCGGAGACGACGAAGGGCGCCGGTGTCCCGGCGCCCTCGCTGTCGGTCTCGCGACCTGTATGACCGATCCGTACTAGACGATCAGGCCCGAGGTGGCGGTGCGAGCGCGCTCGAAGCGAGCCTGCACGTCCGCCCAGTTGACGATGTTCCAGAAGGCCTTGACGTAGTCGGCCTTGACGTTCTGGTACTGCAGGTAGAAGGCGTGCTCCCACATGTCGAGCATGAGCAGCGGGGTCAGGCCGATCGGGATGTTGCCCTGCTGGTCGTACAGCTGGACGATGATCAGACGCTGTCCGATCGAATCCCACGCGAGGATCGACCAGCCGGAGCCCTGGATGGAGTTCGCGTTCGCGGAGAAGTGATCGCGGAACTTGTCGAACGAACCGAAGGCATCGTCGATCGCAGCAGCGAGCTCACCCTCGGGCTTGTCGCCACCCTCGGGGGAGAGGTTGTTCCAGAAGACGGAGTGGTTGGTGTGACCACCCAGGTGGAAGGCGAGGTCCTTCTCGAGCTTGGTCGCCTGGGCCGCCATGGTGCCGTTCTCGCGGGCCTCGGCCAGCTTCTCGAGAGCGGTGTTCGCACCGGCGACGTAGGTGGCGTGGTGCTTCGAATGGTGCAGCTCCATGATCTTCGCCGAGATGTGCGGCTCGAGCGCTGCGTAGTCGTAGGGCAAGTCCGGAAGTGTGTATTCAGCCACGAAGGGTCCCTTCTTCACCGGGCCGTCCGGCCCGTGCAGTTATTCCGTACCTTCTCGGGTTTCCACCCAAGTCCATAACTACACCGTCCGCAACATTCCCCGTAATGCGGACACGATCGGACCGCGACTGTGTCGGAGAGCACCCGGAACGGCCCACGCGTCCGGAAAATAGCTCTCACCAGCGCAAACAGTCGGATATCGGGACCATCGGCAACGGCTGCGTGAACGGGACCTTAACATTGGCGCGTGTTTCGGCCCTTCCTGAACGAACCGACACGCGGGGCCGATGCACCGCGTGTGGATCTGCCGGGCGTCGATATCGTCCGGTTCGTCGCGGTCGCGGCCGTGCTCTACTCCCACATCGCCTTCTACCTGATCGACGACCTCGGGACAGGCTGGTGGGGCATCGACCTCACCTACGAGGTACTCGTCAAGGGCGCCGGCCTCAACCAGCACCTGTCGTCCGTCGGGGTGACGGCGTTCATGATGCTCACGGGCATGCTCGTCACCCGGTCCGCGATCCGGCAGGACCGCCGGAAGTTCCTCATCGCCCGGGCCGCGCGGCTCCTGCCGGCCTTCTGGGTGGCGATCCTCGCCGCGGTCGTGCTCGTGTGGCTCGGCATCAACGGCACCTTCAGCGGCCACACCACGGTGTCGGTCTCCGAGGCGTTCCTGTCCTTCTTCCTGGCTGCGTTCTTCCTGAAACCGCAGGTGATCGTGCTCGGCGTGGTGTGGACGCTCGCCGCACAGATCTCGTTCTACCTGTGGTGCGTGGCGGGACGGTCGCTGCTGCGGACGGCGCCGGTGGCGGTGCCGATGCTCGGCGCCGTGCTGTGCATGCTGGTGCTCCTCTACAACCTGTACGTGCCCGAGCCGTACACGGTGCCGTTCCTGTCGAAGATCGCGTCGACGCTGCCGACCTTGTTCCTGGGGCAGATCGTGTACTTCGGCTGGGCCGGCCTGATTTCGCTGCGCGCCCTGCTGGCGGCGATGTTCGCGCAGATCGCGGTGATCGTGATGGCCACGGACATCAACGTCTACTGGTCGGGCAGCCGCTATCTGTGGACGGTGACGGTGGTCTTCGCGGCGATCGTGCTGGTCGCGCGGTACGACGGGCGCCTCGCGCGCTCGACCGTCGTCTCCTGGGTCGCGACCCGCAGCTACTGCATCTACCTGACCCACACCCTCGTGATGTACCGGATCTACGAGAACACCGTGGGTATCGTCGGCACGACCGCGGCGATCGTGCTGCTGCTGATCGGCTGCGGTCTCGTCGCCGAGGTGCTGTACCGCAGCGTCGAGGTTCCGGCTGCGCATTGGATCAAGAGCCGCTGGCTCGCGCCGAAGCAGGTCGCTTCCGACGAACGGACTGTCGCTCCGACCCGCGCGTAGCATCGGGTCATGTCCTGGTTCGACGAGATCCTCGCCCGTGCAGGTTCGAAGTCGCAGATGGTGACGCGCGAGGACGCGCTCCCCGGTCGCGCCGAACCGCTGCCCGTCCCCGAGACCCACTACGTCAACGGCAACCGCATCGTTCCCCCCTTCCCCGAGGGCCTGCAGGCCGCAGTCGTCGGCATGGGTTGCTTCTGGGGCGCCGAGAAGGAGTTCTGGCAGCTCGACGGCGTCTACTCGACCGCGGTCGGCTATTCCGGCGGCTACACCCCCAACCCCACCTACGAGGAGGTGTGTTCCGGCCGGACCGGGCACACCGAGGTGGTGCTCGTCGTCTTCGACCCGAAGGTGACCGGCTACGAACACATCCTGCAGCAGTTCTGGGAGAACCACGACCCCACCCAGGGCATGCGGCAGGGCAACGACCACGGCACCCAGTACCGCTCGGCGATCTACACCCACGACGAGACGCAGATCGAGGTCGCCGAGGCCACGGCCGAAGCGTTCGGCAAGCGACTGGCCGACGCCGGATACGGGCAGATCACCACGGAGATCGCCCCGCTCACGCAGTTCTACTACGCGGAGGACTACCACCAGCAGTACCTCGCGAAGAATCCCAACGGCTACTGCCCCGTCCACGCCACCGGCGTGAGTTGCCCGGTGGGCCTCGGCGCCTGAGAGAGCGTCGGGCCTCAGGGTTCGACGGTGTCGCGCACCACATCTCCGCTCGCAGTGCGAGTGTGAGATGCGTTGGCGTTCCTTGAACTTCCCCGAAGGCGGACGCATTCTGGAAGAAGGGATCATTCCAGAGGGGGAAAGGGACGGCTTGCCGACATGACGACCAGAGCGGGGTATCTGCGGCGTACACGGCGAAGTCTGCGCAGGCGGGATCCGCTCGTGCGTCGCACCGACAAGCTCGAGGCGCGCTGCTTCACCCTCATGATCGCCGTGATGGCGATCATGATCCCCGTCGCGATGTGGGTGTCCGCCACCATGTGGAGCTCCCAGCTCGAACTCTCCGAGAAGCAGAACGCCGAACGTGTCAGCGTCACGGCCGTCCTCGACGCCGATGCCCTGAGCGACTCCTCCGGGTGGGGCGAGACCGTGAAGATCTCCTCGGCCCCCGCGACCTGGGGTTGGGGCGACGAGACGCGTCACGCGCTCGTCCAGGTGGACAGTCTCGCGACCGCGGGCAGCGAGGTGCAGGTCTGGGTCGAGGCGAGCACCGGCGAATACACGCAGCCCCCGCTGACCACCTCCGCCGCGAAGTTCACCGCCGTGCTGTTCGGGGTGTGGTTGTGGACGTTCTCCGCCGCCGCCGCGGCCGGGCTGTTCGCCCTCGCGCACTGGCGTCTCGAGGTGCGGCGCAGCCGCGAGTGGAGCCGGGACATCGAAGCGTTCCTCGGCTCCACCAGCAGCCACTGACCCGGCTAGGACTGCAGGCACCGCCTGCGCGTCAGAGATCCGCGACGGCGGGCATGACCTCGTTCGCCACCAGTTCGAGGTGCTCGAGATCGGCGAGATCGAGGACCTGCAGGTAGATGCGCTGCGTCCCGGCCTCGGCGAAGGTGCGGATCTTTTCGATCAACTCCTGCGGCGTGCCCGCGAGTCCGTTCTCCCGCAGTTCGTCGACCTCACGGCCGATCCGTGCCGCGCGACGCGCGATCTCGTCCTCGTCCCGGCCGCAGCACAGCACGAGTGCGTTCGAGTAGGTCAGTTCCTCGGGGTCGCGTCCGGCATCCCGGCAGGCCGAGCGCACCCGCTCGAACAGGACCTTCGTCTCGTCCAGCGACTTGAACGGCACGTTGAACTCGTCGGCGTAGCGCGCCGCCAGTGCCGGCGTGCGCTTCTTGCCTGCGCCGCCCATGACGATCGGTGGGTGGGGACGCTGGTACGGCTTCGGCAGCGCCGGGGAGTTCTCGATCCGCACGTGCTCGCCCTCGTACGAGAACGTCTCGCCTTCGGGGGTGTCCCACAGACCGGTGATGACCGCGAGGGACTCCTCGAAGCGGTCGAACCGCTCCTTCAGCGTGGGGAAGGGGATGCCGTAGGCGAGGTGCTCCTCCTCGAACCAGCCGGCTCCGAATCCGAAGTCGACGCGTCCGCCGCTCATGGCGTCGACCTGCGCGACGGAGATTGCGAGCGGGCCGGGGTACCGGAAGGTCGCCGAGGTGACGAGCGTGCCGAGGCGGATCGTCGACGTGTCGCGGGCGAGACCGGCCAGCGTGATCCATGCGTCCGTCGGTCCGGGCAGGCCCTCGGCGTTCATGGCCAGGTAGTGGTCGGAGCGGAAGAACGCGCCGTAGCCGAGTCGTTCCGCGGTCTGTGCGACGGCGAGGAGGTCGTCGTAGGTGGCGCCCTGCTGGGGTTCGGTGAAGATGCGTAATTCCATGACCCGATCATTTCAGCGACGGACCCGGCGCGGGCCATCGGCGGGTGCTTGTCCACTGTGAGATGTCTCGAGTGTGATTCCCCATGCGTGGATAGGCCTGTTGATGAACCTGTGGAAACTGTGGATAACTCCAGCGGATGGGGTTGATGGGGAGTGTTGTGGAAGACCTACCTGCCCCACCTGCGGAACAGTATCGGTACGACCACACCCACATCCGTTCACGCCGCGTGCCACTATTGAGACGTGAGCTTTTCCGACGTGCCCACCGTGTCGGTCGACCTGGTACCCGAACTCGGCGACGAGGTCGTCCTCCTCGACGTCCGCGAGGACGACGAATGGGAACTCGGACACGCCCCCGGCGCGCTGCACATTCCGCTCGCCGACGTGCCCGCCCACATCGAGGAACTCGACCCCGACGCCGAGATCTACGTGATCTGCAGGCAGGGCGGCCGCTCCCTCGGAGCGGTCGAGTACCTGGCCCGCATCGGGTACGAGACCTTCCAGGTCGCGGGCGGCATGGTGGCGTGGCAGAAGCACGGACTCCCGCTCGTCTCCGAGCGCGACGAACCGGCAAAGATCTATTGATGTCGGCCTATCAGATCTGTGTGCGCTGTGAGAATCGGTGGCCGGTGACATATCAGCCGCGGCAGTGGTGCCCGGCCTGCCGCGGTGTGCTGCTCTCACCCGTCGCCCCCGACGGGACGGTTCCTCCGTCGCGCCGTAACTTCCGCTGGGTCGCGCGACCCGCGGGTGGTGCTCCGACGACCGAACCGACGTCGCCTGCGCACGGGTGTCCGGCTCCCGAGACCCCGTCCTATCGTGAGATGCCCCGCTGGCGACTGCTCGATCCGCTCCCGGACGAGGCCGTCGAACCCGATCGCGCCGAGACCGCCGCCGACCTCGCGCCGACGCTGCTCGTCGGCACCGCCGTCGTCTTCGGTCTCGCGGCGGTCGCCGAGGCCGTCCGGTACGGAGTGTTGCTGTACAACCGCACCCGTCTCGTCGACCCGCTCGTGCTCGCGTTGTCGGATGCCGCGGTGTGGGTGACCCAGGTGGTCGGGCCGGTCGTGGCGCTGGCCGCGGCGGTCGCATCCGGATTGCGGTTGATCGACCTGCGCCGGCGCATCTACGCCGAGCGTGGTCTCGCCGAGTCGCGGTCGCCGCTGTCCATCCTCGCGGGGCTGGTCGTTCCGGGCCTCAACCTCGCGATGCCCGGTGTCTTCCTCACCGAGATCGCCGACCGCGACCCGCGGTTGCTCCGCGCGATCCGCACCTGGTGGGTGCTGTGGGTGGTCAACGGTGTGCTCATGGTGGCGCTGCTCGCGTGGCGTCAGCGCGACACCCTGCAGGCCCGCGCCGACGGCGTCCTGCTCACCGCCGTCCTCGCGGCGCTCGGGACGGTCGTCGCGCTGTCGACCCTGCACGTCCTGCGCCTGTTCGACGACGCCGACCTGTGGGGACGGCCGCTGCGCCGTCGCCGCTTCACCCACGCGGCAGGTCCGGCCTCGTCGCCGATCGCGCCCATCGTCCCCGCCGCCGTGCGCGAGCAGGAACAGGCCCGCGAAGAACAGGACGACGCTCCGGAATCGGCCGGAGAACGAGCGGACGACGAGGAGCGCGTTGAGGCGGTGGCGCCGTGACCCGCAGCGCGCATCCCCGGGTCGTCGCGCATCGCGGTGCGTCCGCCGCCCTCCCGGAACACACGATCGGCGCCTACGAGCTCGCATTGAAGGAAGGTGCCGACGGCGTCGAATGCGACGTGCGGCTCACCCGCGACGGTCACCTCGTGTGCGTGCACGACCGCACGATCGACCGCACCTCGAACGGCACCGGTGTCGTCAGCGAGATGACCCTCGACGAGCTCGCGCAGTACGACTACGGACGCCCCGGCGAGCCCGCCGACCTGCTCACGCTGCGGCAACTGCTCGAACTCGTCATGGACTTCACGAGTGTCCCGGTGAAGGTCTTCGTCGAGACCAAGCATCCCGTCCGCTACGGCGGTCTCGTGGAGAGCAAACTGCTCGCCGAACTGGCCCGCTTCGGTCTCGCGACCCCGGCATCGGCCGATTTCTCCCGGGTGGTGGTGATGTCGTTCGCGGCGGGGGCCGTCTGGCGCATCCGCCGGGCCGCGCCGCTGCTGCCCACCGTGTTGCTGGGGGAGACCTCGCGCTACCTGCGCGGCAGTGCCGCGACCACCGTCGGCGCGACCGCTGTCGGTCCCTCGATCGCGACGCTGCGCGAGCACCGCGATCTCGTCGACCGGGCTGCGCTGTCGGGCCGGGCCACCTACTGCTGGACCGTCGACGACCCCGCCGACGTCGAACTGTGCCGCGAGCTGGGCGTCGAGTGGGTCGCCACCAACCATCCCGGGCGCACCAAGCTGCAGCTCGACGCCGCCTTCGATCGGTGAGCACCCCCACCCGGTCCCGCGACCTCGACATCGCGACACGGGTCGCCGTGTAGTTTGACGCCGTGGCCAAGAAGAGCAAGAGAAACAGCGGACCCAAGCCCGGCAGCAACCGCGCCGCGAAGCTCGAGCAGCGCCGACTCGAGCGGGAAACAGCGGCCGCCGCGACGTCCCGGCCCTTCGAAGGACTCGCCTTCGAATGCGATCTCGTGGCACTGCGCGAGTTCGTGCCGTCGGCCCTCGCGGAGCTGCCCGCGGCCGAGGACGGCCGTCGCGTCGTGGGTGCGACCATCCTCCCCGGCGGGGTAGCGGCCCTGGTCCGCGAGGAGAACGGTGAGCCGGTCGCGTACGTCGGCCTGCAGCTCGCCACCGGCTTCGGCCCGGACCCGGCGGGTGAACTGGCCGCGGCCCTGTACTGGGCGCACACAGCCGAGCCGGGCTCGTCGCTGCAGGTCGCGAGTGTCGACGACGACACCCCGCCGTTGGCCGAGCTGATCGACCCGGCAGCCGTGCCGGCGATCACCGTCCACAACGACTTCGACTGGTGGATCCCGGCCGGTGTCGAACCGAGCGCCGAGATCGCGCACACCGTCAAGCACGCGAACGAAGCCGTGCTGCCGTCCGCGCGTCTCGAAGGCGACGGTCTCCGCGGCGCGTGGTGGGTCGATCCGGGCGAGAAGGCGCACCTGCGCTGGGTGCGCCCCGAGGACGAGGACGTGCTGATGGCGGCGCTGTCGCGCGTGCACGCGGCGGGCGGTCTGCACCTCGGTGAGGGATCGCGGTTCGCTGGTTCGTTCCGCACCCACGGTCTGCTGGTGCCGGTCTTCGACCTCGACCGCGAGAAGCACCCCGACGAATGGGTCACCCCGACCATCGAGTTCGGGCAGCGCCTCGACGAGGCCCTCGCCGTGGACGAACCGCTCACCGCCGCCGAGCGCCGGTCGCGCGACGGCCTGCGCAGCCGCCAGGTCACCCTGCGCTGACCCGCTCACGACAGCACGAAGGCCACCTCCTGCGGGAGGTGGCCTTCGTCGTTCCGGGTGGGCTGTCCCCGGATGGAGGAACGATCAGATGGCGCCGCCGGCGGCGAGCGGGGCGTTGCCGCGCGGCTCGCGCACCTTCGAGTTGAGCTCGCGGGCCACGAAGTCCTCGAGGTTGAAGAGGTTGGAACCGGCACGGTCGGCCACGGTCAACAGGGTCGTCATCGTCGCAACCTCCTCGACCTGTTCCTGCAGGAACCACTGCATGAACTGCTCGCCGAGGTAGTCGCCCTCGTCGCGCGCGGTGCGGGCGAGCTCGACGATCTGGTCGGTGACCTTCTTCTCCTGGGCGAGGGCCAGCGCGATCGGCTCGCGGGCATCCTCGAACATCGACTGCACCGCGTCGACGCCGGTGAGGTCGACGGCCATGTCGCGGTCCAGGAAGTACTGGACGATCATCATGGCGTGGTTGCGCTCCTCGACGGCCTGCGCGTAGAAGTGCTTCGCCAGCTGCGGGAGATCGGTGTTGTCGTAGAAGACCGCGATGGCGATGTACTGATGCGACGCCGTGAACTCGTGGCGGATCTGGTCGTGCAGCAGCGTGTGGAACTTGGTCTTGGTCATGTCGCCCATCGTCGTCATGATCACGACGTTAGTGCAGGTCAACGCGCTTTTCATCCAAGCCTTGGCTACCCTTGGGCAACGCAGCATCGGCTACCCTACGGAAAATTCGGACAGCCTTCCCCAAGATCGACGACGATTCGCGGCGTCCGTCAGGGGGCCGGAGCGAGCAGTTCCGGCGGGATCGGGTCGCCCTCCGAGATGGCTCCGAAGAACGGCACGGCGCGCTCACGATCCCACAGCAAGACGTTGCCGATGCCGTAGACGTCGTCGAATCCGCCCACCGGAACCGTCGTGGTGACCGTCTCGCCGCGCATCGTCCACGCGAGTCGTGCGAGGTTCCACAGGTGGTCGCCGTCGTCGACCCGCAGCGACCCGGCCGCACCCGACATCAGCGACCATGCCCGGAAGGGGTTCAGGAAGGTGCCGGGACTGGTGGCCTTGCTCAGCAGCGCCGACAGGAACAGGCGCTGGTTGTTCATCCGGTCCAGGTCGGCGAGCGGGGTGGCGCGGGTGCGCACGAAGCCCAGGGCCTGCGCTCCGTTGAGCTCCTGGCATCCCGGTTCGAGCCTGAGTCCGGCGAGGGGGTCGTCGATCGGATAGGGCACGCAGATGTCGACCCCGCCGACCGCGTCGACGATCGACGCGAACCCGCCGAAGCCGATCTCGGCGTAGTGGTCGATGTGCACGCCCGTGGCGCCCTCGACCGTCTGCACGAGCAGTTGCGGTCCGCCCAACGCGAACGACGCGTTGAGCTTGTCCTGGCCGAAGCCCGGGACGCTCACGTAGGAATCGCGGGGCAGCGAGATCATCGTCGTGGCGCCCCCACCGGGCGGGATGTGGACGAGCAGCACCGTGTCGGTGCGGTCGGCGCCGACCTCCCCGCCGGTCGCGAGTTCCTGTTCCTGCTCGGGGGTGAGGCCCACTCGGCTGTCGGAGCCGACGAGCAGCCAGTTCGTGCCGGGGGTGTCGCCGACCCGGCCGTCGTAATCGGCGAGCGCATCGACGCGCGCGAGTGTGCCGTCGAGGTAGACCATGCTCGCGCCCATCGCGACGACGAGCACCACCAGGACGATCGCGAGTCGCCGCAGGATGCGCCGGGCACCGAGCGGGCGGCGTGGTGCCGGTCGTGAGGGCGGGCCCGGTCGTGAAGGCGGTGCCGCAGGGCGTCGCGGGGGTGCGGGCGGTGGTGTGTTCCCGCGCGGCGGGCGACGGTTCGGGGCGGGGTCGGCGATCCGTTCGGGTCGCTGCGTCGGTGCCCAGTCGCGTCGTTGCTGCGGGGGCGGTTGCTGTCGGTCCTGCCGCGGAGCGGGCCGGTAGTTCGGGGCGGGTGCCTGCGACCACGCCTGCGGTGACTGCGGTCGTCCGTCGCGCCGGAGCACCTGGGTGCCCTCGGGGGACGGCGGGGGGCCGCCGCGACGCTGTGACGGAGGAGCGCCCCGTCGCTGCGGTGGCACCCCGCGCTGCGGGTTCGGCGGTACTGCCCGCCGGGCAGGAGGGCCCTGCGGGGGAAGTCCCTGCGGAGGCCGCGGCCGGTTCCGAGGGTCGCGAGGGTCGCCGTTCACCCGGACAACTCTACGTTCAGGGCAGCCAGGAGACGTGGCCTCTCAGTGCTTGGTAGCCCACGAAGGCGATGGTGTCGATGAGCGCGTGGGCGATCACGAGCGGCCACAACCGGCCGGTGCGCTGCCAGTAGCGCCCGAAGACCAGGCCCATGACGACGTTGCCGAACCCGCCGCCGACGCCCTGGTAGAGGTGGTAGCTGCCGCGCAGCAGGGCGGAGGCGAGCAACGACGAATTCTCCGACCAGCCGAGCTGCCGCAGGCGGGTGAGGAGATAGGCGACGACCAGGATCTCCTCCGCCCCGGAGTTGGCGATCGCCCACAGCACCTCGGTGGGCAGTCGCCACCAGTAGTCCTCGAGCAGGCTCGGCGCGACCGTCAGGTTCAGGCCGGCGGCCCGCGCCACCAGGTACAGCACCAGTCCGGGGAGTCCGATCAGGGCGGCCAGCCCCAGGCCGGGCAGCAGGTCCCGGCGCAGACCGGGTCGGGCGAGGCCCGCGAGTCGCGGTCCGACACCGCTGCGCCAGAGCAGGTACAGGCCGAGGGCACCCCAGGCGAGCAGGCGCACGATGCCGAGGAGTTGGCGGGCGAGATCGATGAACCCCTGCGACGAGCGTGGCGTGTTGAGGGCGACGGTCTGATCCGACAGCGGTTCTGGTGCCAGCGCCGCCTCGGCCAGCGACAGGATCGACGAGATCCCGCTCAGGCCGAAGGTGACGAGCAGGACGATGGTGATCTCGATCCACAGCGCTCGGCGCTCGGTGGGGTCGAGGGGCGGCTCGGGGTTGCGGGATGCGGGCCGCAGCCAGTCGCGAAGGGTCGTCACCGGAGCGATTGTGCCGGACCCTGCGTGGCCGGTCCTTTCGCCGCGGAGAGGCGCCCCACCGGTTCGCGGTGATGTGTCCAATTTGACAGCGGTCCATGTGACCCATCACACTTCACATCGCCCGACCGATCGATCGCTCGGGTGCGGATAGGGGCCTTGGGGGCCGAGGGGAATCTGCGACCCGGAAGTAGGGACATGAACATCGAAACATCTGAGAAGAATTCTGTTGCAACAACTTCGGTGACTCTCGCATCGAAGAAGAAGTCTCTTCTCGCCAGCTCCGTGGGCAACATCCTCGAGTGGTACGAGTGGAGCGCCTACGCTGTGTTCGCTCCGTTCATCGCCGCAGCGATGTTCAACAGCGACAATCCGGTCTCGGCATTGCTGTCCACACTCGCGGTCTTCGCCGTCGGATTCCTGATGCGACCGCTCGGTGGCATCGTGTTCGGCCGCATCGCCGACAAGCGCGGCCGCAAGTTCGTGCTCGTCACGACCATGCTCATGATGGCCGGTGGCAGCCTCGTCATCGGGCTCATGCCCACCTACTCGTCGATCGGCGTGTGGGCGTCGGTGCTCCTGCTGCTCGCCCGCGTGGTGCAGGGCTTCGCGCACGGTGGCGAGTCGGCGACCGCCTACTCGTACGTCAGCGAGATCGCGCCGCCGCATCGCCGCGGCATGTGGGGCAGCGTCGCCTTCGTCGCGATCTTCGGTGGTTCCGTGTTGGCGTACACGATCGGCGGAGCGGTCACCTCGACACTCTCCGAGAGCGCCGTGGGCGAATGGGGATGGCGCGTGCCGTTCCTCCTCGGCTTCTTCCTGGCACTGTTCGCCCTCTACCTGCGACGCAGCATGGAGGAGAGCGAGGTCTTCGACCAGCAGGAGACCCGGGTCGACGAACCGCGCATCCCGCGCAAGGTGGTCGTGCGGGCGATCCTGCTGATGATCGGCATGACCTCGGGTGTCACGGCGGCGCACTACACGTGGACCTCGTACGTCTCGACGTACGCGATCACGCAGAAGGGCATGGACGCCGACACCGCCTACTGGATGCTCGTCATCGCCCAGGTCATCGCGCTGGTGTCGCTGCCCTTCTGGGGTCTGCTCTCCGACCGGATCGGCCGGCGCCCGATGCTCGGCGGCTTCGCGGTTCTCATGTTCGCGCTGCAGATCCCGCTGACGTCGATGATCACGTCGGCCGGGTGGACGCTGCTCGTGTCGACCACTCTCGCCCTGCTCATCGTGTCGATCCCGGGCGCGATCCTGTCGTGCACCCTGTCGGAGAGCTTCCCGACCCGCCTGCGTACCCAGGCCATCGGCTTCGCCTACTCCTTCTCGGTGGCGGTCTTCGGTGGCACCGCGCCCTACCTGAATCAGCTGCTCACCGGCTGGGACATCGGCTGGGTCTTCGGGGTCTACATCATGGTGCTGTGCGTCGCGACCGGCATCGCTGCGCTGATCATGAAGGAAACGAAGGGTATCGACCTGCAGAAGGTCTGATCGTTCGGATGATCCCTGCCGCCGCGTACCGCTCAGGTGCGCGGCGGCAGTCCGTTTCGGAAGGGGCAGCCGACGAGCAGGCGCAGCGCGCGGCTCAGGGCGGCGGGATCGTCGACCGGTTCGTGGAAGGGGATCCGCACGTCGTGGTCGTCGCCTTCGGACTCGACGCGTAGCCGCAGTCCGTAGCGGTCGAGGCCCAGGGGTCGGATTCGTCCGCCGCGGTGCGCGGGCGGGATGCGTCGCGCGATCTGCCGCACGATGTCGGCGTGGTCCTCTTCGAGGTGCTGGAGCCACCCGGTCTCGAGTGCGGCGAACGGGTCGGGAGCGGCGTCGAGGACGTCGGCGACGTCGACGGCCTCGGCCCCGGTGGTGTCGGCGGCGACGACGGAGTCGAGCGTCAGGCACAGCAGTTCGGAGCGGTGTCCGACGTCGAGGAGTTCGGGATGCGGCAGGATCTCCGCGATCTCGGCGGCGACGCGGCGCGGATGCTCCACGGGACGCAGGGCGCCGCTGAGCCAGATGAGCGACCGGACCGGATTGCGCAGGGCGATCGGGGAGTGGTCGGTGAGCTCGAGCATGGCGGGGATGCCTGCGCTGCCGGACTGCCAGGCGAGTGCGACGGGGAGGCTGTCCTCGGCGACGACCACCGCGACCTGCCCGTCGTCGAGGAGATGATGAACCGAGGTGGGGAGTGGACCGCAGCCGTCGATCGCGAGCTGCGTCGTGTCGGCGCGGATGAGGGCGGTGCGTACGCGTTCGGCCGTGGTCGGCGCGGGGATGACGGATGTGGTGGTCTGCATGCCAACCCTCCTTCTCGATGTAGGTGAGGCAAACCTAAGTCATTGTGATCGCGGTCGCAAGTGGTCCATCGGTAGCCTGGATCGGTGCCGATCCCACTTCCGCTCGGAATGCCGCCGTCCCGCGACGAGCCCCGCGGACTGCTCGACGCGCTGCTCACACACCGGCACGACAGCCTCACCGACGCCCTCGCCGCGACCGGCCGCACGCTCGCCCCGCCGATCGTCCCGGCCGCTGCCGTCACCGGATCACCGACCCGCGAACTCGTCGTCGAGCTCGACGCCTCGGCCGAACTCCCCTCGCCCGCCGGGTGGCGTCCGGTCCGGTATCAGGTCGACTGCACGGCCGAGGACCTCGAGGACGTTCTCGCGATCACCGCGCCGGCACCGCTGGTCGTCTACCCGCACGTGCCCGACGCCGCGCTCGCCGACGCCGCCCGCGCGCTCACCGAGGCCGGTCACATCCCCGGCCTGACCGCAGGTCGCGGGGGCGACGCCGTCGCCGACTTCCTCTCCGTCCTCGCCCACGCCGACACCGGTTACGCCGCCCGCGCGACCGGCACCGACGACGTCGTCGCCCTACTCTCCGCCACCGTCGCGGCGCTGAGCGGTTTCGACGTCCGCGAAGCCCTCGGGACTCCCGACGTGGCCCGGCTCCGGCGACTCGTACCGGAGGCCGCCGCGGCGGTGCGGGAGATCCTGCTGGTCGTCGAGGTCGACGACACAGACGCCGTCGTTCGGGAGCTCGAGGCGCTCGACCTCACCACCGACTGACACGGGCCACCGCTCGGGTGCGGTTCACGCAGAGTCCGCCTTCCCGTCACGACCGATGCGTAACCTCGTACACGTGCCACGTATCGCCTATTTCGGACCCTCGGGAACGTTCACCGAGATGGCCCTCGACCGCTTCGAGAGCCTCGGTGCACTCGACGTGCTCGGCGACGGATCCGCCGACGTCGAGCGCGTCTCGGCCGCCGGCCCGCCCGCTGCCCTGCAACTCCTGCGCGACGGGAAGGCCGACGGTGCCGTCGTCCCCATCGAGAGCTCCGTCGAGGGTTCGGTGCCGCCGACCATGGACGCCCTCGCGCTCGGGCCGCGCCTGCAGATCGTGTCCGAGGTCGAACTCGACATCGCGTTCACGGTGGTCACCCGCGAAGGGATCACCCGCGATCGTGTCCGCACTATCGGTGCCTATCCGGTGGCCGCAGCGCAGGTGCGTCGCTGGATCGAGGACCACCTGCCCGACGCCGAGGTCGTGACCGCGGCCTCCAACGCGGGAGCCGCCGAGGACGTCGCGTCCGGCAAGGTCGACGCGGCGGTGTCCACGGCGCTCGCCGGACAGCGGCTCGGCCTGTCCGTCCTCGCCGACAAGGTCGCCGACTTCGAGGGCGCCCGCACCCGCTTCGTGCTCATCACGCGGCCGCGGCCCGTGCCGAAGCGCACCGGTGTCGACCGCACCTCGGTGGTGCTGCAACTCCCCAACGAGCCCGGCTCGCTGGTGCGCGCCATCACCGAGTTCTCCACGCGCGGAATCGATCTGTCGCGTATCGAGTCCCGGCCGACCCGCAGGGAATACGGCACCTACTTCTTCCACTTGGACTGTGTGGGTCACATCGACGACGCGCTGGTCGCCGAGGCGCTGCAGGGATTGCACCGCTTCGCGCAGGTGCGGTTCCTCGGATCGTGGCCCGCTGTGTCCGAACACGGTGTCCCACCCGTGTCGGACGACGAGGATGCGCGGTGGCTCGACCGACTGCGGCGCGGAGAGGACTGACGGTGAGCGGCAGATTGATCCTGGCCCGGCACGGCCAGACGGTGGCGAACGTCGCCCGGAGGCTCGATACGAAACTCCCGGGCGCGGAGCTCACCGAGCTCGGCGTCGAACAGGCCCGCACGCTCGGGAAGAACCTCGTCGAGCAGACGCCGTCGCTGCTCGTCGCGTCGCAGGCGCTCCGCGCTCGGCAGACGGCCGAGCACGCGGCATCGGTGGTGTCGCTCGAGACGGTCGTCCGCGAGGGCGTGCACGAGGTGCAGGTCGGCGAGCTCGAGGACCGCAGCGACGAGGAGTCGCACAAGTTGTTCATGAAGGTCTACGAGGAGTGGCACAACGGCGACCTGCGGGCGCGGGTCCCGGGCGGTGAGTCGGCGCTCGACGTGCTCGACCGGTACCTGCCCGTCCTGGAGTCGCTGCGCAGCGACTATCTCGATGCCGGTTCGGGTGACGTCGTGGTCGTCAGTCACGGTGCCGCGATCCGGCTCGTCGCCGCCTATCTGGGGAAGGTGCCGTCCGGCTTCGCCATCACCAACCACCTGGCCAACACCGAGACGGTCGAGCTGGTGCCGGTGGCCGGCGGTGGCTGGGAGTGCGCGCGCTGGGGAACCTTCTTCGCGCCCTTCCACGACACCGCGCGCGGTGGTGCCGACGACCCGATGGGGTGATACCGCCCACCTTTCGATCCTTCGAGCGCAAAACGTACGGGTATTCTCGGGGCGTCCGTATGAAGTAGCGATCGGTAGGTAGGTGCGGTTTCATGGGTGCTTCGAGCGACGGGGCCGACACCCTCACCAACGGTGAGGCGATCCCGGACTGGCGCATCCTCGAACCGATGCAGCTCAGTCCCATCCTCACCGCTGCCCTCGACGCCTTCTACGAGACCGGCTTCCACGGCACCTCGGTGCGGGAGATCGCGCGCCGCGTCGGCGTCACCGTCCCGGCGCTCTACTACCACCACGAGAACAAGGAAGGGCTGCTCATCGCCCTTCTCGAGCTCTCGACCAGCGACGTGCTCTCCCGAGCCCACGCCGCCGCCGAGGACGCCGACGGCGACCCGGTGCGCAGGCTGTCCAACGTCATCGAGGCGATTGTGCTGCGCATGACCCTGCGGGCCCGCCTCGCCGCGCTCGAGGGTGAGGCCCGCTACCTGAGCCCCGAGAACCGCCAGCGCTACCGTGCGGTGCGCAAGGGCGTCGAGCAGCTGGTGCGCCAGATCGTCGAGGAGGGCGTCGCCGCGGGCGTGTTCGACGTGGACGATCCCGCCGAGACCACGCGTGCCCTGCTCGGCATGTGCCAGTCGATCCCGCGCTGGTACCACGCGGAGGGCACGCTCAGCCCCGAGGCCGTCGCTCAGAAGTACGTCGGTATCGCGCTCAAGACCGTCGGTGACGGCCCGGGTCGGTGTCGGTCGAAGTTCAGCGGCGGTCGAACCAGGTGACCTGTGTGCCGTTGCTGAACTCCTCGCGTGCGGTGACGTCGAACCGGGTGGGGACGAAGTTGCCCGACAGTGCCGGGATACCGTCGCCCGCGAGCACCGGATAGCTCTTGAACACCAACCGGTCGATCTCGTCGACGAGCTGCCCCGCGATGTTGCCGCCGCCGCAGAGCCAGATGTCCATTCCCTCTTCGGCTTTCAGCGTGCGGACGAGCTCGACCGGATCGGTGTCGACGATCCGGACCTGCGGGTCGTCGACCGGCGCGAGAGTGCGGGACACGACGTACTGCTGCATGTGGCTGTACGGGCTCGTGAGTCCCAGCGAGAGGCCGGGTTCGTAGGCACCGCGCCCCATGATCACCGTGTCCCATTCCTTGTTCGGCGTGTCGACCCGCACGCCGACCTGTTCGCGGAGCGCGGTGGGGACGGCTTCCGGATATCTCGCGTTCATGGCCGCAGCCATGTCGTCGCAGATCGGATAGAAGTCGTACTCCCCGTTCGGCCCGGCGATATAGCCGTCGAGGGTCACTGCCACGTAGTAGACGAGCTTTCGCATCTTCGACCACCATTCGTAGTACTATGAGTGAAGTGGTTTGAACATAGTACTACACATGGAGTGGTGTCAAGTGGTTCGGACGAATCCGGAACGGCGGCAGGCCTTGTTGGATGCCTCGATCGAGGTGCTGGCGCGCGACGGTGCGCGCGGGCTGACCTTCCGCGCGGTGGACAAGGAGGCAGGGGTCCCGACGGGGACGGCGTCGAACTACTTCGCCAACCGCGACGACCTGCTCGTCCAGGTGGGTCACCGCTACTACGAGCGGCTCCTGCCCGCCGACGAGGTCATGGCACAGTCGCAGGCGCCGCAGACCCGCGAATCCATGATCGAGCTGATGACGGAGGTGGTCGACCGGCTCATCCGGTTCCGCGCCGGCTATCTCGCGCTCCTCGAACTACGCCTCGAAGCCACCCGACGGCCCGAACTGCAGGCCCTGCTCACCGAGCGGGTGCGCGCCGACCTGGATTTCAACATCGCCAACTACCGGCACTCCGGCCTGCCGGGCGGTGAGAACGCCGTCGTGCTGCTCTATCTTGCGTTGAACTGGCTCGTGCTCGACCGACTCACCCTCCCCGGGATCGTCGACGAGGACCGTGTCGCCGAACTGGTGCGGGCGGCCGTCGAACGCGTGATCCCCGACGTCTGAAACGACTTCGGTGGATCCGACCCCGCTCAGCGAGGCCGGATCCACCGACATCGTCGACGGTTCAACGACGGAAGTTCGCGGTGCGCTTCTCCTGGAAGGCCGTCACACCCTCGGTGAAGTCGGCGCTGCCGAGCAGGACGAGCTGCCCTTCGCGCTCGCGGGCGAAGGCGTGGTCGAGTTCGGTGAGCGTCGCGTCGTTGATCGCATTCTTCGTCGAAGCGAAGGCGGTCGACGGGCCGTCGGCGAGCCGATGCACGAGAGTCTCGACCGCACTGTCGAATTCGTCGTCCGCGTAGACGTCCGAGATGAGTCCGGAGGCCAGCGCTTCACCGGCCGGAAGTCGCTCGGCCAGCAGGGCCATCTTCAGCGCCCGCGCGCGACCGATCGACGCGGCGACGAGCGCGGACGCACCCCCGTCCGGCATCAGACCGACCCGGGTGAAGGCCAGCAGGAAGTATCCCGACTCCTTTGCGACGGTGAGATCGCATGCCAGAGCGAGCGATACGCCGACACCCGCGGCCGCGCCGTTGATCGCTCCGACGACCGGCCGGGGGAACACCCGGATCGCGGCAACCGCGCGGTTGGCGGCGTCGATCGTGTCGGCGGAGGGCGGAGCGCTCAGGTCACGGCCGGAAAGGTCGGCGCCGGAACAGAACGCGCGACCGACGCCGGTGAGCACCGCGACCCGGACGGAGGTATCGTCGGCGTACTTCTCGAACGCATCGGCGATCGCCTCGAGCGTCTCGGTCTTCACGGCGTTCATCCGCGAGGGACGGTTCAGGGTGACGCGCAGGACGCCGTCGTCGACGGTCGTGTCGACACCGGGCAGGTCGTCGGTCATGGCTGTTCTCCTAGGGTCGGGACGTCAGGTCGAGCGCGACCTTGCCGGTCGCGGAACGGTTCTCGAGCGAACGCAGTGCTGCCGGAGCTTCGTCGAGGGGATGGAGGGGGGTTCGGGGACGACGAGCGTCCCGTCGCGCAACAGCGGTTCGAGTGCGGCCCACTGCCGCGCCGGGTAGCCGGGGTCGGTGCGGAGGTACTCGCCCCACCCCGCGCCGACGACCGAAATGTTCTTCAGCAGAAGGCGATTGACCTTCACGGTGGGAATGCTGCCGCCGGTGAATCCGAGAACGACGGCCCGTCCACCCGGCGCACCGTGGGCGAGGACGGTCTCACCCGCCCGGTACCGGGCGCGCTCGTCGAGCGCGAAGTGCGCGGTGAAGTAGTTCATGAGCATCCCGGCGCCCGCGGTCAGCGACACGCTGTCGGGCAGCGGGAAGACCAGCTCGCGCGGCAGTGCGACGGTCTGCTGCCACGATCCGTCGATGGACAGCACGGCGACGCGTTGTCCGGCGGTGAGGCCGCTGCCCTCGGGTGCGCTGCGGACGATGCCCGCTGCTTCGGCGCCGAGCACGCACGGCACCGGACCATCTGGTAGCCGCCGGTCGTCTGCAACAGATCGGGAAAGGGCACGCCGGCGGCGTGTAGGTCGACGAGGACGAGCGAATCGCCTGCCTCGGGTTCGGGGATGTCGGTCACGCGGACGGCGTCGGGGCCGGCGTGTTCGGTCAATTGCGCTGCGCGCACGGGCGTCTCCTCGACTCGGGTCGTGATCCATCACTATCAGAGTGGCTTAGCGTGCGCTAGCTCTCAGAGATCATTGACCGAGCGCTAAGTCCGTGGTAGAGCTTTTAGCGATCGATAAGTACGCCGCTGGGAACGTCTCCGGCCCGCACGCTGCACTTTCGAAAGGATCGTCATGACCAACGCTGTCATCGTCGACGTCGTCCGTACCGCTGTCGGTAAGGGCAAGCCGGGTGGTGCCCTGTCCGGCACCCACCCCGTCGAACTCCTCGCCCACGTCCTGCGCTCGCTCGTCGAGCGTAACGACATCGACCCCGCGCAGGTCGACGACGTGATCGGCGGCTGCGTCGCCCAGGTCGGCGAGCAGTCCCTCAACATCTCACGCACCGCGCTCCTCGCCGCCGGTTTCCCCGAGTCGGTGCCCGCGACCACCATCGACCGCCAGTGCGGATCGAGCCAGCAGGCCGCGCACTTCGCCGCGCAGGGCATCATCGCCGGTGCCTACGACATGGTCATCGCGTGCGGTGTCGAGTCGATGAGCCGCATCCCGATGGGCACCGCCACCCTCGGCAAGGACACCCACGGCCCGAGCATCCGTGCCCGCTACCCCGAGGGCCTGGTCAACCAGGGCATCTCGGCCGAGCTCATCGCTGCGAAGTGGAAGTTCGACCGCGACGCGCTCGACGCCTACTCCGCGCAGTCGCACCAGCGCGCCGCCGCCGCCCACGAGGCCGGCCGGTTCGACAAGGAGATCGTCCCGATCACCGTGGAGAACGCAGCCGGTGAGCAGGTCGAGCACACCGTCGACGAGACGCTGCGCGCCTCCACCACCGCCGAGGGCCTCGCCGGCCTGAAGCCGTCCTTCTACACCGAGGAGTACGCCGCCAGGTTCCCCGAGGCGCAGTGGGTCATCACCCCCGGCAACTCGTCGCCGCTCACCGACGGTGCGTCGGCCGCGCTCATCATGAGCGAGGAGATGGCGAACAAGCTGGGCCTGACCCCGCGCGCCCGCTTCCACTCGTTCTCCGTCGCCGGCGACGACCCGGTCTTCATGCTCACCGCCCCGATCCCGGCCACGCAGAAGGTGCTCGCCCGCGCGGGTCTGGGCATCGACGACATCGACGCCTACGAGGTCAACGAGGCGTTCGCGCCCGTGCCGCTCGCCTGGGCGCACGAACTCGGTGCCGATCCGGCCAAGCTCAACCCGTGGGGTGGCGCGATCGCGCTCGGCCACGCACTCGGCTCGTCGGGCACCCGTCTGTTGTCGACCCTCGTCAACCACCTCGAGGCCACCGGCGGTCGTTACGGCCTGCAGACGATGTGCGAGGGCGCGGGCATGGCCAACGCCACCATCATCGAACGTCTCTGACTTCTCGAAGTCTCGAAGATCTCCGAACCGCAACCACTCTCGAAAGGGTAATCAATGATCGTCAACGACAGCGTCGCCGTCGTCACCGGTGGTGCCTCCGGCCTCGGTCTCGCCACCGTCAAGGCCCTGCTGAACGACGGTGCCCAGGTCGTCATCATCGATCTGCCGTCGTCCAACGGTGAGACCATCGCCAAGGAACTCGGCGACCGCGTCCGCTTCGTCGCCGCCGACGTCACCGACGAGGCCGCCGTCACCGAGGCCCTCGACGTCGCCGAGTCGCTCGGACCCGTGCGTGTCGCGGTGAACTGCGCCGGCATCGGCAACGCGATCAAGACCGTCAGCAAGAAGGGTGCCTTCCCGCTCGACGCGTTCAAGAAGGTCGTCGACGTCAACCTCTTCGGCACGTTCAACGTCATCCGTCTCGCCGCCGAGCGCATCGCGAAGACCGAGCCGATCGACGGCGAGCGCGGCGTCATCATCAACACCGCTTCCGTCGCCGCTTTCGACGGCCAGATCGGACAGGCCGCCTACTCGGCGTCCAAGGGCGGTGTCGTCGGCATGACGCTGCCGATCGCCCGCGACCTCGCGTCGCTGCTCATCCGCGTCGTCACCATCGCACCGGGCCTGTTCAAGACCCCGCTGCTCGGCTCGCTGCCGGAGGAGGCCCAGGCCTCGCTCGGCGCACAGGTGCCGCACCCGGCCCGCCTCGGCGATCCGTCCGAGTACGGTGCCCTCGCCGCGCACATCGTCTCGAACCCGATGCTCAACGGCGAGGTCATCCGCCTCGACGGCGCGATCCGCATGGCTCCGCGCTGACCCGAGCACCGACTGTGAGAGGAGGGGGTCGATGACCCCGGCATACGAGGCCGAGGAATCCGACACGCCCCACGCGGACGTGCCGTGCGCGGACTGGCGTGAGTTCCAGCCTCTGGGGCTCGACCCCATCCTCGAACACGCCCTGGAAGCATTCAGCGAGAACGGCTTCCACGGCACCACCGTCCGCGACCTGGCCGGCCGGGTCGGCGTGACGGTGCCCGCGCTGTACTACCACTACGAGAACAAGGAAGCCGTTCTCGTCACGCTGCTCGACGCCGCCGTCCTCGACCTCATCGACCGTGTGTCGGCCGCGGTCGCGGACGGCGGCGACGACACGGTCGCCCGCTTCGTCAACGCCGTCGAGGCGATCGTGCTGAACATGACCCACCGTGCACAGCGTTCGGGCCTGGATTCCGAGGTGCGCCACATTTCCCCGGAGAACCGCCGGACCTACGCCGCGACCCGCAAGCGTCTCGAGCTGATGATGCTCGACCTGGTGCGCGAGGGCGTCGAACAGCAGGTGTTCGACGTAGACGACGTCGAGGAGGCCGTGCGCGCCCTCCTCGGGATGTTCCAGTCCATCGTCCGCTGGTACCAGCTCGGCGGTCCCCTCACTCCCGCTCGGATTGCCCAGCGGTACATCGTGATCGCACTGCGGGTCGTGGGTCACCACCCGGCCGCCTGAGAGTCTTTCCAACCACCTCCACGCAAGGAGTCCATGCCGTGCTGACCACCGCCTTCACCGAAACCTTCGGCGTCCGCCATCCCATCGTGCAGGGAGGGATGCAGTGGGTCGGCCGTGCCGAACTCGTCGCAGCGGTCGCCAATGCCGGCGCGCTCGGCATGATCACCGCTCTGACGCAGCCGACCCCCGAGGATCTCGCTAAGGAGATCGAACGCACCCGCGAGCTCACCGACCAGCCGTTCGGCGTCAACCTCACGATCCTGCCGGCGATCACCCCGCCGCCCTACGAGGAGTACCGCCAGGTCATCATCGACTCCGGTGTGAAGATCGTCGAGACGGCCGGATCGAATCCCGCGCCGCACCTGCCCGACTTCCACGCTGCCGGAATCAAGGTGCTGCACAAGTGCACCAGCGTCCGGCACGCCGTCAAGGCGCAGGACATCGGTGTCGACGGCATCAGCATCGACGGTTTCGAATGCGCCGGGCACCCCGGTGAAGACGACGTCCCCGGCCTCGTGCTCATCGCCGCCGCGGCCGAGAAGATCACCATCCCGATGATCGCCTCCGGCGGCTTCGGTGACGGTCGTGGTCTGGTCGCGGCCCTCGCGCTCGGCGCCGACGGCATCAACATGGGCACCCGCTTCATGTGCACCGAGGAATCGCCGATCCACCGCACCATCAAGGAAGCCATCGTCGCGGCGAGTGAGACCGACACCGAGCTCATCTTCCGTCCGCTGCGCAACACCGCCCGCGTCGCGAGCAACACCGTCAGTCGCGAGGTCGTCGAGATCCTCGACCGCGGAGGACAGTTCGAGGACGTGCGCGAACTCGTCGCCGGTGCCCGCGGCCGCCTCGTCTACGAGAACGGCGATCCCGAGGCCGGCATCTGGACGGTCGGTACCGTCCAGGGAATCATCCACGACATCCCCACCGCGGGGGAACTGGTCGAGCGCATCGTCGCCGACGCCGAGAGTCTCATCGCGGAGCGTCTGAGCGGCATGATGTCGCGCGTGAACGCCTAGGAAGCCATGAAACGCACCCATTTCGACGACGATCACGAGGCGTACCGGGAGACCGTGCGCGAGTTCCTCGCCCGCGAGATCGAACCGAACTACGAGCGGTGGGAGGAGGAGCGCCTCGTCGACCGGTCGGCGTGGATCGCCGCGGGCAAGTCCGGCATCGTCGGCCTCGGGGTACCCGAGGAGTTCGGCGGTTCGGGCGTGACCGACTACCGCTTCCGGCACATCGTGCAGGAGGAGATCGCGCGCACCGGAACGACCTCCTTCGGCGCCGGACTCGCACTGCAGGACGACATCGCGATCCCGTACATCCTCCACCTCGGCACCGAGGACCAGAAGGCGCGCTGGCTGCCGGCACTCGCCACCGGCGAACGAATCGGCGCGATCGCCATGACCGAACCGGGCGCCGGATCCGACCTGCAGGGCGTGAAGACCACCGCCGTACGCGAGGGTGACGAGTGGGTGATCAGCGGACAGAAGACGTTCATCACCAACGGAATCCACTCCGATCTCGTCATCGTGGTGTGCCGCACGGATCCGAACGCGGGGTCGAAGGGCTTCTCGCTCATCGTCGTCGAGCGCGACACCCCCGGTTTCGGCAGGGGCCGCAAACTCCACAAGGTCGGTCTCGCCGCACAGGACACCGCCGAGCTCGTCTTCGAGGACGCCCGCGTCCCCGCCGGGAACCTCCTCGGCACCGAGGGTCGCGGCTTCGTGCATCTGATGGAGTACCCGATCGGGCGCGCCTACGTCGATGCACGCATCCAGACGATCTACGGTGGCACCACCGAGATCATGAAGGAGATCATCGGCCGCGACATCGCTGCGGGGTACGCGTAATCGTTTCAGGGAAGAGGGATTCGATCTTCGACCTCACAGGCAAGCGCGCTCTCGTCACGGGTGCTTCCGCGGGGATCGGTCTCGGCATGGCCCGGGGTCTCGCCCGTGCCGGCGCCGACGTCACCCTGTGGGGCCGGAGCGAGGACAAGCTCGCGAAGGCCGCGGCCGACATCGGGAGGTTCGCCGGCCGTGTGGCGACCCGCACGGTCGACGTCTCCGACGAGCAGGCCGTGACCGACGGTGTCGCGGCGCTCGTCGACGACTTCGGTGGGCCGTACGTGGCGAGTAAGGCCGCGGTGCTCGCGCTCGCGAACGGCTGTGCCGTCGAGTTCGCGCGTCACCGGATCCGGGTCAACAGCGTGCTGCCGGGCCGGATCGCCACCGACATGACCGGTCCGCTGCAGGAGTCCGACGTCTTCAACTCGAACGTCATCGGCCGTGTGCCGCTCGGCCGGTGGGGCACCCCGGAGGATTTCGAAGGCATCGCCGTCTATCTCGCGAGCGATGCGTCGTCCTTCCAGACCGGCAGCACGACGCTCATCGACGGTGGCTACAGCATGTTCTGACCGGTCCTAAGCTGGTCCGGTGAACCAGCACCCCGCGATTCGTGACCGTGTGATCAGAGTGAGCGCCGTCGTTCTCCGCAACGCCGCCGGTGAGGTGCTCACCGTGCGGAAGCGGAACACGTCGCGGTTCATGCTGCCCGGAGGAAAGCCGGATCCGGGGGAGACCCCCGCCGAGACCGCCGTGCGCGAGTGCGCCGAGGAACTGGGCGCCGAACTGGATCTGTCGTCGTTGCGTCTCGTCGGGGTCTTCGACGCCGAGGCCGCCAACGAGCCCGGTTACCGGCTCGAAGGAACCGTCTACGAACACCCGCTCGTGGAGGTCGCCGGCGCCGCCGCGGAGATCGCGGAGACGCGCTGGCTCGACCCGGCGGCCCTTCCGCTGCCCGACGATCTCGCGCCGCTGCTCGAGCACCACGTCCTTCCCGCTCTCGCCTCGGCCTCCCGATAGTCCTGTTTCCGCAGAGGTATTGCGCAGTTCTCATCCATGGGGAAATGTGATGAGAGCAGTCACCTCGCAGATCACGGAAGGTCTCCCATGGCGCTCACCGCTCTGATCGAACTCGAATTCAAGGCCGACTCCCTCGACGACGCGAAGAAGGTCTTGACCCGCGTGCTCGACGAGACGCGACAGTTCGACGGATGCGACGGCATCGAGATCCTTGTGGATCAGAAGAACGAGGCCCGTTGGGTGGTCGTGGAGAGGTGGCGCTCGGCCGAGCACGACGCCGCCTACCGCAAGTTCCGCGCCGGCGAGGGTGCCATCACCGAACTCGGACCCCTCCTGGCGGGAGCGCCGAAGCTCGAGCACTTCACCACCCTCTGAGTCCCCCATCGGAGCGCGGGCGGAGTCGGTCGTCACCCGGCGGAACGCGGACGGTAGGGTGACCCCCGGGGCGGACGTGTGCCGTTTGCCTCGAAGTGACATCGACTGTGGAGGTAACCGGGCATGTTGGAACTCTTCGGCGTCATCGTCGTGTGGCTCACCGTGGCCGTCGTCGTTGTCGGAACCGTCATCATGTTCGTCGTGTCGACGCTCAGCCCGCACTTCGGTCAGCGCAAGGCCAAGGGACCCCGCCTCGACAAGGCGACCGCGGCCCGCAACAAGTAGCACCCGGTACCGATCGCGAAGAGCGCCTCAGCCCCAGCCCAGCTGGTGGAGGCGCTCTTCGTCGATTCCGAAATAGTGCGCGATCTCGTGGACGACAGTGACCAGTACCTCGTGCACGACGTCGTCGTCGCTCTCGCAGATGTCGAGGATCGCGTCGCGGTAGATCGTGATCGTGTCCGGTAGCGATCCCGCGTAGTGGCTGTCGCGCTCGGTCAGCGCGACGCCCTGATACAGACCCAGCAGGTCGGGTTCTTCCTCGTGGCGGGGCTCGACGAGGACCACGACGTTGTCGATCGCCCGCGCGAGTTCGCGGGGGATCTCGTCGAGCGCTTCCGAGACGAGCTCCTCGAAGTGCTCGTCCTCCATGTGCACCGGCACGTCACGACCCCGGCAGGGGAACGGCGCCCGGCAGCGGCGTCGGCAGCGACCGGCCTTCCGGCACGGGCGGCGGCGGCACGGGCGGCTGGCCGTCGATGAGGATGTCGCCCTTGGCGCTGCCGGTGATCGACGAGAATCCGCCCCCCTCGACCTGCTTGCCGATCGAGCAGTTCACCTTGCGGCTGCCGGCGAGCCAGCTGTCGTAGTCGAGGTTGTCCCAGAACAACGTGAGGGTCTTGTTGCGCAGAGCCTCGGGGTCGCCGAGGTACTCGTTCACCAGGCGCGTGCAGGTCTCCTCGAGATAGCCGTCCTGGTCTTCGATGCTCGGCAGACCGCCCGGGAACTGCCCACCGAGGTCGACGACCGCGACGACCTCGAAGGCGTGCGGCTTGGAACACTCCACCGGGTCGGCAGGCACACCGTTGTTGATGCCGATGCAGACGCCGACGTCCCAGGCCCGCGACTGGTCCTGATCGGCGACCCGGCCCTTGATGGGGAGCAGGTTGCCGGTGGTCGACGAGAACTGCAGACCGCACCGCAGCGTGCGTTCGCCGGCCGCCCAGCCCGCCTCGCCGGGGTTGATGAGGCCGATGCTGAACTTGCCGTGCGGGTCGAACCGGCCGTCGAGATAGTCCATCGCGGCGGGTGCGCACTGCTCGTCGCGCAGCTCGGTGAAGCGCGTGACCGACGGGAAGCGTGATCCCGGTCCCCATTCGGTGCCGGGATACAGGCTCAGGTCGATGTCGGCGACCACCTCGAACAGATGCGTCTCGGCGCAGTCGACCTTCGCGAGGTCGCTCGCGTCGAGAGCACTCCAGGTCAGGCAATCGCCGGTGGTGGCGGTACCGAACGCTTCCCCCGCGACCGCGCCGGTCGTGCTGATGTTGGCGCCGGCGCTGTCGTCCCCGCTGCCGGCGCCCTGGAACCCCGCGACGACGAACGTCGCGATCGCCGCCAGGACGGCACCGGCCGCAACGAGCACGAGGGCGCGTCGGGTCAACCGCGCCGAGGGCGGGCGCCGGTCGGGCTTGGGCTTGTTGTCTTCGGCCATCACTTCCATCATGCCTGTTCGAGTGGACGCAGGTAGTTTCGGCTCATGGCCGACGACCCGATCGATCCCGAGATTCTCGAGATCGCCAAGCAGACCTTCGACGCCGCCCGCCAGGGAGACGTCGAGACCCTCACCGCGTACGTCGACGCCGGAGTACCGGTGAACCTCACCAACGAGACCGGCGACACGCTGCTCATGCTGGCGTCCTACCACGGTCATGCCGAGGCCGTACAGGTCTTGGTCGAGCGGGGAGCCGACGTGAACCGGCTCAACGACCGCGGCCAGTCGCCTCTCTCGGGGGCGGTCTTCAAGGGCGTCGAGGCAGTGGTGCGGGTGCTCGCCGAGGCCGGTGCCGACCCGCGTCACGGGCACCCCACCGCGGAGGACACAGCGAAGATGTTCGGGCGCGACGACTACCTGGAACTCTGGCAGCGGTAGGCTTCGATTCCGTGATCGACCTCAAGTTCCTCCGCGAGAATCCCGACGCCGTCCGCGAGTCGCAGCGCATGCGGGGAGAGGACCCGGGCCTCGTCGACGTGCTGCTCGAGGCCGACGCCTCCCGTCGCGCCGCTGTCCTCGCCGGCGACAACGCACGCGCCGAGCAGAAGGCCCTGGGCAAGAAGGTCGGCAAGGCGTCTCCCGAGGAGCGCCCCGCGCTGCTCGACGGCGCCAAGGAGCTGGCTGCGAAGGTCAAGGAACTCGAGGCCGAGCAGCACGCCGCGCAGGAGGCCTTCGATCGCGCGCACCTCGCGATCTCCAACGTCGTGCAGGACGGCGTGCCCGCCGGCGGCGAGGACGACTTCGTCACGCTCGAGACCGTCGGCGAGCTGCCCACCTTCGACTTCGAACCCAAGGACCACCTCGCGCTCGGCGAGTCGCTCGGGCTCATCGACATGGAGCGCGGCGCGAAGGTCTCCGGTGCCCGGTTCTACTTCCTCACCGGTTACGGCGCGCTGCTCCAGCTGGGTTTGCTGCAGCTGGCCGCCCAGAAGGCCACCGCGAACGGGTTCACCATGATGATTCCGCCCGTGCTCGTGCGCCCCGAGGTGATGCAGGGCACCGGCTTCCTCGGCCGGCACGCCGACGAGGTGTACCGACTCGAGGAGGACGACCTCTACCTCGTGGGCACCTCCGAGGTGCCGCTCGCGGGCTACCACTCGGGGGAGATCCTCGACCTGTCGAAGGGGCCGAAGCGCTACGCGGGCTGGTCGTCGTGCTTCCGTCGCGAGGCGGGCAGCTACGGCAAGGACACCCGCGGCATCATCCGCGTGCACCAGTTCGACAAGGTCGAGATGTTCGTCTACTGCCGCCCCGAGGAGGCCGCGGCGGAGCACGAGCGTCTGCTGGCCTGGGAGCGCGACATGCTCGCCGCCATCGACGTGCCGTACCGCGTCATCGACGTCGCCGCCGGCGATCTCGGGTCGTCGGCGTCCCGCAAGTTCGACTGCGAGGCCTGGGTGCCCACGCAGGAGCGCTACCGCGAGCTCACGTCGACGTCGAACTGCACGACCTTCCAGGCGCGTCGCCTCAACATCCGCTACCGCGACGAGAACGGCAAGCCGCAGACCGCCGCGACCCTCAACGGCACGCTCGCGACCACCCGCTGGCTCGTCGCGCTGCTCGAGAACCACCAGCAGGTCGACGGTTCGGTCAAGGTGCCCGAGGCTCTCGTCCCGTTCGTGGGACGCGAGGTGCTCGAACCCGCCGGCTGATCTTCAGCGCAGGATCAGGCAGGTGGTCGAACCCGTCGCGAGCAGGCGGCCCTCGGAGTCACGGGCCTCGCCGCGCGCCGTCGCCGTGCGACGTCCGGTGTGCTCGCAGAAGCCCTGCACACGGATGACGCCCTTGCCGGTCTGCACCGGACGCACGTAGCGGACCTGCAGGTCGAGGGTCGTGTACCCGACCCCGGCCTCGAGGGTGCTCGACACGCAGAAGCCCATCGCGGTGTCGAAGAGGGTAGCGAGCACGCCGCCGTGGATGCTGCCCACCGCGTTGGCGTGGAACTCCTGCGGCTCGAGGGTGACCTCGGCGAAGCCCTCGCCGGCATCGGTGACGGTGAAGCCGAGCGTGCGGGAGGTGGGGTGGTGCGGGATCGTCCCGTCCATCAGCCCGCGCAGGAAGTCGAGTCCGTGCATGTCGCGGTTGGCCGCCGACGTCGGTGCCGGGTCCTCCCACGTGTAGGTACGCTGCCGCTGCTGTTGCTCGTCCGTGCTCACGATGACCGACCGTATCCCACCTCCGGAGGGGTGACATGTGGAGCCGGGCGTGCCATTCTCGTTGCATGCGCCGTCGATGTTGATCCGATCCGGTGACCTCGCTGTCCGCGCGGGTGGTCGCGTACGCGTCCGTCCGTGAGTTCGTGCCGCTCTACGGCCTGTACGCGTTGCTGTTCGAGGATCACGGTCTCGACACCCGTTCCATCTCCTCGCTGTTCGTCCTGTGGTCGGTGGTCGCCTTCGTCTCCGAGGTGCCGTCGGGTGCGTGGGCCGACACCGTCTCCCGTCGCGGTCTGCTGTTCGGCAGCGGAGCCCTGCTCACGGCAGCGTTCACGATGTGGCTGGTGTGGCCCGGTTACTGGGGATTCGCGCTCGGTTTCGTCCTATGGGGCATCAGCGAGTCGATGAAATCCGGCACCTTCGAGGCCCTCGTGTACGACGAACTCGCCGCGCGCGGGTGCGAACACCGGTACGCGGCGATCATGGGATACGCCAACGCGGGTGAGATGACGTGTGTCTTCGTCGCGATCCTCACGGCGGCACCGCTGTTCGAACTCGGCGGCTACGCGCTCGTGGGCTGGGTGTCGGTCGCGATCACCGTCGTCGACATCGCGCTCGTGGGAACGCTTCCCGCCGCACCGAAGGTGGAGGAGGCCGATGAGATCGCCGGCAGAGGCGACACCGTCCTCGTCCGCTACATGTCGTCGCTGCGCGCGGGAACGTCCGAGATCCGCACCGACCGGGTGGTGCGACGATCGGTCGTCCTCGCGGCCGCCCTGCTCGCCTGCCTCGCCTTCGACGAGTACTTCGCTCTCCTCGCACGCGAATCGGGAGCGGAGACCGGATTCGTGCCGGTGCTGGTCGCGCTGACGGCCGTCGGACAGGTGGTCGGTGCCGCGACCGCCGGACGGACTGCGACGATGAGCGGCCGCACCATGGGTGCCGTCGTGATCGTCGGATCGGCACTGATCGCCGGTGGTGCACTCGCCGGGGGGATCGCCGGATTCACGGCGATCGGTGTGGGCTACGGCGCGCTGCACAACACGGCGATCGTCGCCGAGGCGCGCCTGCAGGACACGATGTCCGGTCGTGCCCGCGCGACCGTCTCGTCCGTCGTCGGCCTGACGAGCGAGGTGCTGTCGGTGGCGGTCTTCGCCGCCTACGCGATCGGCTCGCTGTGGTTGCCGATGGCGGCGCTGGTCGCGGTGACGGTGCTCCCGATGGTCGGGTTGGGCGTGGTCGTGCCGAGGCTGTTGCCCGCGGCGCGACCCGCCGGGACCGAACGGGAGCGGTGACTACCGGATGCGGATCACAGCTTGGTGCTGCGCAGTTCGTGACCCTTCGAGGTCTTGCAGCGGCCCGATTCGAGATCCCACTGCCAGCCGTGCAGGTTGCAGGTCAGCGTGGTGCCGTCGACGACACCGAACTTCGACAGGTCGGCCTTCAGGTGCGGGCAGCGACGCTGGATCTCGTAGCCGCCCAACTCGATCGACGCCGAGTCGTCGTGCGCCTCGGCGAACCAGCCGTCGGCGTACGCGATGCGCTCGTCGGTCAGGCACTTGAAGAAGGTGTAGAGGAACTCGTTGTATCCGCCGATGCGCCAGGCCGTGAACCGGGTGGACAGGAAGATCGTGTTGACCCAGTCGGGCTCGTCGTCGCGCAGAACCGTGCGCACGAGCTCGGGAGCGATACGGAAACCGTAGCGGTACTTGCCTTCTCCCTCGATGGGTTCGCGCACGACGCGCTTGGGGAAGTCGAGCACCACGGTCTCGTCGCCCATCACCAGACCCACCGGGTAACCGATGCCGTCGCAGATGAGATCGGACTGCGCCATGATCGGCTCGAACTTCGCCTTGAGTGCGGGCAGCAGCGGCTCGCCCTCGGCGGGAGCCCAGGCCGCCTTCTGCGCCGCGATCACCGGAGCGAAGCGCTGCGCCATGTCCTCGATGTAGGCGGCCTTGTTCGTGAAGATCGCCTCGACCTGCTCGTCGGGGATCGGGTGCGTGAGCGTCATGTGCTCGCTGCCCTTCAGATCCACCACCGAACCCGGGATCATGAGCAGACCGCCCTCGCGGCCGTGGATGCGCAGTTGCTCGAGGAAGACCTGCTGGTCGGGGAAGATGTTGCCCTCGTCGCCGTGGTCGTCGTTGAGGTCGCGCAGGTCGTCGTCGAGGAAGACCGGCGGACCGGCCGACGGCACGATCCACGTCGCGTCGACCTGGTCGATGTAGCTGCGGCAACGGTCCATGCCGCGCTGGCGCTTCTGCCTGCCGAAGTTGGCCTTGGTCTTCTTCGGGATGTCGTAGACCATCGGGTACCAGATGGCGCCCGAGTACTGCAGCAGGTGGATGTCGATCTTCCCGAACGCCTCGTGCATGACGTCCATGTCGATCGGCCGCGCGTCGTTCATGTTGAACACGGTCGACTCACCGTCGGAGACGATCAGGCCCGAGTCGCCGATCGGTCCGTCGGCCGGCGCACGCAGCGCGATGATCATGATGTCGAGATCGCCCGGCGAGAGCGGAGCCTGCGGAGCGACCTCGATAGTGCCGTGCCGCAGCCGGTGCTTGACGGAGTCGGTGGTCTCGAAGAATTTCGAGAAACCGAGCTTCTCGAGCTCGCGACGCAGGTCCGGTACCGGATAGTCGGGCAGCAGGACGGTCGCGTCCTTGTTGACGTGCTTGCTCAGCGTGTCGGGATCGAAGTGATCCTTGTGCAGATGCGAGACGTACAGGTAGTCGACGTTGCCGAGAGCGTCCCAGTCGAGACCGGTGTTGTCCGGGAAGGGCACCCACGAGGCGAAGTACGCGGGCGTGACCCACGGATCGCACAGGATGGACCCCGCTTCGGTCTGGATGTGGAAACCGGCGTGTCCGACGCTGGTGATCTGCACTTCGTACCCTCCTGACGTGCTGACCGACGCCTACCAGAGTAGGCGCCGCCCGTCAGTCCACTGCGCCCAGGCAGTACCCGTTGCTGCCCGTGGTGAGCAGGACCACCAGGTCACGGGGTGTACCGGCCTCGACGATCGGAATCGTCACATTCGTGTACACCTCCGAGACCGGGGTGACGGAAGCGGCCGCGGCGTCGAAGGATTCGAGGTCACCGACGACGTCGGGATCGGTGGCCAGCGGCGGCACTCCGGGGTTCCCGGTGCCCCAGGGATCCCACGTGCCCCGCGCCTCGCACACCAGTGGGTACCGCTCCTCGGTGTCGTCCGGATCCACCGGCGCGCCGATCGCCCGTCCGAGGAATCGTTCGACGGCATAGCGGGCGTCCTCGTCGGTGTAGCCCGGCGCGCCGGTCGGGTTCACGTACGGGCACGCGTAGCCGGACGCGATCTCGCTGCGCAGGACGGACAGGTCGATGCCACCGGCCGACCACGTCACCGCGTACTGGCCGTCCCTGCCCGGCTGCTGCACCGCGGCGGTGATCGCGTCGACGTCGGCGTACATCTGCCGGGCCCGTTCCGGGGCGATCGTCCAGCACTTGTCCACCACATCGATGCCGCCGACGAGGTCGTTCGTCCATGCCTGCAGCGCCGCGGTGGCGGCGGGATTACCGGGGACGTCCCCGACGACCACCGCGGGCGTCGCGGCGGGGGTGGTCTCCTCGACGGTTTCCGCCGCGGTCGGTTCCGGGCTCTCGGTCGGGATGCCGGACTGCCCGTCGCCCTCGCAACCGGCGACGGTGAGGACCACGGCGACGGCGAGGCCGGCGAATGCGAGTACGTCGGGCTTTCGGGCGAGGGTGCGCACAGTAGTGGCCTTTCGACGATGATCACGGTCGTTCCTCCACCGGCCCCCGCTAGGCTGACCGGCGTGGAACCCTTCTATCGGACCATCATCGGTGTCGCCCGCACGCTCTTCGCAGCGCAAGGGCTGAAGTTCGCGATCACCGGGGCGGAGAACATCCCGGCGACGGGTGGTGCGGTCATCGCGATCAACCACACCGGCTACATGGACTTCACCTACGCCGGGATCCCCGCCCGGGTCACCAAGCGGTACATCCGCTTCATGGCGAAGAAGGAAGTCTTCGACCACAAGATCTCCGGCCCCATGATGCGCGCGATGAAGCACATCCCCGTCGACCGCGGCGACGCCGGCGAGTCCTACCGACTCGCCGTGGAGGCGCTGCGTGCCGGTCAGCTCGTGGGTGTCTTCCCGGAGGAGACGATCAGCCGCAGCTTCGAACTCAAGGCGTTCCGGTCCGGCGCGGCACGGATGGCGAACGAAGCCGGTGTCCCGGTGGTCCCCATGGTCATCTGGGGGTCGCAGCGGGTGTGGACGAAGGGCCACCCGAAGCGGCTCGGACGTACGAACACCCCGATCACCATCGAGGTGGGCGCCCCCATCCATCCGTTCGAGCCGGCAGCGGAGATGACCGCGCAGCTCCACGCGACCATGGAGAAGATGCTTCACCGGGTCCAGGACGGTTACATCCACGAGGACGGTGCCTACTGGGTGCCCCGCCGCCTGGGCGGATCCGCGCCGACCCTCGAGGAGGCGACCGCCCTGGACGAGGCCGCGGCCGCCGAGCGTCGCGCCCGGAAGGCCCGGGAACGTGCCGCCCGTGAAGGTGCTGCCGGTAGCGGCAACGATGACGCAGGCGGCGACCGCGGTACTTCGGCACAATGACGGAGTGAACGCACAGTCGAGTCGAGAGCCGTATCGGGACCACATCACGGACGCGGTGCGTCCTGCTTCCACGGACGCGGTGCGTCCCGGATTGGTGGCTACGGACGTGGACGGCACCCTGATCGACGACACCGAGAAGGTGTCCGATCGGACCCGCGCCGCGGTACATGCGGTGGTCGACTCCGGTGTTCCGTTCGTCCTGGCCACCGGCCGCCCGCCGCGCTGGATCGCGCCGGTCGTCGAAGAGCTGGGCTACGCGCCCATGGCGGTGTGCGCGAACGGTGCCGTGCTCTACGACAGTTCCACCGACCGTGTGCTCAGCGCCGCGGTGCTCGAGGTCGACGAACTGGCGTGGCTCGCCGAGGTGGCCTCGTCGGTGCTTCCCGGTTGCGGTCTGGCCGCGGAGCGGGTGGGGGATCGGGCCCACGACGCGGCGACGCCGCAGTTCGTCAGCGCTCCCGGTTACGAACATGCCTGGCTGAATCCGGACAACACCGAACTCGCCGAGCACGAGGTGATCAGTGAGCCCGCCATCAAGTTGCTCGTCCGGCTCCCCGGCGCGACCAGCCGGGAGATGGCGGAGGCTCTCGTGCCGAAACTGCACGGGCTGGTCGACGTGACCTATTCGACGACCCACGGGCTCATCGAGATCTCCGCGGCGGGGGTCACGAAGGCTTCCGGTCTCCAGGAGATGGCCCGGCTACTGGGTGTCTCCCACGAGAATCTCGTGGCCTTCGGCGACATGCCCAACGACATTCCGATGCTGTCGGTAGCGCGTCACGGTGTGGCGATGGAGAACGCGCATCCGGACGCGAAGTCGGTCGCAGACGAAGTCACCGCCACCAACGTCGAGGACGGGGTGGCCCGCGTTCTCGAACGGTGGTGGCGGTGACTCGTTCCTACCGGTGCGCTGCGGGTCAGCCCGCGGGCGCCGGTTCGGGTGCCGGTTCCGGCGCAGGTGCCGGTTCGGGTCCGGGCGCAGGAGCACCCTCGGGTGCGGGTCCTGCGACGTCGGCCGGCTGATCCTGCATCGCCTGGTCGTAGGCGTCGTCGTAGGCGCGCAGCACCTTGGTGACGACACCCGTGACCTCGTTGAAGATCAGCGAGCCGAACTCGAAGTCCGAACGCCAACCGTCCGGCACCCGGTACTCGTCGCTGGTGGGCAACCCCAGCTCACCAGCGTCGAGTCCGTTCTTCTCCCACGCCTTGTAGATCTCGCCGAGTACCGTCCACGTGCCGCCGTTCGGTGACGTGTAGATGGCCCCGTTGACGAAATTCACTCGTTCGAAACCGCTCTTGACCGCGGGAAGGATCGAGGTCACCGCCTGTCCGAGCCGTCCGAGTTCGCCGCCCTCGGCGAGCCACTTCTGGACCAGCGGGTGACCGCTGAGGCGGATCAGCTCGTCGACGACACCTTCGGCGGTGCCGGCCGAGCCCGAGGCGAGCGCTCCGACGTTGATGTCCGGCACGTTCGGCGACGGATTGGACGGCGACGGATTGGACGGCGACGGGTTCGAGGGTTGCGGGTTCGAGGGTTGCGGGTTCGACGGCGACGGGTTCGAGGGCTGCGGGGCAGTGCCACCGCCACCGCCCTTTGCCGCAGCGACGGCGATATCGCGGATCTTGCCCATCTGCGAGTAGCCGGCATCACCCGGGCAACTGGTGTTGCCCACGTCGCGGTGCGCGAAGATGATCGGCAGATCCACCGCCGCACCCTGCGGGTAGGGGGTGAACGATGTGCCCTCGGAGTACATCGTGGTGCGGCCCTTGGGGTTCAGTCCCGCGCGGGCCAGACGCCAGCCGAGGAACTTGCCGACCGACTCCACCGCGGCCTGCGGCGGGGCCTGGGTCGAGAAGTCGCCCATCATCGCGATGCCGTGGGTGTTCTCGTTGAATCCACCCGCGTGTGCGCCCTGGACGTTGCGGTCGAGACCACCGGCGCGACCCTCGAAGATCTGGCCGTACTTGTCGACGAGGGTGTTGTATCCGATGTCGCACCAGCCGAGCGTGCGTGCGTGGTACGCGTAGATCGCGCGCACGATCTCGGCCGATTCGGCCTTCGAGTAGTTGTTGCTGCCCGCGGTGTGGTGCACGGTCGCGCCACCGAGGGAGTCGTCGTAGGTCGGGGTCTGGCAGCGCATCGACTCGTCGGCGCCCCACTGCTGGCGGGTGATCACCTTCAGGCCGGAGTTGCCGAGCGGGCTCGCGATGTCCTCGAGTCGCGCGTCCGCTTCGCTGCTGCCGGGCGAGATGAGCACGGCACTGACCGCTTCGGCGGCCGCCTGCAGCGGGTTCTCGCGCAGCGGCTTGGACGAGGACGCGGGCACGTATCCGAGGTCGGGTGCATCGGCTGCGGGTGCAGCGACCGGCGCGGGTGCCTCGTCGGCGGGGACCGGGGCCTCCGCCGGGGCTGCAGGAGCAGGAGCTTCGGGCGCCGGTGCCTCCGGGGCGGGTGCCTCGGGAGTGGGAGCGGGGGCTTCGGGTGCCGGCGGGGCCTCCGCGCCGGCGAGATTCGGTTCGGGGCCGGGACGCGGCGTCAGCAGCACCTGCACCGCACGGGTGGCACCGACGTAGATCGGCTCCGTGCCCGTGCGTCCCTCGCTGGTGGCGTCGTCGGCGCGCGTCTCGATCGGCTCGGTCGCGGTCCAGGGACCCCAGCTGCCGTCGTCCTGCTGCGCGCGGATGAGCGCGTCGGTGGCGGCGACGTCCTCGGCGGCGAGCGCGACGAGGCTGAACGGGGTGTCGCGGGTGAGTTCCTTGACGGTCGCACCGACGCGCTGGACGAGTCCGCCGTTCGGGTCGGGAGCAGTCGTGATCTGCGGGAGCCCGTCGACGATCTCCTTCAGGCTGAGGTCCGGCAGGTTGAGACCGGTGAGCTCCTCGAGCGGGATGATCAGGTCGGGCACCGAGGCGAGCACGACTTCCGCGATATCGGGTGCCACTGCCTCGACGGTGTCGTTGGCATTCCGGATCTCGGGAGCGGTGCTGGTCAGCCCGGTGACGGCGAAGGGCGTCGCGACGGCCAGGGCGGCGACGGCACCCAGGACGATCGACGGCTTGGGGCGGCGATGCGGCACTGTTTGCTACTCCCTGTCGTTGGTGCTCCAGCGGACGGTTCCGACTTCGGATCGTCCCTTACGTGTCGCTTCCGTGGCCCGGTTCGGACACGAAAGTTCTGTAACTCGTGATTCTTGTGTTGCTTCTGTGACATTTGTTGCCTAGCTCCGTCACTCTTGTCACACTAGACGCAGCAAACCTTAAGCCTCAACCTGAGCTTGAGGATCGGTCGAAATTGTCCGATATCGCGGATCACGAGTTCGCGCCTACAGCGACAACGAGGGAGCAACGTCATGTCACGACAGTCCATCGGGCGCAGAGGCAAGATCCGGAGGCGGCGCATCATCCTCGGCAGGCCGCTGCGCAACGGATGGCGTCCCTCCGTCGCCCGTGCCGCCGCGATCGGGGTCGCTCCCGCGCTGCTCGTCGGAGCCGGCGTGGGCGCGCTCGTCCAGAGCAACCAGGCGGCACCAGGTGTCGTGCAAGCGGTTTCGGCCGACACGCCCTTCACGTTCAGTGGCTTCGGTCACGGCCACGGTCGTGGCATGGGGCAGTGGGGTGCCTACGGCTACGCCCAGGAGGGGTGGACCGCCGAGCGGATCATCGGCCACTACTACGGCGGCACCGAACTCGGCACGGTCGACGACGCGATGATCGCGGTCCGTCTCATGGCGCGCGACGACCACACCCTCGACGTCTACTCCGACACCGGCATGATCGTCGCCGGTAAGCAACTCGCGCCCGGCGAGGCCGCGCACCTGACACCCACCCCGGACGGCGGCGCGAACGTCGTCGTCACCGAGGGCTGCAGCGGCGACGTGCTGTGGCAGGCAGCCACCGACCTGCCGTGGGTGGACCCGATCGACCTCGCCGAGGACCGTCCCGCGAACGAGCACCTCACGATGTGCTCGGACGACAAGACCTACCGCGGTGCCCTCGGTGTGGTGCTCGACGGCACCGCCCCGCGCACCGTCAACCGCCTCCACGTCGAGGACTACCTGCGCAGCGTGGTCCCCGCCGAGGCGCTGCCCGCCTGGGCCGACACCGGTGGTGCCGAGGCGCTGCGGGCGCAGGCCATCGCCGCGCGGTCCTACGCCCTCGCCGAGAAGCGCCACGAGAAGTGGCAGACCTGCGACACCACGGACTGTCAGGTCTACGGCGGGTCGGGCGTCGAGGATCCGCGCACGGACGACGGTGTGCGCACCACCCGCGGAACCGTCCTGATGAAGGACGGCGAGGTCGTGCGCAGCGAGTTCTCCGCCTCCACCGGCGGCTACTCGGCCGGCGGCACCTTCCCGCCCGTCGAGGACGAGGGTGACAAGGTCGCCCCGAACCGCGAATGGGCCAAGACCTTCACCGCGGCCGAGATCGGCAGCAAGTTCGGCGTCGGCGACCTCCAGGCATTCGAGGTGCTCTCCCGCAACAATCTCGGACCCGAAGGCGGTCGCGTGACCCGGGTCCGCGTGGTCGGCTCCGACCGCACCATCGAAACGACGGGCGCCGAGGCACGGACCAAGCTGGGACTGCGTTCCGACTGGTTCACCGTCAAGGAAGGCATCGACGAGGACGCCCCGGAGATCACTCCGGCACCCGAACCCGGCCCCGAAACCGGCACCGATCCCTTCGGCAGCGGCACCGGCACCTCGCCCATCGAGCAGGCCTATCTGGACCTCGGCGGCGTCGACAGCGTGCTCGGCTCGCCCATCGGCCCCGAGCTGATGCTGCCCGACGAGATCGGCAAGTTCCGGATCTTCACCGGCGGCGCGATCGTGTGGACACCGGACCTCGGTGCTCAGGTCATCGACGCGAGCTTCCTGAAGGACTGGTTCCCGAGCACGGGTAGCGCCGAGTAACCCGACGGCACATCTCGACCGGCCGGTCGCCCCGAACAGGGCGGCCGGCCGGTGGCGTTCCGGCACCGCGACGACGATGGTTGACATTGACGCAACGTCAAGATGCACGCTGGGCGTAGCCGGAAAGAAGGAGGTGGGCACGTGCGGGAATGGTCGATCCAGCAACTGGCACGCGCCGCCGGTGTCACCAGCCGCACACTGCGGCACTACGGCGACGTGGGGGTGCTGCATCCGAGCCGCACCGGCAGCAACGGCATGCGGTTCTACGACGAGGACGCACTCGTGCGTCTCCAGCGCATCCTGCTGCTCCGCGATCTGGGACTGGCTCTGCCCGCCATCCGCGACGTGCTCGCCGGTCACGACGACACCGCGAGCGCACTGCGCACCCACCTCGACCTGCTCGAACACGAGCGCCGGCAGTTGGACCGCCGTATCGCGGCGGTGCGCACCACCTTGGCGAAGACGGAGAGAGGGGAGGAACTCGTGGCAGACGAAGTGTTCGACGGGTTCGACGACACGCAGTACCGGGACGAGGTCATCGAACGGTGGGGCAAGGACGCCTACGACTCGGGCGATCGTTGGTGGCGGGGCATGGACGACGCCGCCAGGCACGACTGGATGAAGCAGGTCGAGCAGCTGAACCATGACTGGATCGCGGCGGCCCGGGCCGGTCTCGACCCGGCGGGCCCCGAAGCGCAGGACCTCGCGCGGCGGCACGTCGCCTGGCTGTCGTCGATTCCGGGCACCCCGGGAGGCGGCACTGCGGCGGGCAGTCCGCGGGAGTACGTGCTCGGTCTCGCCGACATGTACGTCGAGGACGAGCGTTTCGCGGCGAACTACGGAGGACGGGAGGGCGCCGAATTCGTCCGTGACGCGCTCACCTACTACGTGTGAGTGTGACGGCCCTCTCGGTCCGCCCGGACCGAGAGGGCACCTCCGCGACGGAGTCGCATACCCTGGTCTCCCGTGACTGCTGCATCAGCGCCCCAGCCCTCCACCGGTGAGTACGACCTGATCGTCGTCGGCTCCGGATTCTTCGGACTGACGATCGCCGAGCGCGCGGCCACGCAGCTCGGCAAGCGAGTGCTCGTGATCGAGCGTCGCCACCACCTCGGTGGCAACGCATACTCCGAGCCCGAACCGGAAACCGGAATCGAGATCCACAAGTACGGTGCCCACCTGTTCCACACCTCCAACAAGAGGGTGTGGGACTACGTGAACCAGTTCACCGATTTCACCGGCTACCAGCATCGCGTGTTCGCGATGCACAAGGGCCAGGCCTACCAGTTCCCGATGGGTCTCGGACTGGTGTCGCAGTTCTTCGGCCGGTACTTCAGCCCCGACGAGGCACGCGCCCTCATCAAGGAGCAGGCCGCCGAGATCGACACCGCCGAGGCGAAGAACCTCGAGGAGAAGGCGATCTCCCTGATCGGCCGCCCCCTGTACGAGGCGTTCGTCCGCGACTACACGGCCAAGCAGTGGCAGACCGACCCGAAGGAACTGCCCGCCGGCAACATCGCCCGGCTGCCTGTCCGCTACACCTTCGACAACCGCTACTTCAACGACACCTACGAGGGCCTGCCGGTCGACGGGTACACGGCGTGGCTGGAGAACATGGCGGAGAACGAGCGGATCGAGGTCCGGCTCGACACCGACTGGTTCGAGGTGCGCGATGAGGTCCGTGCCGCGAGCCCGGAAGCCCCCGTCGTCTACACCGGCCCGCTCGACCGCTACTTCGACTACTCCGAGGGCCGGCTCGGATGGCGCACCCTCGACTTCGAGACCGAGGTGCTGCCCACCGGCGACTTCCAGGGCACCCCGGTCATGAACTACAACGACGCCGACGTGCCCTACACCCGCATCCACGAGTTCCGGCACTTCCACCCCGAGCGCGACACCTACCCGACCGACAAGACGGTCATCATGCGTGAGTACTCGCGTTTCGCCGAGAACGACGACGAGCCGTACTACCCGATCAACACCCCCGAGGACCGCGAGAAACTCAACGCCTATCGCTCCCTCGCGAAGAAGGAAGCCGCGGACAACAAGGTGCTCTTCGGTGGCCGGCTCGGCACCTACCAGTACCTCGACATGCACATGGCGATCGCGAGCGCGCTGTCGATGTTCGACAACGTCCTCGCCCCGCATTTCGACTCGGGAGCGCCCATCGCCGGGGACGCCTCGTGAGCGCCGCCAAGCACGCGGCCGTCGCGAAGCACGAGGCGGCGAGTACCCCCGCCACGGAGGACGAACTGCTCGGCCGGTCGCTGCTGCAGCGCATCATCCTGCCGCGCCCGGGCGAGCCCCTCGACGTGCGCACGCTCTACCTCGAGGAGTCGCCCACCAACGCGCGTCGCGCCCACGCGACGAGCCGAACGACGCTGGCGATCGGCGCCGAGTCCGAGGTGTCGCTGTGCACCTACTTCAACGCCTTCCCGGCGAGCTACTGGCGTCGCTGGAGCACGCTCGGCTCGGTGGTGCTGCGACTCGAACTCACCGGCCACGGCCGCATCGACCTGTACCGCAGCAAGGCCGACTCGAGCCGCATCCACGTCACCGGCCGCGAGTTCCGCGGGTCCGACACGGTCGTCGAGATCGAAGCCGACCTGGGGCCGTTCGAGGACGGCGGCTGGCTGTGGTTCGACGTCACCACCGACAGCGAGGTCACGCTGCACGCCTCCGGCTGGTACGCACCTGTCGAGGCGCCCGGACACGCCTCGGTCGCAGTGGGCATCCCGACCTTCAACCGCCCTGCCGACTGCGTGAAGGCGCTGCGTGCGCTCGCGTCCGACCCGCTGGTGATGGACGTCGTCGACGCCGTCATCATCCCCGACCAGGGCACCCGCAAGGTTCGCGACGAGGCCGACTTCGCGGAGGCCGCCGAACCCTTCGGCGACCGTCTCGTCATCCACGACCAGGGCAACCTCGGTGGCTCCGGCGGCTACAGCCGCATCATGTACGAGGCGCTGAAGACCACTTCCAGCCCGTACATCCTGTTCATGGACGACGACATCGAGATCGAACCCGACTCGATCCTGCGCGCGCTCGCCCTGTCGCGATTCGCGAAGAAGCCCATGCTCGTCGGCGGGCAGATGCTCAACCTGCAGGAACGCAGCCACCTGCACACCATGGGCGAGGTCATCCACCGCTCGAACTTCATGTGGGGTGCCGCGCCGAACGTCGAGTACGACCACGACTTCTCCACCAAGCCGCTGCGCGACCGGGAGAACTCGAAGCTCCTGCACCGACGCATCGACGTCGACTTCAACGGCTGGTGGATGTGCATGATCCCGCGTGTCGTCGCGGAGGAGATCGGCCAGCCCCTGCCGCTGTTCATCAAATGGGACGACGCCGAGTACGGCCTGCGGGCACGGGACGCCGGCTACCCCACGGTGACGATGCCCGGCGCCGCGATCTGGCACATGGCGTGGAGCGACAAGGACGACGCCATCGACTGGCAGGCGTACTTCCATCTGCGCAACCGGCTCGTCGTGGCCGCGCTGCACCAGCACGGCGACGCCAAGCCGATGGTGCTCGACACGATCAAGGCCACGATCAAGCACCTCGTGTGTCTCGAGTACTCGACGGTCGCGATCCAGAACAAGGCCATCGAGGACTTCCTCGCCGGTCCGGAGAACCTGTTCGAGCTGCTGCCGCGTGCCCTCGGCGAGGTGCACGCGCTCCGGAAGAACTTCCCCGACGCCGTGGTGCTGCCGTCGTCGACCGAACTGCCGATGGCATCCGGCGCCGAGGTCGGGGCCGTCGGACTGCCCGAGGGTGCGGTCGCGAAGGTCAGGCGTCTCGCGAAGGGTGTGCTGCACAACGTGCGCCCCGAGAACCGCGAGCACCACGAGCGGCCGCAGCTGAACGTGCCCACCATCGACGCGCGGTGGTTCCTGCTCTCGCAGGTCGACGGCGTGACGGTCACCACGGCGGACGGTCGGGGTGTCGTCTACCGTAAGCGCGACCGTGCTCAGGCCCAGGCCCTGCTCACCGAGGCGCTCAGGCTGCGACGCGAACTCGCGCGCCGGTTCCCCGAGATGAAGAAGCGGTACCGGGACGCGGTTCCCGCCCTGACCAGCAAGGAGGAGTGGGAGCGTGTCTTCGGAATCGGCAACTGACCCCGGCACTGCGGCTGCACGTCACTGGAAGAGCACCGGCACCGAGGTGCGGGTGCTGCAGACCGTCCAGGCCACCGCCGGTGCCGTACCCGCAGCGACGACGATCGCCCGCGGCATGTCGCACTTCGGTGAGCACGCTCTCGGCTGGATCGCGATCGGCGCCGCCGGCGCCCTCGTCGACCGTCCCCGTCGCCGCACGTGGGCGAGCGTGGCGGTCGGCGCGTTCGGTGCCCACGCGGCGTCCGTGGTCATCAAGCGGGTCGTGCGCCGTCCGCGGCCGGTGGACCCGACGGTGCAGGTCAACGTGTCCACGCCGAGCCGGCTGAGCTTCCCGTCGTCGCATGTGACGTCCACGACTGCGGCGGCCGTGCTACTCGCCCGCACCACCGGGCTACCCTTTCCCGCGGTGCTCGTGCCGCCCATGATGCTGTCCCGCCTGGTGCTGGGCGTGCACTATCCGACGGATGTACTGGCGGGTGCGGCACTCGGTGCGGCGTCCGCGGCCGTCGTGGCGCGGGCAGAGACGAAGTGGGGAGATCGATGAGCGAGGAACCGGCGCCCGTCAAGGAGGCGCCCAAGAGCCTGGGCGCCGGGATCGTCAAGGCGGTCCGTCCCCGACAGTGGGTGAAGAACGTCCTGGTGCTCGCGGCCCCGATGGCGGCCGGCTCGGTCACCCAGGTGGACGTGCTGCTGCCCGTCGCGCTCGCCTTCGTCGTCTTCTGTATGGCCGCCTCGGGCATCTACCTCGTCAACGACGCGATGGACGTCGAAGCCGACCGTGCACACCCCACCAAGCGGTTCCGGCCCATCGCGGCCGGCGTGCTCCCGGTGCGACTCGCGTACATCCTCGCGACGGTGCTGCTCGTCGGCTCGATCGCGCTGTCGTTCATCGCGAACTGGCAGCTCGCCGTCGTCATGGCGGTGTACATCGGCATCCAGCTCGCGTACTGCTTCGGGCTCAAGCACCAGGCCGTGCTCGACATCTGCATCGTCTCGTCGGGCTTCTTGATCCGTGCCATCGCCGGTGGCGTGGCCGCCGAGATCCCGCTGTCGCAGTGGTTCCTGCTGATCATGGCGTTCGGGTCGCTGTTCATGGCGGCCGGCAAACGGTACGCCGAGTTGCGCCTCGCGACCCGCACCGGCGCGAAGATCCGCAAGTCGCTCGAGTACTACACCGAGACCTACCTGCGGTTCGTGTGGACCGTCGCGGCGACGGCGGTCGTGCTCTGCTACGGCCTGTGGGCGTTCGAACAGGACAACGTGGCCGGTTCCAACTGGTACGCCATCTCGATGGTCCCGTTCGTCGTCGCCATCCTGCGCTACGCGGTCGACGTCGACGGCGGTGAAGCCGGCGAACCCGAGGAGATCGCCCTGAAGGACCGGGTGCTGCAGTTGCTCGCAGTGGTGTGGATCCTGGTGGTCGGCGGTGCTGTCTACCTCTTCTGACGTCGTGCGCGGCGTCCACGACACCGAGGCCGGACCGTCCAATACGGTCGGGCCCGTTCGGCGTGACCGCCTCACTGGCGGTGTGTTCGCCGCGGGTGTGGTCGTCTCCGCGTTCCTGATGTTCTGGGGAGCGTGGGAGCGGCGCTGGATCGCCGACGACGGTCTCATCGTCCTGCGAACCGTGCGCAACCTCCTCGCCGGCAACGGGCCGGTGTTCAACGCGGGGGAGCGTGTGGAGGCCAACACCTCCACCGCGTGGACGTACATCGTCTACGCGGGCGGATGGCTCACCGGCCTCCGCCTCGAATACGTGGTGCTCACGATCGCGCTCGTGTTGTCGACGGGCGCGATCGTCCTCGCCATGCTCGGCGCCGCACGCCTGTACCGGTGGCGACTGCGCGCCACCACGGGCACCGTGCTGCTCCTGCCCGCCGGTGTCCTCGTCTACATCGCGGTGCCCCCGGCCCGCGACTTCGCCACCTCGGGCCTCGAGTCCTGCCTGGTGATCTGCTGGCTCGGCCTGCTGTGGCTGCTCATGGCCCGGTGGGCGACCCCCACGCCGGGAGGGGACGGATCGCTCCCGGGTACCGGGCAGATCCTCGCCACGGCGTTCGTCGCCGGACTCGGCCCGCTCGTGCGACCCGAACTCGCGCTGGTCGCGGTGCTCGCACTCGCGATGCTGTTCCTCGCGCCCGGCCTCGACCTGCGCATCCGGGTCGCGATGGTCGCGGTCGCCGGGATGATCCCGATCGGTTACCAGATCTGGCGCATGGGCTATTACGGACTGCCCTATCCCAACACCGCGGTCGCCAAGGACGCCGGTGGTGCCAAGTGGTCGCAGGGCCTCGAATATCTCGGCAACCTCGTCTCGCCGTACCTGCTGTGGCTGCCGCTGCTGGTCCTCGCGGTCCTCGCCGCGCTCGTCCTCGCGACCAGCCGTGAGGTGGTGGGCCTCACCGCAGCGGCGGCGCGTCCCGATCCGCGCGACGTGCGGGCCACGCTGACCTGGGCGCAGAAGCTGTTGCGCACGCCGACCGCCGTCGTCGTGCTGTTCCTCGGCTCCGGTGTGCTGCTCGCGCTGTACTCGCTGCGTGTGGGCGGCGACTTCATGCACGGCCGCGTCCTCCTGCCGCCGCTGTTCTGCCTGCTCCTGCCCGTCGCCGTCGTCCCGCTGCGGATCCCGGACCGGGCGGAGCTCGGCAACAACCGGCCGACGCAGGTCGCGGGTGCGTTGGCCGTGCTGTGGCTGGGCACCGTCGTGTGGACGGCCGCCGCGGCCAACACGACCGGCATGACCGAGGGCGCCGTGGTGGGCCGATCCGGCATCGTCGACGAGCGCGCCTTCTACGCCCTCAACACCGGGCATCTGCATCCCATCCTGGCCGAGGACTATCTCGACTACCCACGTATGCGGGCCATGGTCGAGGCCATCGCGAACACCCCGAACGGCGGGCTGCTGCTGCCGACCCCCTCCTTCGACGCGTGGGACGTCGTGCCGCCACCCGAGCCCATCCCACCGGGCGGTGCCGGGCACACGGTGTTCTTCCTGAACCTGGGCATGACCAGCATGAACACCGGTCTGGACGTGCGGGTCGTCGACCAGATGGGCCTGGCCTACCCGCTCGCTGCGCACACCGAGCGTCTCGAGGACGGCCGGATCGGCCATGACAAGATCCTGTTCCCCGACTGGGTGGTCGCCGATTCGGGCATGGTCGACGTCCATCCGTGGATGCCGGGCTATCTCGACGAGGACTGGGTCGCGATGGCGAAGACCGCGCTGACCTGTCCCGAGACCCGGGAGATGATCGATTCCTCGAGCGCCGAACTCACGTGGGCACTGTTCAAGAGGAACCTGCGCAACGCGTTCGACTACGCCTCGTACCGGATCGAACGGGTGCCGAAGTACGAGATCCAGCGCTGTGACCTGCCGATGCCACCGCCGCGGGGGTGACGGCCGGACACCGAGATCAACTTGGCCCCCTTCGACTGTCTCGATAGGATCACGACGCATCACGGATAGGTAACATTCCGGCAGCGCGTGCTTGACCTATAGGTCAAGAGGTGCCCAAGAGCTGTTGAAACCAGGGTTTGTCAGAGATCACGCGGTCCTTTACAGTTTTGACCGCAGTGTGACTTGGGGCGGCCTTCCGCGGTCGTCATCGCCGGAATCCGGGGGACGCGAACGCGGACGCCGCAGACGAGAAAGAGAGCATTGTTCATGCGTTTTGTCCCGAGGTTGAGGCAGGGCCTTCGACGGCGACTGCTCGGCACCGCCGCCGCAGCTCTGGTCCTCCCCGTGGCTGCCGGCCTCGTCGGAACCACCGCCGCCGTCGCCGCGCCGGCGCAGGGAGCGCCGGTCTCGCACCGCGCGCCTGCAGGGGGCTTCGAAGAGGTCTTCGTCGAGTCCGACATGGGCCCGATCAAGGTTCAGATCCAGTGGGCTGCGCGCGGTGGCGACGCGGCGCTCTACATGCTCGACGGCCTGCGCGCTCGGGACGACGCGAACGCCTGGACGTTCGAGACGAACGCCCTGCAGCAGTTCGCGAACGACAACGTCAGCCTGATCATGCCGGTCGGCGGACAGTCGAGCTTCTACACCGACTGGTACGCGCCGTCCAACCTGAACGGCCAGGACATCACCTACAAGTGGGAGACGTTCCTGACGGAGCAGCTGCCCGACTATCTCGCCACCCGTGGCGTGTCGCGCAACAACAACGGCATTCTCGGCCTGTCGATGGGCGGTTCCGCCGCCCTGACCCTGGCCGCCTACCACCGCGACCAGTTCAAGTTCGCGTCGTCGTTGTCCGGCTACCTGAACCTGTCGGCTCCCGGCATGCGTGAGGCCATCCGCGTGGCGATGCTCGACGCCGGCCGCTTCAACGTCGACTCGATGTGGGGCCCGCCGTGGAGCCCGGCGTGGCTGCGCAACGACCCGTTCGTCTTCGCTCCGAAGCTCGAGGGTCTGTCGCTGTACATCTCGGCCGCCAGCGGTCTGCCCGGTGAGCACGACAACCCGCAGGGCTTCGTCGGCTACTACAACACCGCCAACGGCATGGCGCTCGAGGCGCTGTCCCTCGCCCAGACCCGCGCGTTCCAGCTCAAGCTGGCGACGCTCGGCATCCCGGCTACCTTCGACTTCCCGGCGCGCGGCACGCACGCATGGAAGTACTGGGAGGATCAGCTGTGGAAGGCACGCCCGCAGATCCTCGAGGCGCTGAACGCGTTCTGATCTCCGGTACGCACTGCTAGCAACGACGCCGCCCGCTCACCGATCCGGTGAGTGGGCGGCGTCGTAACTTTCTGCAACAATTTTCTCACCTGTCACAGCGCGGCACCCGCGATTCCGGGCGCCGCCGGTGTAGAAACAACATCCGGGACTCCGGTATCCCGAGTCGGCATACCCAGCCGGGCGCCCTGCCACTGCCGCCGTCGCGGTCCACCCGAAGCCGCACTTCGGCAGGAAATCCGGCAACGCAGAAAGTGAGCGATGCAGATGCGAACTGAGCTCGAGCACGGTGAGCGACGGACGGGGCCGAGCAGGAGAGTGGCTCGCGTCGCGGGTGCGCGGCGCAGAAGATCCCGTGCGCTCGCACTGATCGCCGCAGCCCTCGTCGCGCCCGTCGCCGCAGGTCTGACCACCGTCTCGGTGGCTACCGCCGATCCGCTCATCGCCCAGTCCGGCCCGACGAGCACTGCCGGTGCGACCGTCCGCTCTGTCGATTGGCTCACCGATCGCCGCGTCGCTCTGTGGATCGACTCGCCGTCGATGGGGACGCCGATCCAGGTGCAGCTGCTGCTCGCGCGCGACTGGAACAGCAAGCCCGACGCGAAGTTCCCGTCGGTGTTCATGCTCGACGGCATGCGCGCGCGCGACGACGAGAACGGGTGGACGCTCGAGACCGATGCGGAGGCATTCTTCGCCGACAAGAACGTCAACGTCGTGCTGCCGGTGGGCGGCCAGTCGAGCTTCTACTCCGACTGGATCGATCAGAACAACGGACAGAACTACAAGTGGGAGACCTTCCTGACGAAGGAGCTCCCTCCGCTGCTCGAACGCGACTGGCGTACCACCGACAAGCGTGGCGTCGTCGGCCTGTCGATGGGCGGTACCGCCGCGATGTTCCTACCCGCCCGCAACCCGGGCTTCGCGCAGTTCGCGGCGTCGTTGTCCGGCATCCTCACCACCACCACCCTCGGCATGCCCGAGGCCATCCACTACGCGATGCAGGACGCCGGTGGTTTCGACTCCGAGGCGATGTGGGGTGCGCCCGGCTCCGAGGGCTGGGAGTCGCACGATCCCTACCTGCTCGCCGACAAGCTCGAGGGCGTGAGCCTGTACGTCTCGAGCGGCAGCGGCACCACCGGCCCCCACGACGATCCGTCGGGCATCCCCGGGGTCAGCACCAACTACGCCGGCATGGGCCTCGAGATCCTCTCGCGCCTCACCTCGCAGGCGTTCGCGACGAAGCTCGAGAAGCAGGGCATCCCCGCCCAGATCGTGTACCGGCCGTCGGGCACCCACACGTGGAAGTACTGGGAGTTCGAACTGCACCAGCTGTGGCCGCAGCTCGCCAACACCCTCGGGGTCGAGGTCGACAAGCCCGAGTGCAACCCCACCGGCGCCTTCGGCGATGTGGCGAACGTGAACGGTTGGCTCGGCGACTGCCTCACCGGTGAATACGACGTCGCCGGTGGCAAGGTGCAGGACTTCCGCTTCGGCCGCGTCTTCTCGTCCGACGGCACGACGGTGCCGGTCGCGGGTGCGATCGGCGGCGCCTACCAGGGTGTCGGCGGTCCGGCCGGGCAGCTCGGCTATCCGACCACCGAGGAACGCGTCGCACCCGACGGACGCGGACGGTTCAACCATTTCCGGAACGGCGCGATCTACTGGACGCCCGAGCACGGCGCCCACGCGGTCCGCGGAAAGATCTTCGAGGAATGGAAGAACCAGGGCTGGGAGGGCGGACCGCTCGGCTACCCGATCCTCGACGAGGCGGCGACCCCCGACGGCCGCGGCGCGGTCCAGGGCTTCGAGATCGGCGCCATGTACTGGAGCGAGGACACCGGCGCCCACGGCGTGCAGGGCATGATCCTCGACAAGTACTCCCAGCTCGGCTACGAGACGGGAGTCCTGGGCTACCCGACGGCCAGCGAGCAGCCCGCAGGGCGTGACGGTCGCTTCAACGAGTTCCAGCACGGCAACATCTACTGGAGCCCGCTCACCGGTGCCTGGCCGGTCCGCGGAAAGATCCTCGAGGCGTGGCTCGCCGAGAAGGGTGCCGAAGGACGTCTGGGCCTGCCGATCAGCGACGAGTTCCCGGCCGTGGACGGCAAGGGTGTCCAGCAGAACTTTCAGAACGGCTTCATCACCCTCGACGGCGACGAAGTGAAGCTGCAGCCGTAACCGAACGACAGCAGGGTCGGCCCGTGTAACCGGGGGAGGCGGGACGCTCCTACCGGCCGCACGGGCCGCTCTGTAGCCTGGGGCGCATCTGACCAAGTTCGACCGACATCCCGGATGTGAGGACCCCACCACATGCCTGCACGGACCCGCTCACGCTCGACCCGAGTCCTCGGCGCCCTCGCTGCGGCACTGACCGCCACGGCCGTTCTCTCCGCGTGCGGAAGCGACGACTCCACCGCGACGAACACGCCGACGACGTCTGCCGCCACGGAAACCTCGGCGTCGACATCGACCTCCGCGGCCGAGACATCCCCCGGCGCAGCCGGGGCCGAGACCACGGGCGAGACCGAGACGAGCGAGGCGTCCCCGGCTCCGTCCTCGCCCGCTGCCGGAGACGACGATGCCGGAGAGGACACGGGCGCGGCACCCGCTCCCACGCCCGGCGCACAGGCCTTCCTCGACGGTCTCCGCGCCGAGGGCGTCGAGCCCAGCGACGAGACCGGCGCGGTGAACATCGCCGACTACATCTGCAGCGCCCAGGCGCAGGGCGGGTCGCCGGAGGAGATCAAGGTGTTCGTGACCGCGCTCGTGGGTAGTGATGCTGCAGCCGGTGGTGTCGAGTTGTCGGAGGATCAGGCCTCCTCGACGGCCGACACGTACATCGCCGTCGCCGGCGAGACGTACTGCAACTAGGGAACGCGGGGACAGCACGAATGGTCAGGACGAAGCAGCGTCGCGGACGCAGGATCGTGGTCGTGGGGGCGCTGCTCGTCCTGGCGATCGTGCTGGTGCTCTGGTACATGCTCGCGGGGCGGCTGGACATCCCGTCGCCGATTCCTACCCCGCCCGGGCCGGAGGAGCCGCAGTCGCAGCCGGCCTCGTGCCCCGACGTGCAGGTCGTCGCGGTGCCGGGCACCTGGGAGTCCGCGGTGGGCGACGATCCGTACGCTCCGGCCGCGAACCCGTACTCGCTCATGCTCAACGTGACGAGGCCGCTGCAGGAGCGTTTCGATGCCCAACGCGCCGATGTCTACACGGTGCCGTACGTCGCGCAGTTCTCGAACCCCATCGCGATCCCGCCGGACGGCCAGCAGTCCTACAACAACAGCCGCAGTGAGGGATTCGCGGCCACCACCGACATCCTCGCGCGACGCTCGGCCGAGTGCCCGCTGACCACCTACGTGCTCACCGGTTTCTCGCAGGGCGCCGTGATCGTGGGCGACGTCGCCGCGCAGATCGGTGCCGGCAACGGCCCGGTCCCCGCCGACCGGGTGCTCGGTGTCGCACTCGTTGCCGACGGTCGCCGCGACGGGGTCTCGGGCACCGACATCGGTGCGCCCGTCGCCGGAGTGGGCGCCGAACTGTCGCTCGACGGCCTGCGGCTGCCGGGGATCACGATGACCGGCGCGCGTCCCGGTGGCTTCGGGGAGCTCGACGACCGCACGATCCAAATCTGCGCGCCCACGGACAGTATCTGTGACGCACCACCGAACGCGCTGAATCCCGCCAACTGGATGTCGGCCGCTCCGCGCCTGCTCGAGTACGTCAACAACCCGATCCACGCGATGTACAACACCTACGTCGTGGACGAGAACGGCACGACCGCGACGCAGTGGATCGCGAACTGGGCGGCGGAGAAGATCGATGCCGCACCGGAACCCGCAGAAGAATGAGGTGCGGCCGTCGCTGCACGCGGGGGAGGTTCGGGTCCGAGTGAACCCTCCCACATATTACTCGCCGGTAGTGTCCGATCTCACCACCCGGTACACTCGAAAGACGGGCTGCCTTTAGACTCATCCCTCGGCTGCGGCCCGGCCGTCCGGGATCGTGGCGCACGACGACTGCCACAGGAGAAGAGGTTCATGGTGCCAGTGACGGCACGGCGAACGGCCGGCCCCCTCCGGGGGCGTAGCGACGGCCCGCGACCGGGAATGATCCTTGTCACGAGCTCTCGCCTCGGTCGGGCGTACGTACCGGGGCGCCGATCCTGGGCAGCAGAGGGCGGCGGGTTGCACCGTCGGTCGGTGTCGGCCTCGAAAAACCCTCGCACACAATCGGATCGTGTGCTCGTCTCGTTCGACGGGCGCGGAATGTGTGTGTGAAGACGACCATGTCGTATCTTTGTGTTTCCCGTGTGCGAGGGGAAGCGTTCTTCCCGGCGACCGCACTTTGCGTGGGTGCGCGTGATGCCGATCTGTAACATATTCGTGATCTGGGGTCGATGGACACGTTCGAGGAACGGACCGCCGGAAGCCGTGGGGGGCGGTATCGGTACGACGATCCGCCGGCGCGGAGGAAAAGTTAGTGGCGCAACCATGTCGAGTGGTTGTGGGATCGCTTCGACAGGGAGAAGGAATTGAGCGTCGGGTTCGAAGAGTTCATCGATGAGAACGGGCGGATCAGGCTGCCTGAAGGGCAGACCCTGCTCGATCACCTCGAGGGGAACTTCGCTTCAAACGGTGACGACCTCGCCTACCGGTACATCGACTACTCGCGGGAACGCGACGGCGAGGTGCACGAGCTGACCTGGGATCAGTTCGGCGTGCGCATCAAGGCCATCGCCGCGCGCCTGCAACAGGTCACCGCTCCCGGCGACCGCGTCGCGATCCTCGCTCCGCAGGGCCTCGACTACGTCGTGTCCTTCTTCGCCGCGATCTACGCCGGCACCATCGCCGTGCCGCTGTTCGATCCCGACGAGCCCGGCCACACCGATCGCCTGCACGCCGTTCTCGGCGACTGCACCCCCAGCGCGATCCTCACCGCCACCTCGTCCGCGGCCGGCGTGCGGCAGTTCTTCCGCCCGCTCCCCGCTGCGCAGCGTCCCCGCGTGATCGCCGTCGACGCCATCCCCGACTCGGTCGCCGAGTCCTGGAACCGGCCGCCCATCGGCACCGACGACATCGCGTACCTGCAGTACACCTCCGGCTCGACCCGCGTTCCCGCCGGCGTCGAGATCACTCACCGCTCGGTGCTCACCAACGTCATCCAGATGGCCGACTCCATCGAACTCGACGAGTCGTCGCGCGGCGTGACCTGGCTGCCGCTGTTCCACGACATGGGCCTGCTCACGGTGATCCTGCCCGCGGTCGGCGGCAAGTACATCACCATCATGAGCCCGCGTGCCTTCGTGGCCCGGCCGAGCCGCTGGATCCGCGAGCTCGCCGCCGTCTCCGACGGTGCCGGCACCTTCGCCGCCGCCCCGAACTTCGCGTTCGAGCACGCTGCGGCACGCGCGGTCCCCAAGCCGGGCGAAGAACTCGACCTGAGCAACGTCATCGGCCTGATCAACGGCAGCGAGCCGGTCACCACGTCGTCGATGCGCAAGTTCAACGAGGCATTCGGGCCCTACGGTCTGCCCCGCACGGCGATCAAGCCGTCCTACGGCATGGCCGAGGCCACCCTGTTCGTCTCCTCCACCCGTCACAGCGACGAGGCGAAGGTCATCTACGTCGACCGCACCGCACTCAACGCGGGCCGGGTCATGCGCGTCGAGCCCGATGCCGAGAACGCCATCCCGCAGGTCTCCTGCGGTTACGTCGCACGCAGCCAGTGGGCCGCGATCGTCGACGCCGAGACCGGCACCGAGATGCCCGACGAGCAGGTCGGCGAGATCTGGCTGCACGGCGAGAACATGGGCATCGGCTACTGGGGTCGCAAGGAAGAGACCGACAACACCTTCCACAACCGCATCACCAAGCGTCTGGCCGAGGGCAGCCACGCCGAGGGCACCCCGGACGACAGCAAGTGGCTGCGCACCGGCGACTACGGCGTCTACATCGACGGCGAGCTCTACATCACCGGTCGCGTCAAGGACCTCGTGATCGTCGACGGCCGCAACCACTACCCGCAGGACCTCGAGTTCTCGGCGCAGGAGGCCAGCTCCGCGCTGCGTCCCGGCTTCGTCGCGGCGTTCGCGGTGCCGGCCAACCAGCTGCCGCGCGAGGTGTTCGACAACGACGCCTCCGGCCTGCAGTTCGATGCCGACGATTCGTCGGAGCAGCTCGTGATCGTCGCCGAGCGCGCTCCCGGCGCCGGCAAGGCCGATCCGCAGCCGATCGCCGACGCGGTACGTGCCGCGATCTCGTCCCGGCACGGTGTCACCGCCCGCGACGTGCTGCTCGTGCCGGCCGGTTCGATCCCCCGTACGTCCAGCGGAAAGATCGCGCGTCGGGCGTGCAAGACCGCATATGTCGAGGGAACGCTGCGTGGTGGTTACCAGCAGCAGGCCTTCCCGGACAGCGTGTAAGAACGAATGTCCTCTTTCCCGGGTAGCGTGGTGGGTTGATGTCTGACACTGAAATGACGGTTGCGCAGCTGCGCGAATGGCTGCGCAACTGGATCGCCGACGCGACCGGGCAGCCGGTCTCCCAGATCTCGGACGATCGTCCGATGGAGGAGTTCGGGCTGTCCTCCCGGGACGCCGTCGCCATGGCGGGTGAGATCGAGGAACTCCTCGGTGTCACCCTCAACGCGACGATCGCCTACCAGCACCCGACGATCGCGTCGCTCGCGACGCGCATCATCGAAGGTGAGCCCGAGGCACCCGCCGAGGACGACTCCGCCCTGTACACGGTCGGTGCCGCGGCGGGTTCGAAGGACGTCGCCATCGTCGGTCTGTCCACCCGTTTGCCGGGCCACGTCGACACCCCCGAACAGATGTGGGAGCTGCTCGCGTCCGGACGCGACGGCATCTCCGATCTGCCCGAGGGCCGCTGGTCGGAGTTCGAGAACGATCCCGCCGTGTGGGAGTCGATCCGCAACGCCAACACCAGGGGCGGCTACCTCGACGACGTCAAGGGCTTCGACGCCGAGTTCTTCGCGATGTCGCCGCGCGAGGTCGAGATGGTCGACCCGCAACAGCGCCTCGCGCTGGAGCTGACCTGGGAAGCACTCGAGCACGCGCACATCCCGCCGAGCGACCTCAAGGGCGGCTCGGTCGGTGTGTTCATCGGCAGCTCGGCGAGCGACTACATGCTCCTCGCGGTCGGCGATCCGTCCGCAGCGCATCCCTACGCGCTCACCGGCACCTCCACCGCGGTCATCGCGAACCGCGTGTCGTACTTCTACGACTTCCACGGCCCGTCGGTCACGCTCGACACGGCGTGCTCGTCGTCGCTGGTCGCCGTGCACCAGGCCGTACGTGCGCTGCGTAACGGCGAAGCCGACGTCGCCCTCGCCGGTGGCGTCAACATGCTGCTCGCCCCGGCCGGCACCCTCGGCTTCGACGAACTCGGCGTCATGGCACCCGACGGCCGCATCAAGGCGTTCTCCGCCGACGCCGACGGCATGATCCGCGCCGAGGGCGGGGGTCTCGTCGTGCTCAAGCGTCTCGAGGACGCCGAGCGCGACGGCGACGACATCCTCGCGGTGATCGCCGGTTCGGCCGTCAACCAGGACGGCCGCTCCAACGGCCTGGCCGCTCCCAACCCCGAAGCGCAGGTCGACGTGCTGCGCCGCGCCTACCGCGACGCGCAGATCCTGCCGTCCGGTGTCGACTACATCGAGGCGCACGGCACCGGCACGGTGCTCGGCGACCCGATCGAGGCCGACGCGCTCGGCCGCGTCGTCGGTCGTGGCCGCGAGGACGACAGGCCGGTCCTGCTCGGTTCGGCCAAGACCAACTTCGGTCACCTCGAGTCCGCCGCGGGTGCGGCCGGTCTCATCAAGGTCGTTCTCGCGATGCAGAACGATCAGCTGCCCCCGACGCTCAACTACACCGCGCCCAACCCGTACATCCCGTTCGACAGCGCGCACCTGAAGGTCATCCCCGAGGGCGCGAAGTGGCCGCGCTACACCGGTCGCGCCGTCGCCGGTGTATCCGGCTTCGGTTTCGGTGGCACGAACGCGCACGTCGTCGTGCGCGAGTACACCGGCCCCGAGGGGCTCGAAGCGTCCGAGGCCGAGGTCGAGGTCCTGCCGGAGGAGATCCCCGCCGCGGAGACCACCGAGCAGGCCCGCGAGCTGCCCGTCCTGCTCGCCGTCTCCGCTGCGATGCCGTCGCGTCGCCGCCGTGCCGCCGCCGATCTCGCCGACTGGCTCGAGACCGAGAAGGGCAGCACGACGCCGCTCGCCGACGTCGCCCGCACGCTCGCTCGTCGCAACCACGGCCGGTCCCGCGCGATCGTCGTGGCGAGCAACCACGGTGAGGCGATCGCCGGTCTGCGTGCCGTCGCCGCCGGCAAGCCCGCGCAGGGCGTGTTCACCGCCGACGCTCCCGCCTCCAAGGGCGCGGTGTGGGTGCTCTCCGGCTTCGGTGCCCAGCACCGCAAAATGGCCAAGCAGCTGTACCTGGAGAACCCTGTCTTCGCGGCGGCCGTCGACGAGGTCGACGAGCTGATCTACGACGAGTCGGGCTACTCCATGAAGGAGAAGTTCCTCGACGACGCGCAGGACTACGACGTCGAGACGGCGCAGGTCGGCATCTTCACGATCCAGATCGGTCTCGCCGCGCTGCTGCGCCACCACGGTGCCGAGCCCGCCGCGGTCGTCGGCCACTCGATGGGTGAGGCCGCCGGCGCCTACATCTCGGGCGGACTCTCGCTCGAGGACGCCGTGCGCGTCATCTGCTCGCGTTCGCGTCTGATGGGTGAGGCCGAATCCGGCCTGACCGGCGACGACATCCGACTCATGGCGCTCGTCGAGTACAGCGCCGCCGAGATCACCGACGTGCTGCCCGACTTCCCGCAGCTCGAGGTCTGCGTCTACGCGGCGCCGACGCACACCGTCATCGGTGGCCCGCAGGAGCAGGTCAACGCGATCGTCGCGCGTGCCGAGGCCGAGGAGAAGTTCGCCCGGGTCCTGCAGACCAAGGGTGCGAGCCACACCTCGCAGGTCGATCCGATCCTCGGCGAGCTCGCGGCCGAGCTCGCCGGCATCGAACCGCACCGCCTGAAGGTCGACCTGTACTCGTCGGTCGACCAGGAGACCCTCTACCGTGCAGGTCACGAGGGCATCCACGACGTCGAGTACTGGACCAAGGGCATGCGCCACAGCGTGTACTTCACGCAGGCGATCCGGCAGGCGCTGTCCGACGGGCACACCACCTTCGTCGAGCTCAACGCCAACCCCGCGACGCTCATGTCGGTCGCGGCGACGGCCTTCGACGCCGGTGGGCAGGACGGCCAGTTCATCCAGACGCTCAAGCGCAAGGAGGACGAGTCCCTCGGTGTGCTGACCGCGCTCGCGCAGTTGTACGTGCACGGGCAGTCCGTCGATCTGAGGACGCTGCTGCCGGAAGGCGACTACGCCGACCTGCCGCGCACCGCCTTCCTACGCAAGCCGTACTGGGTCGACGCCAGCATCGGCACCTCCGGCAACGGCCGCGCGCCCGGCGCCCGGGTCGCACTGCCCGACGGCCGCTACGTGTGGGAGGTGCAGGCATCCGCCGTCACCGATGCGGCCGAGCTGGTCGTCGCGGCGGCCTCGCAGGTGCTGTCCGATGTCACGCTCACCGCGTCCATCCCGCACACCGACGTCCCCGCGACCGGCACCCTCACCACGACGCTCACCCGGCACCCGGGTGGCGCGTCACTGCAGGTGCACGCGAACACCGGCGACGGTTTCACGCTCGTCCACGAGGGTGTCGTCACCTCCGGTGAGCCGCTGCCCGCGCCCGTCGCGGTGGCCGCGAAGCCGGCCGCGCAGGCCGAGGAGCTTCCCGAGGTCGTCGAGTCGTTCGGCGACCAGTGGGATCCCAACGGATCGCAGAGCCTCGACGACCGCCTGACGCTGATCGTCGCCGAGTCCATGGGTTATGCGCCCGAGGATCTGCCCGCCGAGATCCCGCTCATCGAGCTGGGCCTCGACTCGCTCATGGCGGTCCGCATCAAGAACCGCGTCGAGTACGAGTTCGACATCCCGCAGCTGCAGCTGTCGGCGGTCAAGGACGCGAGCCTGCGCGACGTCGCGAAGTACCTGCGATACGCCGTCGAGAACCGCGAGGAGGTCGCGCAGCTCGCCGAGCAGCAGGCCGCCGAGAAGGCAGCCGAACGCGCCGCCGCTGCGGAGCAGGACGATCTTCCCGAGGTCGAGGACACCACCGCGGTGGGCGAGGCCGAGCAGATTCTCGCCGAAGCCGAAGCCGAAGCCGAAGCCGAAGCCGAAGCCGAAGCCGAAGCCGAAGCACAGACCGCGCCCGAGACGGCCGAGCCCGAGCAGGAGTCGAGCGGTGTCGACGTGCCGCCGCGCGACGCCGCGGAACGGTTGACCTTCGCCTCGTGGGCCGTGGTCACGGGCAAGTCGGCCAAGGGCATCTTCAACCCGTTGCCGAAGCTCGACCGCGATGTCGCCGAGAAGCTCGCGGCACGGCTGACCGAGCGGGCCGAGGGTGAGATCACCGTCGACGACGTGCTCTCCGCCCCGACCGTCGAGCAGCTCGCCGAGACCGTCCGTCAGCATCTCGAATCCGCCGATCGCATCGACGGACTCGTGCGCACCCTGCGGCCCCGCGCCGAGGGATCGGACACCGTGCCGGTCTTCGTCTTCCACCCCGCGGGTGGTTCGACGGTCGCGTACGAGCCGCTGCTGCGCCGCCTGCCCGCGCACACCCCGGTGTTCGGTTTCGAGCGCACCGAGGGCCCGATCGACACCCGCGCACAGGCGTACCTGCCGCTCATCGAGGAGATCCAGGGCGACGGCCCGTACGTGCTGTGCGGCTGGTCGCTCGGCGGTGTCCTGGCCTACGCGGTGGCCCGTCTGCTCCGCGAGGAGGGCAAGGACGTGCGTCTCGTCGGCCTCATCGACACCGTCATGGCCGGTGAGAAGGTCGAGGACACGCCCGACGAGATCCGCAAGCGCTGGCAGCGTTACTCGGCGTTCGCGAAGAAGACCTACGGGGTCGACGCGCCGCTACCCTACGACCTGCTGGCCGAGGCCGGCAGCGACGAGGAGCAGATCGGCATCCTGATGGGTCTGCTCGAGCTGAGCGGGGCGCAGATCCCCGGCGGCATCATCGAGCACCAGCGCACGTCGTGGCTCGACAACCGCGCCATCCAGACCGCGGATCTGCTGCCCTACGACGGCAAGGTCGTGCTGTACATGGCCGACAAGTATCACGACGACGCGATCGATCTCGAGCCGGCCTTCGGGACCCGACAGCCCGACGGTGGGTGGGGCGAGGTCGTCGCGGATCTCGAGGTCGTGCACGTCGGCGGCGATCACCTGCAGATCGTCGACGAGCCGTACATCTCGAAGGTGGGGGAAGACCTGACCCGCAAGCTGGCCGACATCGAGGCCTCGAGGAGCTGAACGAAGAAGTGAGCACCACGGCACAGAAGCTGGCCGAGCTGCGCGAGAAGCTGGAGATCGCGAAGGAGCCTGCCGGCGAACTCGCGATCGCCAAGCGCGCGAAGAAGGGCATCCCGAGCGCTCGTGAGCGCATCGACATGCTGCTCGACAGGGGCAGTTTCGTCGAGATCGGCGCGCTGATGAAGATGCCGGGCCGCGACGATGCGATGTACGGCGACGCCGTCGTCGTCGGGCACGGCACGGTCGACGGCCGCCCGGTCGCGGTGTTCTCCCACGACCAGACCGTCTTCGGCGGCAGCGTCGGTGAGATGTTCGGCCGCAAGGTCGCCGCGGTCCTCGACTTCGCCCTCAAGATCGGTTGCCCCGTCGTCGGCATCAACGACTCCGGTGGTGCCCGCGTGCAGGACGCCGTCACCTCGCTCGCCTGGTACGGCGAGATCGGCAAGCGTCACGAGCCGCTGTCGGGTCTGTGCCCGCAGATCTCGGTGATCGTCGGCAACTGCGCCGGTGGTGCGGTCTACGCGCCGATCAACACCGACGTCGTGGTCGCCACCGAAGGCGCCCACATGTTCGTCACCGGCCCGGACGTCATCAAGGCGGTCACCGGTGAGAACGTGAGCCTCGAGGAGCTCGGCGGTGCCCGTCAGCAGGCCGAGTACGGCAACGTGCACCACGTCGCGCCGGATGAGAAGGCCGCTTTCGAGTGGGTGCGGCAGTACCTGAGCTACATGCCGTCCAACGCGCAGGAGAAGCCTCCGATCATCAATCCCGGTCTCGAACCGGAGCTCACGCCCGACGATCTCGAACTCGACACGTTCATGCCCGACGCCGACAACTCCGGCTACGACATGCAGGACATCCTGCTGAAGATCTTCGACGACGGCGAGTTCCTCGAGGTCCGCGCACAGACCGCGCCGAACATCATCACCGGCTACGCCCGCGTCGACGGCCGGGCGGTGGGCGTGGTGGCGAACCAGCCGCTGTACCTGTCGGGTGCCCTCGATGCGGCTGCTGCCGACAAGGCCGCGCACTTCGTGCGCGTGTGCGACGCCTACGACATCCCGCTCGTGTTCGTCGTCGACACCCCCGGCTTCCTGCCCGGTGTCGAGCAGGAGAAGATCGGCGTCATCAAGCGTGGCGGCCGCTTCTTGTTCTCATATGTCGAGGCGTCGGTCCCGAAGGTGACCGTCGTGGTCCGTAAGGCCTACGGCGGCGGTTACGCCGTGATGGGGTCGAAGCAGCTCGGCGCCGACATCAACTTCGCGTGGCCCACCGCGCGTATCGCCGTGATGGGTGCCGAATCGGCTGTCGCGGTGATCGGTCGCCGGCAGATCGAGGCCGCGGGCGAGAACGCTCCGGCGGTGCGCCAGCAGCTCATCAACTTCTACAACGAGCACGTGGCCACGCCGTACATCGCGGCCGAGCGCGGATACGTCGACGCGGTGATCGAGCCGTCGACCACCCGTCTCGAGATCCGCAAGGCGCTGAACCTTCTTCGCGACAAGGAAGTGTTCAAGAACCCGCGGAAGCATCACCTGCTGCCGCTGTAGAGCCGTTGCCGACGGGGCCTGTGCACCAGTGCGTGCACAGGCCCCGTCGTGTATATCCGACGCCGCCCCACCGGGCCGGGGGTCAGGGCACGGTCCAGGAACCCCGGCCCGGCAGGAAGGTGATGTCGGTGGTCGTCACGACCGCCTCGATACGTCCGGAGCCGGTCTCGAACCAGGGGTATTCCCATCCTGCGGAGGGGATGGGCGGGTAGATCGGCAGGGTGACGGTGCCACGCTGTCCGGTGGTGACGTTCGTCCAGTTCACGAGGCACGGGCACTGGAAGCTGCTGCCGAATCGCGAGAAGCCGGGACGCTCGGGGTCCACACCGACGGTCACGCCCTCGTTGACGAGGAGACCTCCCCACCCTGCGGAACCGGTGCCACCGACCGCGCCGATCACAGGGCTCAGGGTCGTAGCCGCCACAGGCTCCGCGGACGCTGCGGGAGCGGTGACCACACCGAGCGCGAGCGCCGCGCCCAGGGCTGCCGTGAATGCGATCTTTCTCGAGGTCGTCATGCCCTGTGTGTCGCCCGTCGGCGTCACTTCCGTTACTCGCGCCTCATCCGTCACTCGTAGACGCGCATCGGCGCGGGTTTCCACAACCCGGACCTCGTCACCTCGGTGGTGGTCAGTTCGGCCGGCTGCGCATTCGGGTAGAAGCGCACGTACCGCTCCACCGAACCCCAGTCGCGCCCCCAGTCGTTCTCGAGGTAGGTGGGCACCTGCTCGGGTCGCGCCAGGACCTCCGCGAAGCCGAGCGGGCCACCGTTGTCGGCCGACTGCCAGGTGTCGGTCGACGACACCGCGAGCGGACGGTCGGGGAGGACCCGGTAGTTCGGCATCTCGGCCACACCGGCCCAGTGGTCGAACGGCCGCTGGCACGGGAACTGCAGACCCACGGCCCAGTCCAGCAGGAGCGGCTGCTCGGAACCGAGCTGGGCGTCGAGCCGCTCGAGGATGGGGACGCGCGGCGGCGTGAACGCCAGCCACTGGTCGCCGGTGAGGTTGGGGTCGTTGGCGACGATGCGGACGGCGTCGACGTCGTCGGGCAGGTCGGCGAGCGGCACACGCAGGTTCCGCCACGACGGTGCGGGGCCGATGTCGCGCGGCAGGTAGGTGCCCTTCGCCTCGACGCTGCCGTCGGCCTGGCGGGTGCCGTACTCGACGAGCAGCGACTGGCCGTAGGTCAGTGCACCGGTGTCGTCGTACGACCAGATGCGACCGGCCGCGGAGATGATCACCAGCGGCGTCTCGTCGGTGATCCCGGGAAGGGCGTACCAGCTGGAGGTGAGCGCGGCGGGTTCCTGCACACCCTCCTGGTAGCTGCCGAGCACCGGGGTGACGGACGGGTCGAGCCCGAAGGGCAGACGCACGGTGCTGCCGTTGACGGTCTGCTCACCGGAACCACCCGTGGTGCCGCCGCCCGCGCCCGTCTCGAAGGTCGGGCCGACGCTCTGGTTGTCGGTGTTGCCCTGACCCGGCTTGACCTCGACGTAGTCGGCGGTCAGGTCGGACGGCACGCCGTCGGGAGTGAAACCGCGCGGCGCCGCACCGGCGAGCGGGTCGTCGTTTGCCGGCGGATCGGCGGGGTCGATGATCGGTTCGAGGCGTCCCTCGTTGGGGTCGGCCTCGACGAGCACGTCGTTCGCGAGACCGCAGGTCTGCCCGGCGACCGCCCCGATGTTGGAGCGAGCGAGCGAGTACGCCGGGTATTGCGACACCGCGCCCTTGAGCAGCGACAGCACCTCGAACAGCACCATCACCGCGGCGACGACCGTGAGCGGCGCAGCCGCGAGGGCGCGGATCCGCCGGCCCTTCTTCGTCTCGGCCGACTCCGGCGGCGGTGCGTAGCCCTCGCGGAGGTACTGCCACGCGACGAGCACCAGGGCGAGACCGAACAGGACCAGGAACAGCGAGCTCGACTGGTAGCCGCTCAGCGAGACGGTCTTGTCGAACCACGGCACGCCATAGCTCGAGACGTACCACCAGCCGTTGATGCCGGCGAACGACACCGCCAGGACGAACAGCACTCCGGCGAGGAAAATCGTGCGGTTGCGCCGCGACCGCAATGCGCTCGCGGAGACCACGACGGCGGTGACCGTCGCGAGCGATCCGGCGATGCCTGCGTACGCCCCGAAGTGGTGGGTCCACTTCGTGGGGTTGAACATCATGAAGAAGATCGTGCCGAAGACGATGCCGAGCAGACGCCAGGTCGGGCTCACGGCGACGCCGGGGATCCGGCGGCGGCGCAGCAGCACGAACAGCGTCGTGAACAGGCACAGCAGCATCGTGAGGAACGCGAAGCGGCGCGGCAGCGACCCGTCGACGGTCTGCACCATCAGGTAGTAGTAGCGGAGGAAGTCGTTCCACCACTCCTCGTTGGGGCCGATGATGGTGCGCACGCGGGTCGCCTCGAGGACCGCGGCGAGGGTCTGGTCGGAGAACACCACGACGAGCACGAGCATCCCGGCGGCGCCGATCGGGGCGAGCAGTGGCAGGGTGCCGACCTCGCGGTGGCGGCGCACGATGATCCGCGTCATCGGCCGGATGCCGGCGATGAGCGCGGCGATACACATCAGGCCCGTCGGTGCAGCGGCGAGGGTGAAGGCGCCGATGAACACCGCCGTCGCGGCGGGCAGCAGACGACCGGTCGCGATGGCGCGTTCGATCGAGCACCAGGTCAGCAGCGCACCGAGCGCGACGATCGGCTCGGGCCGCAGACCGTTGTTGTAGGGCAGCCAGAAGGCGAGGAAGACCAGTCCGCCGGTCCACAGTGCGATGCGGTTGTGCCGCACGGCCCGGCCGAGACGCGGCACCACCTCACGGCTGATGACCATCCAGCACAGGATTCCGGCGATCAGTGCCGGGATGCGCATCCATGGGCTGGCCGTGGAGATCTTCGCGAACGCCGCCAGCACGTCGTAGTACCAGCCGAAGGGAGCTTCGGGGACACCGAACCAGCGGAAGTAGTTGGCCATGTAGCCGGAGTTCTCCGCCGCCCGGGCCATGGTCAGCAGGTAGCCGTCGTCCGAGGTGTTCGCGCCGAAGAAGTGCCAGCCGACGAGCGTGAGGACCACGACGACGTCGACGCCGGTGAACTTCCACCAGCGGGACGGCAGGAAGCGGCGGTGACCGCGACCGTCCGTGCCGTCGAGCTTGGCCAGCGCGCCGAGCGCGAGTGCCGTCGACAGCACCGCGAGGACCATCGCGAGGGACTTGACCAGCGTCGGCGACGACGTGAACCGGGAATCGACATCGACGGTGACGTCGAGGCCGGGAACCGCGGTCGGCAGGTCGCTGAACACGCCCACGACGAGCGGCCGCAGGTCGCCGGTGAGCTCACCCGACCGCGGGTTGCCGTTCTCGTCCGAGAGGCCGACGAACTCGGCGGTGGTGCGTTCGGAGTCGGAGAAGATCTGCAGTTCGCTGCACGCACCCGACTCGACGTCGGCGCGCGGCGCGGTCGCGACCACCACGTTGCGGTCGAGCACGTCGACGTTCTCGGCGCCGACCCGCACGAACATCGCGTTGAGGGCGGCGTCCTGCCCGTTGGTGGGGGCGGTCGCGAGCAGCATCCCGCCGTCGCCGGGCATCTCCGCGACGGCGCTGCACGGCACGGTGGCGCGGAGTTGGAGGGGGACCTGCGACATCAGCGGCAGTTCGACGTCGGTCGCCGCCGCGTCCTGCGGCCACGACATCGTCGCCTCGGTCACGCGGACCGGGAGAAACGGTGTGGCCAGCGCCAAGATCATGCCGAGCAACCCGGCGACGACGGCGACGAGTCGCGCAGTCCGGTACCGAGTGCGAAGGTCCTCGCCCATCGACCGGGGGGCGGTCGGAGCGGGCGCGGGTGAGGTCGTCACGTCGTCGGGCACGGGAGTCGATGGTATCCGGCGACGTGGTGTGACGGCACTCGCCCTTACTCCAGCAGGACGGGGACCCCGTCACGGATGCGGCCCGGCGACCACAGGCCGGAGCGGGTCGTCACGTCGGTGGTGACCTCCGCGGGGGAGGCATCCGGGTCGATCGGACGGTACTGCTCGAGCGATCCCCAGTCGCGATCCCAGTCGTGGTTCAGATAGGTGGGGACGGCCTCGGCGTTCAGCAGAAGCGGGATCCAGCCGAGCGGTCCGCCGCCGATGTCGTCCTGCCAGCCGTTCGTCGCGTCGGCCCCGACCCGGTCCGGGAGGATGCGGTACTCGGGGACCTCGGCGACACCGTTGCGGTGCCCGAAGGGTCGCTGGCACGGGAAGGCGAGACCCACCGACCAATCGATGAGGACCGGGGCGTCGGATCCGACGACCTCCTGCAGGGTCTGCATGCGCGGCATCCGCGGCGGCGTGACCGCGACCCACTGGTCGGGGGAGAGGTCACCGTCGTCGACGACGATCCGCACGGCGTCGGCGTCGGCCGGGATCGCGTCGCTCGGCACGCGCAGGTTGCGCCAGGACGGCGACGGGCCGATGTCGATCGGGGCGAGCGTGGCCAGCGGCGTCACGTCGTCCCCGGATGACGAACCGAACTCCAGCAGCACGTCCTGACCGGGGGTGATGACACCGTCGGGGTCGACGTAGCGGATGCGTCCCGCCGCGGTCACGACCAGCAGCGGTGTCTCAGCGGTGCGCTCCGGCAGCGCGTACCAGCCGGACTCGAGTTCGGCCGACTGCTGCACCCCGGAGCGGTAGCTGCCGAGGACGGGCGTGGTCTGCGGGTCGAGGCCGAAGGGCAGCTTCACGGTGCTGCCGTTGATGCCCTCGTCGCTGGTGCGACCGCCCTCGGTGCCGGCGCTGGTGGATGTGGTGGTGCCGCCCTCCTCGCTGTCGACGGTGTTGGCGCCACCGGTCGTGGTGGTCTCCGCGTCGGCGGTGAGGTCGAGGGCCACGCCGTTCGGGGTGAAACCGACGGCCGTGCCCGCACCCAGGGCCTCGCCCGCATCACCGTCGAGGGGCTGAAGCATGGTCGCGTTCGGTTCGGACTCGACGAGCACCTCGTCGGCGAGTCCGCAGGAGTTGCCTGTGAGGGCCGCCGCGTTCGACTTGGCGATCGAATAGGCCGGGTACTGCGAGACCGCGCCCTTGAGCAGCGACAGCACCTCGAACAGCACCACCGCCGCCGCGACCAGCGTGAGCGGGGCCGACGCCAGGGCCCGCACCCTGCCGTTGCGGTCGGGTCGCGGCGTGGTGAACGGCTCGCGCAGGTGGAACCACGCGGCGAGGAGCAGGGCGAGCACCGTGAGGCCGAGCAGTGCCGTGGAGAAGGCGTAACCGGAGATCGACGGCGGCTTGTCCCACCACGGGATGCCGTAGCTCGAGACGTACCACCAGCCGTTCGAACCGGTGAAGGCCATCGCCAGGACGAACAGCACCCCGGCGGTGAACAGCGCCCGGTTGCGGGCCGATCGGATGCCGACCGAGCCCACTCCGATCGCGGCGAGCGCAGCCACCGACGCGGCCAGGCCCGCGTACACACCGAAGTGGTGTGTCCACTTCGTCGGCGTGAGCATCATGAGCAGCAACGACGCGAAGACGATGCCGAGGATGCGGCGCGAGGGTCCGATAGCGGTGCCCGGGATGCGGCCCTTGCGCAGGATCAGCATGACGCACACGACCAGGCACAACAGCATCACGAACACGCCGAACCGGCGGGCCAGCGAACCGTCGGGGGAGACGGTGAGCAGTGCGTCCCACCGCAGTCGCTCGTCGAACCACGGCACGTTCGGTCCCACGGCCGAACGCACGCGGGTCGCTTCGAGGACCGACGCGAGCGTCTGGTCGGCGAAGACGGCGATGAGCACGACGGTGCCCGACGCCAGGATCGGCGCGAGGGGCGCGACGACACCGACGAGATGCCGGCGCGCGATAAGAACCTTCACCAGCGGGCGCATCCCGGCGACGAGTGCGGCCACCGCGATCAGGCCGGTCGGGCCGGCGGCGAGAGAGAAGGCCGCGATGAGGACCGCGATCGCGGCGGGCAGCATGCGCCCGGTCGCGATGGCGCGTTCGACGGAGCACCAGGTCAGCAGCGCACCGACCGCGATGATCGGCTCCGGGCGCAGACCGTTGTTGTAGGGGAGCCAGAAGGCGAGGAAGACCAGCCCGGCCGTCCACAGCGACACCCGGCTGTGCTGGACAGCGACGCCGAGCCGGGGGATGACCTCGCGGCTGATGACCATCCAGCACAGGATCGCCGCGATGAGCGTGGGCAGGCGCATCCACACGCTCGACGTCGAGACCTGTGCGAACACGACGAGCACGTCGTAGAACCAGCCGAACGGCGCCTCGGGCACACCGAACCAGCGGAAGTAGTTGGCCATGTATCCGGCGTCGCCGGACACCCGCGCCATGTTGAGGATGTAGCCGTCGTCCGAGGTGTTCGCGCCGATGATGTGCCAGAGCAGCAGAGTGCTCACGACCACCGCGTCCACGAGGGTGAACCGCCACCAGCGGGCCGGCAGGAACCGGCGCGCGCGGCGCCCGTCGATCCCGTCGAGTCGATGCAGAGCGACGAGGGAGACCAGCGTCGCGAGCGCGCACACGATCATCGCGAGGAGCTTGAGCACCGTGGGGGTCGAGGTGAACCGCGAGTCGAGCTCGGCGCGCACCGACAACCGCTCGGTGGAGTCGTCACCGTCGGGTTCGAAGGCGCCGGCCGGGCCGCCGAGGTCGCTGAAGACACCGACCATCTGCGGCCGCTCGTCGCCCTCGAGCTCGATCGCCACCGGCGGGTCGGCGCCCACGATCTCGGCGGCGGTGCGTTCGGAGTTCGATGCGACCGTCACGGCCGTACACGGCTCGTCGAGCGGCGCCGAGACGAGCACCGAGTTGCGCAGGACGGCCTCGACGGTGCCGGGAGCGCCGTCCTCACCGGGTATCGCGCGGATCACCAGGCCCTCCGCCGTGGCGTCGGGGGAGCCGGACGGGATGGTCGAGACGAGGGTGCCGCCGTCGGAACCGAGCTGCGCTGCTGCCGCGCACGGCACGCTGGCCCGCAGCGTGAGCGGGGCGTAGGTGACGAGCGGCGCCTCGACACTGTCGATGCTGCCGTTCTGCGGCCATTGCAGTTCGCCGGTTTCCTGCCGGACCGGCAGGAACGGAAGGGTCAGAGCCAGCACGAACCCGAGCAGTCCCGACACGATCGCGACGATCCGAGCTGTGCGGACGCGCGATGTCGGGTCGGGCGAATCGGTTTTCCCGGGCGAAGCGGTATCGGCTGGCACAAGCGTCGATGCTAGGCGAGTCCCGTCACGGGGCCGGCGCGTGCCGCTCCGCTCGCACCACTCGCGGGTACTCCGCGGTTCTGTCCGACCACGTCCGGAGCGATGCCTCCCGCCACTAGCATCGCTGTCTATGAGGACTTCCACCCCGATCGGGCGCGCTCTGCGCGCGGCGGGCATCGGGGAGGTCTGCGACGACTCGACCACGCGCGCGCTGTACTCGTCCGACGCTTCTCTCTATCGCGTCCCGCCACAGGCCGTGGTGCGCGCCCGATCGATCGACGACGTCGCCACGACCCTCGACGTGTGCCGCCGGGAAGGTGTCCCCGTCACCTCCCGCGGCACCGGCACCTCGCTCGCGGGCAACGCTGTCGGGCCTGGCGTGGTCATCGACTTCTCGCGTCACCTGAACCGGGTGCTCTCCGTCGACCCAGAGACCCGGACCGCGCGGGTGCAACCGGGTGTCGTGCAGGCCGAACTGCAGCGCGCCGCGGCACCGCACGGTCTGCGCTTCGGCCCCGATCCGTCCACCCACAACCGGTGCACGATCGGCGGGATGATCGGTAACAACGCGTGCGGGGCGCGGGCGCTCGGCTACGGCCGCACGTCCGACAACGTCGTCGCGCTCGAAGTGCTCACCGGCACCGGGCACCCGCTGACGCTGCCCGGCGAGGATCCGGTGCTGGAACCGTTGCGGGAGATCGTCGCCCGCGACCTCGCGACCATCCGCACCGAATTCGGTCGCTTCGGTCGGCAGGTGTCGGGTTATGCACTCGAGCATCTGTTGCCGGAGAACGGTTTCGACGTCCGGAAGCTGTTCGTCGGTAGCGAGGGCACACTCGGGATCACGACCGAGGCGACGGTGCAGCTGGTCGCCGACCCTGCCGTCCGCACGATGGTCGTGCTCGGCTATCCAGACATCGTCGCCGCCGGCAACGCCGCGCACGGACTACTGGGTTTCCGGCCCACGGCGTGCGAAGGGCTCGACTCGCGGATCGTCGACATCGTCCGGCACCGGCGCGGACCGCAGGCGGTACCGCCCCTGCCGTCGGGTGCGGCCTGGCTGTTCGTCGAACTGGCCGGTGACGACGCCGACGAGGTGCGCGGCCGGGCGAAGGCACTCGCGCAGGCCGTCGCCGCGACCGACGTCCTGCACGTCGAGGACCAGGCGCGTGCCGCTGCGCTGTGGCGTATCCGGGAGGAGGGAGCCGGCCTGTCGGCGAGAAGTCCGAAGGGACTGCCCGCGCACGCGGGATGGGAGGACGCCGCCGTCCCTGCCCACCGCGTCGGCGACTATCTCCGCGACTTCGAGGAACTGCTTGCCGGATACGACGTCACCGGCTATCCCTACGGGCACTTCGCCGACGGCTGCATCCACATCCGCCTCGACATCCCCCTCGAGGTTCCGGGTCTGTTCCGCGAATTCCTTTTCGAGGCAGCTGAACTCGTCGTCGAATACGGCGGGTCGATGTCGGGGGAGCACGGCGACGGGCGTGCCCGGAGCGAACTGCTGCCCGTGATGTACTCACCCGACGCGCTCGCACTGTTCGGGGCTGTGAAGTCGGTCTTCGATCCGGAGAACGTCCTCAACCCCGGCGTGCTCGTCGACCCGCGGCCCGTCGACGCCGACCTGCGCGTCCCGGCGGCCGGGAAGATCCGGGAGGGCCTGGCCTTCCGCTATCTCGAGGACGGCGGCGACTTCACGCAGGCAGTGCACCGGTGTACCGGGATCGGCAAGTGCCGCGCCGACAATACCGGCACCGGCGGGGTGATGTGCCCGTCCTTCCTCGCGACCCGCGAGGAGAAGGACTCCACCCGAGGACGTGCCCGGGTGCTGCAGGAGATGCTCAACGGTCACCTCGTCGCCGAGTCGTGGCAGTCGCCGGAGGTGCACGAGGCGCTCGATCTGTGCTTGTCGTGCAAGGGATGTCTGTCGGACTGTCCGACCGGAGTCGACATGGCGACCCTCAAATCCGAAGTCCTGCACCAGACCTACCGGGGACGGAGGCGGCCCGCCAGTCACTACGGTCTCGGCAGGCTGCCGCAGTGGGCGGCGATCGCCTCCCGTGCGCCACGCGCCGTCAACGCCCTTGTCCGCGCTCCGGGGGTCGTCCCGCTCGGGTTGACCGTCGCCGGTCTCGACCGCCGCCGCCGTGTACCGAGGTTCGCGCCCCGCACCTTCCGGAAGTGGTTCGCCGACACCCTCTCGCGACGATCCCGCACAGGCGATTCGGTGCTGCTGTTCGTCGATACTTTCACCGAGTACTTCACCCCGGAGATCGGGGTTGCCGCCGTGCGCGTGCTCGAAGCCGCCGGACACAGCGTGCACCTCACCGACGAACCCCGCTGCTGCGGCCTGACGTGGATCACCACCGGCCAGCTCGACCAGGCCCGGAAGATCCTGGGCCGCACCGTTGCCGAACTCTTCCGCAGCGGCATGCCGATCGTCGGTCTCGAACCGTCGTGTACCGCCGTCCTGCGTTCCGACGCGGTCGAACTGCTCGGGTCCGCACCTGCTCGCCTCGTGGCCGACAGCACCACGACCCTCGCCGAACTCCTCGCCGACTGGGAACCGCCGTCGCTGGACGGCACACGGATCGTCGCACAACCCCACTGCCACCACCACGCCGTCATGGGATGGGGCGCCGACGCCGCACTGTTGCGACGCGCGGGTGCCGACGTGCAGCGCCTCGCCGGCTGCTGCGGCCTGGCCGGGAATTTCGGAGTCGAACGCGGGCACTACGACGTGTCGGTGGCGGTCGCGCGAACCCAACTGCTGCCGGCCGTCGACGCGGCATCCGACGACGCGGTGATCCTCGCCGACGGCTACTCGTGCCGTACCCAGCTGAGCGACCTCACGACGCGGCGCGGCACGCACCTGGCGGAGTTGCTGGCCTCACGACTGCCGTAGGCCCGGAGACGTCCTTACCCTCTACGCCGCCGTCCTCTGGTGCGTTCGCTTCGGGTGGGGCGCGGCCCGAGTTCGTAGGGGATCTTCAGGATGTGGCGGGTTTTGGCGTCGATGTCGCAGTTGCCGGAGGCGACGGAGTGGAGGATGCCGTTGTAGACCAGGTCCCACAGGTCGGGGTTGCGTTGGATCTCGCTGATCTTGAACGAGTGGATCTTGTTGCCGTGTGCATCTTTCAAACGGAGAACGCGGTTCGGCCCGTCGGCTGAAAATCGTATGCGGGTGAGGTGATAGGTGTCAACCCAATCGTCGCGCCACTGCACCCAGGTGGATCCGACTGCGGTCCAATGGTTTCTGGTGGCGCCGAACATCACCCACGCACCCACAGCCATGATGACCCACATGACCCACATGTGGGTCCAGCGAAGGCCTCCGTCGACAAGGGTGAGGTACGCGACCGAGATGCCCACGATGAAGAGCGCGCTCGTGTACTGGTCACGGGCGGTGGGCTGGAGCCATTCGAGAACGGGTCCGAGATGTTCCGGCGCTTCCGGAGGCTTCCGTGGGGATCTGTCGGTCGGCGTGTGCTCGATTCTCTGGTAGATGCGTGGCGCACGGGGTGGTCGCGGCTCTCCGGTATTCGGATCCGGCATTGCGGGTAGATTCACAGCGTCACCCTCTACGCCGCCGTCCTCTGATGCGTTCGCTACGGGTGGGGCGCGGCCCGAGTTCGTAGGGAATCTTCAGGATGTGGCGGGTCTTGGCGTCGATGTCGCAGTGGCCCGACGCGACGGAGTGGAGGATGCCGTTGTAGACGAGATCCCACAGGTCGGGGTTGCGCTGGATCTCGCTGATCTTGAAAGAATGGATCTCGTTGCCGTGGGCATCCTTCAGCCGAAGAACGCGGCTGTAGCCGTCAGCGGAGAATTGGATGCGGGTGAGTTTGTATGTGTCGACCCAACTGCCGCGCCACTGCACCCAACTGACACCGGCTGCTGTCCAGTGGTTTCCGGAGGCCCGGAACATGATCCATGGGAAGAGCGCGAGCAGACCCCATGCCCACCATTCGAGGACCCAGCTGAAACCCCCTGCGCTGATCGTCCCGAATACCGCGAGTAGTCCGGCGAGCATCGCGGCATCGCCGTACTGGTCGCGAAGGGTGGGCTGGAGCCATTCGAGTGTGGGTCCGAGGTGATCCGGTGCCTTCGGTGGGTTTCGGGGCAGTCGGTCGGTCGGTGTGTACTCGGTGCCGTGATGGATGCGCGGTGCGCAGGGTGGGCGGGGTTCCCCGGTGATCGGATCAGGCATCTGAGGCAGGTCGGTTGCATTCATTCGTGACCTCAGAACAGGTTTCCAACCCAGCGGGCTGCGGAACCCGCCGCACCGGAGATGTCGTCCCAGTGCTCGATCACTTCACCTACACCGAACGCTACCCCGACTCCGGCGCCAACTGCCAGCAGTGTCACGGGTCCGCCTGCTGCGCTGGCAAGAATCAGTTCGGTCGCAACTGTTCCCGCGACGAAACCTCCCACGTTCTTGGCTACCGCCTCGACCGCCTCGGTACTGTCATCGGCATTGCTGACATCGTGGAAGGTTTGCCATCCAGTCAAGGCCAACCCGACAACAGGAATTTTGGCTCCGGTTTTCGAGAGGGCCGACCCTTCCGGAAGGAAGCTGTCGACGTTCTTTCCGAACAACTGGACGAACTTGTTGTCGCCGAGCCCGGCAAGCAGTCGAGAGTTCTCCGCAGCGAACCGCGCAGCATCGTCCGCTCCGCCCTGGAAGGCTCGAACAGCCCTGGCGGCTGTTGCTTCAGGGTACGGATCGCCAAGTCGCGCCGCTTCGGCAGCAAGCTCACGCAGCCGGGCGAGGGTCGCACCTCGCGTAGCGGCTTCGTTGCCCCATTTCGACAGCTCGGAGACTGTCGTCGCTATGTATCCGCCCACGGTATGCGCCAAGAGCCATTCCCACTGGGCTTCTGCGTCCTTCAGGATCGTCGTCGGCCCGCGCAAGGCTTCCGCGAGCGCGCTGTGCGCTCCGGTTTCGGCCGCGCGACCTTCCGCAACGAGCCCCGCAGCCGCCTCGTAGGCTGCGATCTGCTTCGTCCGAAAAACCTGGGGTGCAATGTCGTACGAGTTCGGATCGACGCTGAGTGGCTCACCGATCCCGACGCCGAACTCCACGGGAATACCGGCTTCCGCCGCTGTCGCCTCGGCCTGCGACATGCGTGACCCGGCGGTGACGAGTCCGTCGGCGAATGCGCGCAGGGCAGCGGCGATCACGTCGATCTGGTCTGCGGCCTCGGTCGTCCCCGTGATGACGCGGTCGAGCGTCGTGCGGAACGCATCTCCCGCAGGGCTTCTGAATTCGTACTCGGACTCGGTGCGTCCGTCGCGCGCCACCTTCAGTCGGTCGTGCACACCCGTGGCGAGGGCAGTGAGCGAATCCGCGCATGCGTAGCAGGAGGTGGGGTCGCCGAAGACTCGGGTGTCGAGGCTCATCCCTCACCGGCCTTCGCCATCTCCTGAGCAGTGTGCGACTCGGCGTCCTGGTAGGCGCGCAGACTGTCCTGGGTGGCGTCCGCTGCATCGGCCAGCGACCGGACCGCCGCGTCCAGCGCGGAAGCAATCGACCCGAGAGCGTCGACGAGCAGTGCGGTGGCGGCACCCGCGTCGGGTATCGGTGCGGGATCGGATCCGAGCTCGTCGATTCCCATTGCTCCGGTCGCCAGGAGCTTCGCGACCGTGTCGAGGTCACCGATGTCGATGCTCACCGGGTCGCTCTCCTGCCGAGCGGGTCCTCGAACGGACGGTCGTCGTCCGCGATCGGGGGTGGCGGTGGTTGTCGGCCGTCGAGCAGGACCACGTCGTACCCGGTGGTCCGGTGGATCTCCTGCAGCCCTGTGCTGTCGACGCCCATCCACGGCTGCTGCGGTCCGCAGCAGCGGGCCAGTTCCTTCGGTGAGGTGTAGGCGGGCAACGCCAGCCGGCCGTCGGGCAGTGTGCGCATCTCGAGCCGAACGTGCCCGGAACTGTCGCGGCGTCGGATCGGCACATACAGAACGTCGCTCATCGAATCCCCCGATTCCGTCGCACCCCCCGTACGACTCGCCGCGACCTTACCGTAGCGGCGATGAGTTTCCGGCTCCTGCCCGGTCGGTATCTGCGACAGCACCGCTGCCCACCTACCAGGAGGCCGTCATGAACACCTTCACCGCATCCACCACCGGCACCCGCGACGACATCGCCGCGGCACCCTCACGCGCCGCCCGCATCGCAGGCCTGATCGTCAGCGGTCTCGTCGTCCTGTTTCTGCTGTGGGACTCGATCATCCACATCGCCAACGTTTCGCAGGTGCAGGAAGCGATGGCCGATCTCGGGTTCGACCCGAGCCTCAACCGGGTGTTCGGCGTCGTCCTACTCGTCTGCCTGATCGCCTACGTCCTGCCGCCTACCGCAATCCTCGGCGCCGTACTCCTCACCGGCTATCTTGGCGGTGCTGTCGCGACGAATCTGCTCACCGAGCAGCCGATCGTCAGCACGACTCTCTTCCCGATCTACACCGGAATTCTGGTATGGGGTGGATTGTGGTTGCGCGACATCGGAGTTCGTCGCATCATGCCGGTTCGCCCGTCGCGGTGACGACGACGAACGGCCCCACCTCGGTCACGGTGAAGCGGGGATCGTCGAAGAGTTCCTTGGGGAAGGTCACCGTGTACCGCCGCACATTGGGATCGTTCGGGTAGACGTCCTCGGCCAGACGCAGCGTGTAACCCTCGGCGCCCTGCCGGAAGACGACGGCGTCGGGGGCTCTCCACGGCAGCTCCTCCCAGGCGGCGAGCAGTTCGCCGGGGGAGGAGAGTTCCGACCACTCCTCGATCGCTGCGGCCCGCGCGGAGAACTCCGCCAGCGGGTTGGCGTAGTGCGAGGTCAGGGCTTGGAAACCGAAGTATGGGTAGTAGGCGAGGAAGGACGTGTCGGCCGTGAGGACCACGTGGTCGTCACGCTCGCCGCCCAACTGCGACAGCAGGACGTCGTCCACCTCGGCGTAATAGGACGCGGCTCCGGCGGGTCGCTGGTCGGCGCGTTCACCGGCCCCGTCGGTGTCGGTGTAGGCGACGGTGATCTCGCTCCCGAGCACCTGGGGGATGTTCTGGGTGAACGCCAGCGCACCGAGAGCACCCACCGCCACGAGAACCCTGCGCACGCGCGGATTCTCGCTGGTCGCCAGGCTGATCCAACGCGAGAAGTCGACGAAGGCGAATGCGCCTGCCGCAGCGAGCAGTACGAGCAGGATGACCTCGAGACGGAACGCGAGCAGGGTGTTGCCCACGGCGGTCAACGCCATCGAGGCGAGGTACCACAGGTAGACCGCGATCACCCCGAGCCCGAGCGCCTGCGCCCGATGCGACGACGACGCCCGGCCCACGAGCCACACGGTGCCCAGCAACGACAACAGTCCGATCAGGGACATGTGGAACATCGGCAACGGCAGTCGCGCACCGGCATCGGGGAGATAGTGGGTCGCGGTCCCGGACTCGGACGGGGGATTACCGCCCAGCACGTCGAACACGAACGGCGCCCACACGATCAACGCGACGAGCACCGCGATCGACGCCATCACCACGAGACGGACGAGCACCGGGAGGACCGCCCGCCACGACCCGGTGGCGCGACGCGCGAGGTACGCCGCGACGACGGCCATCACCGTCACCGCGAACGCCGCGATACCGAGATAGAGGGTGTAGAAAGTCGCGGCGAGACCGAGGAACAGGCCCGTCCCCACGACGGCACCCCAGCCCTGTCGTCCCCGGCCACCGCGTGTAGCGGGCAGGAAACCACCCCAGGCCAGCACCAACGCCGGCGCGACCAGTACGGCGATCACCGCTCCGTAGGGCTCCGGCGAACCGTAGGCCAGCACGACCAGCGTCGTCGCGGTAGCAGCGAGCACCGCCAGATCGGAGCGGACCAGTTCGGACCACAGCACCAGCGCGACGACCGCCGCGACCGCCAGCGAACCGATCGCATACGGCTTGAACGCTTCCCAGCCGTCCATACCCAGCAGATTCGCGACACGGCCACCGATCCAGAACCACCCGGCCGGATAGAACGACGGCAGGTCGGCGTAGTTCATGTCGCGCAACGCCGCGCTGTCCGTCAGTCGCGTGAGGAACTGGGTGCGGAACTCCTGGTCGACGGAGATGCCGTGCAGGTAGAGGCGGGTCGCGGCGAGCGGCATCCCGAGGGTCGCGGTGACCAGGCCGGACAGCGCCGCCCACGACAGCACCCGCGCCCCCGTCACCCATCTGCGGCGACGCAACAGATAGATCGACAGGCCGAGCACGGCGAGTGCCGCGAACTGCATCACGGTGGTGACGGCCTGCGTCACGTTCGACGAATTGAACGCCGGCCACTGCACACGGTCGAAAGCGAACAGCCCCACCGCGGCGACGAGTGCTGCGACGAGCGCTGCGCAGACGAACTGCACGAGCGTCGAGACGGCACGGCGTAACGGGGCTACTGCTACAGGAGTGTCGGCGAGCACCCCACGAGCATAGAGATGCGTCCGCGAGACGAGTGGTGGCCCGATCCGCGCCGCAAAACGCCGCCGTCCACCGGTCGGGACCTTCATCCTGGAAGTTGCGTCGGGAAACCGGGCCGTCGGTACCGCCCGGGGAATCCGAACGGAAGGCTCAGATCATGACAGGTAAAGCAGTTCGTGCGGCCCTTGCAACGCTCGCGACGGCACCTCTCCTCGTCTTCGGGGCGGCGCAGGCCTCGGCGTATCCGGTGATCGAACCGGGTGCGCCCGGCGGTCCCATCGACGGCCGGTTGTACGACCACCACGGCGTCGATCCCTACCAGTGCATCGTCGTCGGGGCGCCGGGTGTCGGCTACGCGACGAACGAGGCGGGGCAGGACGGCATCGTGAACGGTGTCTTCGTGAACGAAGGGTCGATCAACCACTGGTGCTACGGGCCGCCCGGGATGATCCACAGCGGAACCGGCTACGTCCGGTAGACCCCGAAAAGACGACTGCCCCGCCGAAACGGGTCCGGCGGGGCAGAGGGTGCACGTCTGTCAGATCGGCAGCTTGCGGAAGATCGCGCGCGGCAGGTGACGCAGCACGATCATCACGAACCGGAAGGTGCCCGGCGCCCAGACGATCTCCTTGCCGCGATCGGAGGCCGCGACAGCGAGCTTCGCGACATCTTCCTTGTTCACGGTGAGCGGGGCCTCGTCGACGTGCGCGCTGAACTGCGTGCGCACCTGGCCGGGGCGCACGACGGTCACGCGCGGCCCGAACGGGCGCAGCGCCTCACCGAGTCCGAGGAAGAAGCCGTCGAGGCCGGCCTTGGTGGAACCGTAGACGAAGTTGGCGCGCTTGACGCGCTCGCCGGCAACCGACGACATCGCGATGATGCGCCCGAAGCCCTGCGCCTTCATCTTCTCGCCCACCAGCACACCCACGGAGACGGCGGCCGTGTAGTTGACCTCCGCGACCCGCACGGCCTTGCTCTGGTTCTGCCACAGCTCCTCGGCGTCGGCGTCCAGACCGAAGGCGACGATCGCGATGTCGACGTCGCCGTCCTTCCACGCCTGGTCGATGACGGCCGGGTGGCTCGCCGTGTCGAGCGCGTCGAAGTCGATCAGGTCGACCTGCGTCGCACCCGCGGACTTCGCCTGGGCGACGGCGTCCTCACGACGCGGGTCGCCGGGCAGGGCCGCGAGGATCACGCGGGCCGGTGCCTTGCGGAGGTACTCCTCGACGATGGCCAGGCCGATCTCGGAGGTGCCACCGAGCAGCAGCAGGGTCTGGGGATTGCCGACGGCGTTGATCATCAGTGGAGTTCCAACCTTCTGGACATATCGGAGGCGAAGACGTTCGTGGGGTCGACGGAGCGGCGCACCTTCAGCCACTCGTCGATCCGCGGGTACATGGCGTGGAAGGTCTCCGCGTCGGTCCGCGAATCCTTCGCGGTGTAGAGGCGACCACCGAACTCGAGGACCCGCTTGTCGAGTTCGCGCACGAACTCGTTCAGGCCCGGCTTGATCCGGAAGTCGACGCAGATGTTCCAGCCGGGGATGGGGAAGCTGAGCGGAGCCTTGTTCCCTTCACCGAACAGCTTGAACACGTTGAGGAACGAGTGATGTCCCGACGCCTGGATGTCGCGGATGATCTTCTTGAACTCCTCGACCGCTTCCGGCGGCACCACGAACTGGTACTGCAGGAAGCCGTTGGGTCCGTAGCCGCGGTTCCACTCCCCGAACAGGTCGAGGGGGTGGTAGAACGCCGTCAGATTCTGGACCTGGTTGTCGGCGTTCTTCGTCTTCCGGTAGTACAGCTCACCGATCACCGAGAAGTTGAACTTGTTGGCCAGCCCGTTCGGGAATACGTCGGGCAGGGTCAGCAGGGTCGGCGCGTCGAACTTGAGCGGGTCCTTCTGCAGCTTCTTCGGCAGCTGGTCGAGCTTCGCGAGGTTGCCTCGGGAGACTGCGGCGCGGCCGAGCTTCGGCTCCGGCGAGATGGCGTCGAACCATGCGCTGGAGTAGTCGTAGTTCGCTTCCGAACCGTCGCTGTGCAGGGCGATCGTCTCGTCGAGCGACTCGGTGCGGCGGCTGTCGGCGATGAAGTACGCCGTCTCCGTGGGGGTCATCTCGATGGTCGCGCGCAGGATGATGCCTGTCAGACCCATTCCGCCCACGGTCGCCCAGAACAGCTTGGCGTTGCGCCCGGTGGGGGTGCACGTGCGGACCTGGCCGTCGGCGGTGAGCAGGTCGATGGACTTGACGTGGTTGCCGAAGCTGCCCGCGCTGTGGTGGTTCTTGCCGTGGATGTCGGCACCGATCGCACCACCGATGGTGACCTGGCGCGTGCCCGGCAGGACGGGCACCCACAGACCGAACGGCAGCGCGGCGCGCATGAGCTGGTCGAGGCTCACACCACCGTCCACCACGACCTTGCGGGAGTCACGATCGATGCTGTGGATCTTGTTCAGCGCCGTCATATCGACGACGAGCCCGCCCGCGTTCTGCGCGGGGTCGCCGTAGGAGCGTCCGAGCCCGCGTGCGATCACGCCGCGCCGCAGGTGCGACGGCTTCGACTCGTTGTCTTCCGCGACCCGCGCGACCGCCTTGGCGATCACTTCGACGTCGGGGGTGGACAGCACCTCTGCGGTGGTCGGCGCAGTGCGCCCCCAGCCGGTCAGGGTGCGGGTCTGGGTGGGGAGCGGCTCGCTCGCCTGCTCCGTAGCTGTCGTGGACATCGGGATAAAGGCTACCCGTGTGTCCTGGTCACCCGGCAAGATGCTGTTCCTCACGGGCGTTACCCTCGTCTGCGTGCCGGAATCCCACGACCATGTGCAGCCGCTGCCGGAGCATCACGCCCCACTGGCTCCCGAACTGCCGTTGACCGATTCGACGGCCGACGAAGCGCTGGACCTGAAGACGCAGCTCACACGGTTCGTCCTGACCGGTGGGTTCTCGGCGATCGTCGACTACGGCCTGTACGTCCTGCTCATGGCACTGGGCGTCACGCGCGACGTCGCGAAGGCCCTGTCGTTCGTGGCCGGCACCACCACCGCCTACCTGATCAACCGCCGCTGGACCTTCAAGGCCCCGCCGAGCCGCGTTCGTTTCGCAGCCGTGGTGGTCCTCTACGCAGTGACGTTCGCCGCACAGGTCGGCATCAACCGTGTACTCAACGAAGCCCTCGGCGACGAGTGGTGGGTCACGCCCTTCGCCTTCGTCGTCGCCCAAGGCGTCGCGACGGTGATCAACTTCGTCGTCCAGCGCGTCGTGATCTTCCGCCTGCGCTGATCTGGTTGGTTCGACGGCGACATACACGGTTGGACCAACCAGATCCGAGCTGTGTGGGACCGGTCCGGCTCCTGTGGCGTCGAACCGGATATGTCACGCTCCCGAGCACACGCGATCATGGCCAGGCAGGACGGTGTCGTCACCCGCGATCAGGCGGTGCGGTGCGGTCTGAGCATCGCAATCATCGATCACTACGTGCGGTCGGGTGAATGGGTCTCACTGGTTCCCGGTGTGTATCTCCGTGCCGATCGGGAGCGGACCCCTTCGGTGCACCTTCGCGCCGCTGTCTACGGTGCGGGACGTGCGGCGACGGCATGGGGTCCGAGCGCCGCGTGGTGGCACGGAATCCTCGACAGGCCTCCCGCCCGTTACTTCGTCACCGTCCCACATGGGCGGGCCATCGTGAGAAACGGGAATGTGCACCTCCGTCGCAGGGACCTGCCCGCCGACGACATCGTGACCGTGCGCGGGCTGCGGGTCACAGGTGTACCTCTCACGGTGTTGGAGGCAGCGGTCGAGCTGAAAGAGGGTTCCGTCCTCATGGACAGAGCACTTCAACGACACACGTCGTTGGCTCTGCTGGAGCGGTCCCACCTGAGGAATCCGGGACGTCGTGGGTCGCGCGCTGCGGAGAAATTGTTGTGCACCGCCCGGGACGGCGGGCATTCCCAGGCCGAACGCATCTTCCATCGGGTGCTACGTCAGGCAGGGTTCACCGGCTGGCGTGCACACGTGATGAGCTGTGGATACGAGATCGACGTCGCGTTCGAGGCCGAACGGGTGGCGATAGAGATCGACGGCTGGGTGTGGCATCGCGACGCAGACCGTCACTGCCACGACATCGAAAGACAGAACGTCCTGATCAACGCAGGATGGCACGTTCTGCGATTCACCTGGCACATGCTGACGCAGGACCCGGACGGGGTGGTCGGACAGATTCGTGCGGCACTCGCTCGGTGATCCGGTTGCTTCGACCGCGCCGACCGCCGTCGAAGCAACCGGATCGGGGCTATCGAGCGGTCCAGCCGGCGACGCCACGCACGAGCGTAAAGCTGACGTTGCCGTCGATGGTGACATATGCGGAGATCTTCCCGGCTCCGGTCTCCGAAGGAAGCAGGTTGCTGTTCGCCGGCACCTTCCCGCGCTCACCAGTGGTCTCGTTGTGCCAGTGCACGGTGCACGGGCAGAACGGGGAGCCGATACCACCGACCCACAGCGGCAGTTCGGGAGAGGCGGGGTCGGTTCGGAGCACGACCGGTGCATCGATGAACGGGGTTGCGTTGCCGGCATACCCACTCGAACCCGTATCGAGGTGCAGACCCACCGTATTGGTGAACGTGGTCCAGTTCGAGTCCGCGGAAGCGGTGGAAGTTCCGGCAACAGCGAGGCCGGCGGTAACGGCGGCTGCGACGCCGACGCTCGCTACCCGTCCGAGGGTGGTCTTCAAGTTCACGGTCGGATCCTGTCTCTTCGGTATGTCGGTGCGGAAGCACTGCCCTGGCTATCGGCAAGAGTCCCAAGATGTTACGGATCGGTGGCTGAGTCTTGTGCGTGCGGGAGACGACCCGCTTCGCGGGCGTCGGCGAGGGTGGGTGCCGTCCGGTCCTTGGCCGACAGTTCGTAGGTCAGCGACCTGCCGTCAGGTCCCGTTGTCGGCCAATCGATCCCGATCTCCGGATCGAACGGGTTCACCTCGTGCTCACGGTCGGGGTCGTAGCCCGTCGAGCACAGGTAGACGACGGTCGAGTTGTCCTCGAGGGCGAGGAAACCGTGGCCGAGGCCCTCGGACAGGAAGATCGCGCGCCGGTCCTTCGTGTCGAGCAGCACCGAATCCCACTGCCCGAAGGTCGGCGACCCCACCCTCAGGTCGACGACAACGTCGAGCACCGACCCCGACACGCACGTGACGTACTTCGCCTGTCCGGGAGGCACATCCGCGTAGTGGATGCCGCGCAGTACTCCGGCGGCGGAGACCGAGCAGTTCGCCTGCGCCAACTCCAGGGGACGGCCGACGGCGTCGGTGAAACTCTCCTGCTTGAACCATTCGAGGAACACGCCCCGGTCGTCGCCGAACTGTTTCGGCGTAATCTCCCACGCCCCGGCGACCTTCAGTTCGCGGTAGTGCACCTAGCGGTCCTTTCCTCGTTCGAGCAGATCCAGCAGGTAGCTGCCGTAGCCCGACTTCACCAGCGGCTCGGCCGCGGCGCGCAACTGCTCGTCGTCGATGAACCCGAGTCGCCAGGCGACCTCCTCGGGTGCGCCGATCTTCAATCCCTGGCGCTGTTCGATGGTGCGCACGTAGTTCGACGCGTCGAGCAGCGAGTCGAAGGTGCCGGTGTCGAGCCAGGCGGTGCCGCGCGGCAACACCTCGACCTGCAGTTTCCCCGCTTCGAGATAGGTGCGGTTGACGTCGGTGATCTCCAGTTCGCCGCGCGCCGACGGCTTCAGCGACCGGGCGATCTCGACGACGTCGTTGTCGTAGAAGTACAGCCCGGGCACCGCGAAGTTCGACTTCGGGTCGTCGGGTTTCTCCTCGAGCGACAGGGCGCGGCCGGTGGAGTCGAACTCGATCACCCCGTAGGCCGACGGGTCGGACACCCGGTACGCGAACACCGCACCACCGTCGATGTGGGCGAAGCGTTTGAGCTGGGTGCCGAGGCCGGGGCCGTAGAAGATGTTGTCGCCGAGGATCAATGCGGCCGGCTCGGTTCCGATGTGGTCGGCGCCGAGCACGAAGGCCTGTGCCAGGCCGTCGGGTGAGGGTTGGATCGCGTAGGTGATGTTCACGCCGAACTGCGAACCGTCGCCGAGCAACCAGCGGAACTGTCCGGCGTCGTGCGGGGTGGTGATCATGAGGATGTCGCGGATCCCGGCGAGCATGAGCGTCGAGAGCGGGTAGTAGATCATCGGCTTGTCGTAGACGGGCACGAGCTGCTTGCTCACGCCCTGGGTGATCGGATGCAGACGCGAGCCCGTCCCACCCGCGAGGATGATTCCGCGCATGTCGGACAGTCTCGCATGAGTAGGCTTGCGCCAATGAGGCTGCTCGTCACCGGTGGTGCCGGTTTCATCGGCGCGAACTTCGTCCATCAGACCGTCGCGGAACGACCCGACACGCAGGTCACCGTGCTCGACAAGCTCACCTACGCCGGCAACCGCGCCTCCCTCGACCCCGTCGCCGACACGATCACCTTCGTCCAGGGCGACATTGCCGACGCCGAGCTGGTCGACCGGCTCGTCGCCGACACCGATCTGGTGGTGCACTTCGCCGCCGAATCCCACAACGACAACTCCCTGGCGAACCCCGCACCGTTCGTGCAGACCAATCTCGTGGGCACCTTCACCCTGCTCGAGGCCGTCCGCAAGTACGACGTGCGTTATCACCACATCTCCACCGACGAGGTCTATGGCGACCTGCCGCTGAACGATCCGATCAAGTTCACCGAGACCACCGCCTACAATCCGTCGAGCCCCTATTCGTCGACGAAGGCCGGCTCGGATCTGCTGGTGCGCGCCTGGGTGCGTTCGTTCGGCGTCCGCGCGACCATCTCCAACTGCTCGAACAACTACGGCCCCTATCAGCACGTGGAGAAGTTCATCCCCCGCCAGATCACCAACGTGCTCACCGGTGTGCGCCCCAAGCTCTACGGCACCGGCACCAACGTGCGGGATTGGATCCACGTCGACGACCACAACAGCGCCGTGTGGACGATCATCGAACACGGCCGGCTCGGCGAGACCTATCTGATCGGCGCGGACGGGGAGACCGACAACCGTACCGTCGTCGAAACCGTCCTCGAGCTGTGCGGCAAGGGCCGTGACGAGTTCGATTTCGTCACCGACCGCCCCGGCCACGACCTGCGGTACGCCATCGACGCGACCCGCCTGCGCACCGAACTGGGCTGGGCGCCCCGCTACCGCGACTTCCGTGAGGGGCTGGCCGCGACCATCGACTGGTACCGCGCCCACGAGCAGTGGTGGACGCCACAGAAACAGGCCACCGAGGCCGCCTACAGGCGCGTCGAGCGCGTTCTGGGCGGATAACCCGCGCCGTTCGGGGTGGTCCCGGCACAATTCGCGAATGGGTCGAAACACCGGTACACGACGCACACAACCGTGGAGCTCCTGTTTCCGCTGCTACTGTCGCATCGAAAACAGCGGATCGACCACGAGCGGGGAGTAGCCCGATGGAGCAGGCAGCTGCCGGCGACACAAGCACGATCGGACATGAGGCGGACACACTGGACGAGGTTCTCACCGAACCGGTGCGTCGCGACCGGCTGATCGTCCAGCGCGGTGTCTTCGCATCTCTGTCGCCGCGCGTGCCGGAGAAGATGTACGTCCACACGAAGGGTGGCGCGGCGTCCGACCGCTACGGGCTGCAGCTCGCCGACGGCGCGACCGCCCACACCAACACCTATTTCGGCCGCTTTCCCGCGACGTTCTGGCAGCGCTGGACCGACGTGAAGACCGTGAACCTGCAGCTCACCTACGGCTGCTCCGGTACGGCTGAGTTCACCGTGTGGGCGTCCGATGCACGCGGACGCGAGCGGATCGTGACGGTCGAGACGGTGTCGGGTTCGGGCGAGCTCGACCTCGAGCTGCCGATCGAGCGGTTCGTCGACGGCGGTGCGATGTGGTTCTCCATCGATGCCGGCAACGGATCGGTGCTCGTCTCCGACGCGCGCTGGACGGTCGCCGCTCCCGAGCACCTGCGTCCCGCGGCTGTGGTCATCTGCACGTTCAACCGCGCCGACGACTGCACCGTCACCGTCGGCACTCTCGCCTCGGACGACGGGGCGATGGCCGACATCGAAGCGGTGTGCATCGTCGACCAGGGCACCGACCAGGTGCGCTCGCGCTCGGCGTTCGCCGAGGTCGCCGACAAGCTCGGCGACAAGCTCATCTACCTGACCCAGCCGAATCTCGGTGGTGCGGGTGGCTTCTCGCGCGGCATGTACGAGATCACCGGTTCCGCCAAGGCCGAGCACGCCAACGTCATCGTCATGGACGACGACATCCTGTGCGAACCCGAATCGGTGTTGCGTCTCAACGCTTTCGCGAACATGACGGTGCAGCCGACGATCGTCGGTGCCCAGATGCTGTCGCTGAGCAATCCCCAGGTCCTGCACGTCTCGGCCGAGCGTGAGGTGCTCGACGAGATCACCGCCGGCGCACTGACTCCGGGTGCGCGCATGGGCATCGACCTCGTGAAGAAGAAGCAGGACATGCGTTTCGACGCTGGCTGGAACGGCTGGTGGACCTGCCTGCTGCCCGCCGAGATCATCGCCGACTGCGGTCTGCCCATCCCGCTGTTCTTCCAGTGGGACGACATCGAATACGGCATCCGTGCCCGGTACGCGGGGCATCCGACGGTCACCCTGCCCAATGCGGGTGTGTGGCATGCCGACTTCTATCTCAAGGACTACGACGACTGGGCGCGCTATTTCAGCATCCGTAACGGCCTGATCGTCTCGTCCATCTACGGGCGCTTCGACGGTAACGACATGTCGAAGTACCTGTTCCGCAAGATCAGTGAGCTCATCGTCTCGATGCAGTACGGTCTCGCCGCGACCTTCATCAAGGCTGCGGAGGACTTCCTCGCCGGACCGGACTTCCTTTACGACGGCGGCCAGTCCGTGCTGAAGGAACTGCGCGAACTGCGCGACCGCTATCCCGAGACGAAGCCGCTTCCGGCCGCGCAGGTGGGTAAGGAATCCGATCCGCACACGCAGATGTCGGTCTGGCAGTTCGAGCCCGACAAGAAGCGCGAGGGCCTGGTGCTGCTCAAGCGTGCCGTGCAGCAGTTCGCCGGCAAGGTCGACCGCCGGACGGTCACCGTTCCCGCTCACTTCGCATCGTGGTGGCACGTGTCGTTGTTCGACAAGGCCGTCGTCACCGACGCCTCGCAGAACGCCGTGCGGGTGCGTCACCGCGACAAGGACACCGCCGTCGACCTCGCGAAGCAGGCCGCGAAGGTGTGCTGGCAGCTCCGCAAGGAAGCGCCCCGGATGAAGACGGTCTGGCAGGAAGCGCTCCCCAAGCTCACGAGCCGCGAGAACTGGGCGCGCCTGTACGGCATCGACGGGTAGACCGTGAGGGCATGGTCGTTTCCCCTGCTGATCGGGGTTGCGACCGTGCTCGTCGCAGGGGCGTTCTCGTGGGTCCCCTCGCTGTGGTGGGACGAGGCCGCCACCATCTCGAGTGCCGACCGGTCGGTCGAGGGGATGCTCCGCGTCCACACCCGGATCGACGCCGTCCACGGCTTGCACAATCTGCTGCTGCACTACTGGTTCTCCCTCGTGGGCGTCGACGAGTTCACCGCCCGCCTGCCCGGTGTGATCGCGCTCGGGGTGGGTGCCGCAGCCGTCACGGCGACCGGCCAGGTGCTGGCGGGTCGTCGCGTGGGGATCGCCGCCGGGGTGCTGTTCGCGCTGTCGCCGCGGGTGACCTGGGCGGCCACCGAAGCGCGGTCCTATGCCTTCGCTGCGGCGCTGGTCGCGGTGTTGTCGCTGCTGGTCGCGCTCGGCTGCGCGACCGGCCGTAGACGCTGGTGGGCGCTGTACGCCGTCGTCCTGCCGGTCGCGACGGTGATGTTCGTGTACTCCGCGACGGTCGTTGTCGCGCATCTCCTCACCGTGCTGGTCCGTGGTCGTGGGCGCGGTGCGTTCCTGTTGTCCGCAGGGGTGGGCGCGGCCTTGTCGACGCCGTTCGTCCTGCTCGCCTATTCGCAGGCCAAGCAGGTCGCCTGGATTCCTCCGCTCGACTCGACGATCGTCCGCACGATCGCTCTCGATCAGTGGTTCCCGCAGGCCCCGTGGACGGCCGCCTTGTTCGCCGCGATCGTCGTCGCCGGGGTGATCGCCGCGTGCCGTCGTGGCGCGGAGCCTGGGGAGCGGACCCTGCTGTGGCTCGCTGTGCCGGGTTTCGCCGTGCCCATGGTGCTGTTGCTCGGCTACTCGCTGCTCGAGGACAACATGTACCTCGAGCGCTATCTGTCGTTCACGGTTCCCGCGATGGTGCTGCTCGTGGGCTGGGCGGCGGCCCGCATCGCAACCCGCTGGTGGTCGATGCTCGTGGTGCTGACTGCGGTCGCCGTCAGCGTTGCGCCGGCCTACGTGCAGCAGCGACAGCCGTTCGGCAAGGCCGGCGGGATGGACTACAGCGTGATCGCCGACCGGCTGGTCGAACGCTCCGAACCCGGCGACTGTGTCGCTTTCGAACCGCGCGTCTCGTGGGCACCGACCTCACTGCGCGCGGTCGTTGACGCCCGGCCCGACGCGGTGGAAGGACTCGACGACGTGGGGCTCGGCTACGACGCCGTCGACCGCGTGAACCTGTGGTCGACCGACGCTCCGCCGCCGGAACTCGCCCGACGCGCGGCGGCCCGATGCGAGGTGCTGTGGGTGGTCGCCGACGGCGAGCGCGAGACCGGCTTCCGGGTGTGGCACCCGAACAACGTGTGGTGGCGGTTCGAACCCCACCGGTTCACCGAGACCGACACCTACCGGGAGCTCGAGGCCGTCGGTTTCCGGATCACCGACCGGGAGCCGATCCACCGTTCACAGCTGGTCCGGCTCGAACCGGCTCAGACCCAGTAGGCGACGCGCGAGCGGTAGTTGCGCAGCGCGAGCAGGGCGATACCCCAGCCGACGACGGTGATGATGAGGACGATGACCCAGTGGTAGAGCTGCTGGTCGCCGCCGAGCAGTGGGGTCCGCACGATGTCGAGGAAGTGGTAGAGCGGGTTGATCTCCGCGATCCGCGCCCGCCCCTCGTTGCCGGTGCCCTCGAGCGTCTTCTCTGTCCAGATGATCGGTGTCATGAAGAACAGCAGCTGGACGATGCTGCCGAGCAGCGGCGCGATGTCGCGGTAGCGCGTGGCGAGGATGCCGAACACCAGCGACACCCACACCGCGTTGATCGCGATCAACGCCAGCGCCGGGATGGCGAGGAAGGCCGTCCAGTACAGCTGACGTGGGAAGAAGATGAAGATGCCGATGTAGATGACGATGTTGTGCGCGAACAGGATCATCTGCCGCCACACCAGCCGGTAGACGTGCACACTGAGCGGCGTCGGCAGCTGTTTGATCAGGCCCTCGTTGGACATGAACACGTCCGCGCCCTCGAGGATGGACCCCTGGATCAGGTTCCAGATGATGAAGCCGAGCGCGACGTACGGCAGGAACTCCGGGACATCGAGGTTGAACAGCGTGCCGTAGAGCACACCCATCGCGATCGCCGACACACCCGTGGCGATCGTGATCCAGAACGGGCCGAGCACCGACCGGCGGTAGCGCTGCTTGATGTCCTGCCAGCCGAGCAGCAACCACAGTTCGCGGTGGTTGAAGCCTTCGCGCAGATCCTGGAACGCGCGCCGGAACGAACGTGAGGACGACTCGATGGGTTCGTCGTCGACGGTGAGGGCATCAGACACGGGTCCCGAGCCTACCCGCGGCGTAAATGTGACCTGCCGGGGCGCGGGGTCGACGGGACCGCCGTGCGTGTGCAGGTCCTGTCGATCGTGCGCGGTATTCACGACGAGAAGTGCACGCCGGAGCCGGGGCTACAGGCCCCACGTCTGACGGCCGAGTACCCGGTTCTCGTAGTGGTAGACGTTGACGCGACTCGCGGCGTAGAGCCACAGGCCGAGTGTGAGAGCGGTGTCGACGGTCGAGGGCAGCGCCAGCGCGACGACGAGGAGACCCAGCACGAGGCCGACGCCGAACACCACCAGCGCCTTCTTCCACAACCGTAGATACAGCAGATAAAAGATGCCGAACAGGAACCCGAGCAGATTCATGTTCAGCTTCATGCGCTGCCGCAGCGGCAGGGCGCGGAAGGCCGCGGTGTATTCGGGAGACGTCTTCAGCGATCCCGGGACGCCGTATGCGGCGAAGAATTCGAAGCGGAACCGCCACGTCTCGCTCAGACCCTCGAACCTGTCGGAGCCGGCTGCGGGCATGCTGAGGTCGGTCATGATCCCCCCGATCGTCGCGGTCGTTCCCCCTGAACGACCCGCAACAGTATGCACATCTGTCACGCGGGAAACACGATCGGGTGCAATCGAGTCCGACGTTGTTGTCGAGTTCTCGGCGTTTCCTCGCACACAACGTCGGACTCGCTCGGCTCCTCGTCAGGCGCCGTCGTCCATATGGCCGGAGTCGCCCAGCCACTCGTACAGTTCCGACATCGGTTGTATCTGCACCTGCTGCGTCTCGCCGAGCCATGCACCGGCGACGAGCGCGCCGAGGGTTCGCCCTCAGTTGTGGTGGAGGCCGAGCGCGCGTCGAAGGAAGTGCAGGCAGGCCGCCATCGGTGAAGTTCTACGGGACCGTCCGGAAGCGCAATACGGGCAACGGTCGGTCCTGTACCACACCAACGGTTCGACTCGGCGGACGGTCGACGACAGTGCGCATGATCAGGAAGGTGATCACCACCCCCCGCGATCGAGCGCACCAGACGGTTGACGTCCACGGCGGGTCGCCCGACACGTTCCCACCGCTGATGACGTAGGCGCCGGCGGGTCGGGCCCCGACGCCGAAGCCGCCGCCTTCACTGTTCCCAGCGTCCGCCGACGTACCACCATTTCCACCCATGCCGCCCACCTGGGGAAAGGAGGACGCATGTCCTCCATGTGGCGTCGTTCGGTGCGGTCTCGGGGGAGAATGGCGGCGGGAAGTACCCGAGATGGGAGTGACGGGGCATGAGGGCGACAGCCGAGTCGGGAGAGGCGTGGTCGGCGGAACGCCTGTTCGCGGGGCCGGGAGAATGCCTGGAACGGTTTCGGAAGACCGACTGGTCGGCCACCCCTCTGGGGCCGGTGGAGTCCTGGCCGGCGGAACTGCGCATGGCAGTGCGGACGGTATTGCCGTCCGAGGTGCCGATGCTCCTGTGGTGGGGGCCGCAGCTGGTGCAGATCTTCAACGACGCGATCATCCCCGTCCTCGGCGACAAGTACCCCGCGGCGGTCGCGCAACCGGCGCCGGAATGCTGGCACGAGGTGTGGGACGAGGTGGGCGCGCGCGTCGAACGGGCGATGGCGGGCACCGCCACCTTCGCCGAGGAAGAACTGCTGTTCATGCAGCGCCACGGCTACGAGGAAGAAACCTACTGGACCTTCTCCTACAGCCCGATCCGCGACGAGTCCGGCAAGGTCGCGGGGGTCTTCGTCGCGACCACCGACGTCACCTCACGGGTACTCGGTGAGCGTCGTCTGGAGGCTCTGAGCCGCCTGGGTACGGTGGCGATCACCGATTCGGGCCTGTCGGTGATCGACACGTGCCGGAACGCGCTGGACGCGCTCGCTCCGAGCCATCAGGACATTCCCCTGGCCGCGCTGTTCCTCGACAGCCGGGTGGTGGATCCCGATGATCCGCAACCGAACTGGAAGCAGCTCGCCGTAATGGGGACGAAGCCCGGCTTCTCGGGTGCCCTGCTCGGACCGGATGAGGACCAGCTGCTGTCGAAGGCCGCCAGGGCCTCCGAACCCTTCGTCGTCTCCGGCGTCGCCGAGCGTTCCCCGGATCTGCTCGACCCGCAGCGGGCCCTCGGCGACCATCCGATCGGCACCCTCCTCCTCGTGCCGTTGACGGCGCCGGGACACGACTTCCCGCTCGGTGTCCTCGCCGTCGGACTGAGTCCGTACCGGGTGTTCGACGCCGCGTACTCGACCTTCGTCGACCTCGTGGTCACGAAGATTTCGGGGCTGCTGCGCGATGCGTCGGCGATGGATGCCGAGCGTCGCCGGGCCGATGCGTTCGCGGCGCTGGACGCCGCCAAGACGCGGTTCTTCGAATCGATCAGCCACGAGTTCCGCACGCCGCTCACGCTGCTCCTCGGCCCGTTGCAGAGTGTGCTCGACGACGCCACGACGTTGACGGAGGCGCAGCGGCAATCGCTGGAGGCCTCCCAGCGCGCCGCGATCCGATTGCGGCGACTTGTCGACGCACTGCTCGAAGCGACGCGTGCCGAGACCGACCCGTCGAGGAAGTCCCTGGAACCGACCGATCCGGCGGCGCTCACAGCCGAATGTGTGGACCTGTTCGCCGACGTGGCGCACCGCGCGGGCCTGGACCTGCGCAGCCGGATCGCCGACGCGGCGGCCGAGCAAACCCGGCTCGATCCCCAGACGTGGGCCCACATCGTGCTGAACCTGCTCTCGAACGCGATCAAGTACACCCCTTCGGGGTCGGTCGAGGTGGATCTGGACGTCGAGGGCGATCGACTGGTCCTGAAGGTCGCCGATACGGGTCTCGGCATTCCGGAGTCGGAACTCGCCCGCGTCTTCGAACGGTTCCATCGCGTCGAGAGCGCCGGCGGACGCAGCCGGGAAGGGATCGGGCTGGGTCTGTCCCTCGTCTCGGACTGGGTCCACGCGCTCGGGGGAGAGGTAACCGTGTCCAGTGAACTCGGACGCGGCAGCACCTTCACCGTGTCCGTTCCCCGCGTCCTCGACCCGACGTCGGAGTCTCCGGCCGGAACCGTTCCGGGGGATCTGGGCGCCATGTACGTCGGCGAAGCGCAACAGTGGGACAGGGTCACTCTCGACGAGGACGAATCATTCGCGCAGGGAGAGGATGTGGATTCGTTACCGCGGATCCTCGTGATCGAGGACAACGCGGACATGCGTGACTATCTGACGCAATTGTTGCGTCGCCAGAGTTGGCACGTGGATGCGGTGGAGGACAGCGATACCGCACTCGAGCGAATCCGATCGCGACCGCCGCATCTCGTGCTGAGCGATATCATGCTCCCCGGGCGGGACGGGGTGGAGCTGCTCGAGGAGATCCGCCGCGACCCGGCGACCTCCCGTCTGCCGGTCATCCTCCTGACGGCACGTGCCGGCGCGGAGGCCACGATCGGTGGTCTGCGCACCGGCGCCGACGACTACATCACCAAACCGTTCCACCCCGATGAACTCGTCGCCCGCGTTCGCGTGAACCTCGAATTGTCGTGGCTGCGTGAGCAGATGCTCGTCGCGCGGGAACGTGAATCCGACCAGTTGAAGACGGCGTTGGAGACCCGTTCGACGCTGAGCAAGGCCGTCGGATTGATGATGGCCACGTTCAAGTGCGATGCCGACGCGGCCTTCGACAAGCTCGTCGCCTTCTCCCAGCACCGCAACGTCAAGGTGCGTGAGATCGCTGAGCAGATCGTCGGCGACTACACCGTCTCGCTCAGCGATTCGTCGAGGTAGGGCGCGATCAACGGTCCTGCGAACCGGTCGGCGCGGTGACGGATCAGGCTCCCGCGTACAACTTGTCGATCTCCTCCGCGTATTTGGCATCGATGGGCTTGCGCTTGAGCTTCATCGTCGGGGTCAGCTCGTCGCCGGAGGGTTCCCAGATCGTCGGCAGCACCGTGTACTTCTTGATCTGCTCGACCCGCGACAGCTTGCTGTTCGCCTCCTCGACCGACTTCGCGATCGATTCGAGGACCACCCGATGCCGGGTGAGTTCCTCGTGGGTGCCGCTGAGACCGTGCTGTTAGGCGAAGACGGCCAGGGCGTCGGGGTCGAGTGCGAGCAGGGCGACGTTGTAGGGGCGGTCGTTGCCGATGGCGACGGCGCCACCGAGCATCGGGCACGCGGCACGCAGGGCGCCTTCGATGTTGGTGGGCGACATGTTCTTCCCCGCCGCGTTGACGATGATCTCCTTCTTCCGGTCGATCAACCGCACGTATCCGTCCGCGTCGATCTCACCGATGTCGCCGGTGTGCAACCAACCGTCGGAATCGATTGCATCCGAGGTCTTCTCGGGGTCGTTCCGGTAGCCCTTCATCAGCAGCGGACCCGAGACGAGCAGTTCGCCGTCCTCGGCGATCCTGAGCTGCGCACACGGCACGGCCTGCCCGACGGTGCCGATGCGGATGGCACCCGGCCGATTCATCGTGACCACACACGAGGTCTCCGACATGCCCCACACCTCGGAGCACGGAATGCCGAGGGCGAGAACGAACTCGAGGACCTCCGGCGAGATCGCGGCGGCACCGGTGACAGCGGCCCGGACCTGGTCGAGGCCGAGCTTGCCGCGGATCGCGGACAGCACCAGCCTGTCGGCCACCGCGTGCTGCACCTCGAGGGTGCGGGGGACCGGTTTGCCGTCGGACTGCAGCCGGGCGCGCTTGCGTCCGACGTCGATCGCCCACAGTGCGAGTTTCTTCTTGATCGGGCTCGACTCCTCGGCGAGGGTCTTGTCGATCGCGGCCTTGAGCTTGTACCAGACCTGGGGGACGGCGCCGAAGAGCGTCGGCCGCAGGCTCGGTAGCACGGTGATGGCCTGCTTGAGGTCGTCGAGCGTGGTGATCTGCATGCCGCTGTACTGGCTCGAGTAGTGCGAGCCCCAGCGGTTGGCGATGTGCGCGTCGGGCAGATACGACAGGATCCGGTCGTCCGGGCCGGTGGGCAGATACGAGCTCGTCGCCTGGAGTTCGGCGAGCAGGTTGGCGTGGGTGAGTTCGACACCCTTCGGCGGCCCGGTGGTGCCGGAGGTGTAGATGAGGGTCAGCAGGTCGGACGGCTGCACGGCCTTCCACGAGGCCTCGAAGTCGAAGGACGGATCGGCGGCGGCCTCGAGGTCGTCGAGGGACATGGTGCCCTCCGGTTTGCCGTCGATGCACACCAGGTGCTCGACCTTCGTGTCGCCGAGCGCCTGCCGCAGAACGGGGACGAACTGTTCCTCGGCGATCATCACGCGGTTGCCGGCGTTGCCGAGCACGTACGAGATCTGTTCGGCGGTCAGTGAGTTGTAGATCGAGAACGGCACCGCGCCGAGGTGGATCGCGGCGGTGTCGAGAAGGTGGAATTCGGGCCGGTTGGTGAGCATGAGGCCGACGGTGTCCCCGCGGCTCACGCCGAGGCCGGCGAGTCCGGCGGCGAGGCGTTCGACGCGCTGCGCGTACTGACGCCAGGTGCAGGAGACGGAGTCGTCGGGGGTGCGCAGCGCGACCTTGTCGGGGTACGCCGCGGCGGTGGTCTGGAAGGCTTCGCAGAGGGTCGACGGTGAGGTGGCACGAGGGGTCATCACTGGCTCCCGAGGTCGAGTGTGGCGAAAGTGTAGGACGAAGTGCGTACATCCGTGGTCGGATTTGCCGGATTGTTGCGCCGGAATCGACAGGCGATGCAGGCAAGTGTTTGTTCCTGCTCGCCCCGGGTACCGCCGGGAGCATGACCACCGTGGATCGCATCGCGGATCCGTGGGGTTCGCGCACACCCTACGGACCCGGGCAACGCTGGCCCACCCGCGTCGACACCTATCTCGCCGACGGACTGACCGAGGACGATGTCGACAGGTGGGTGCAGTCGGCGACCATCCTGCATTCCAACGGCGACGGCCTCGACATCGCCGTCAAGGACGGGCGGATGGTGGGGGTGCGCGGACGCGCCGTCGACCGGGTCAACCACGGGCGGCTCGACCCCAAGGACCTGTTCGGCTGGCAGGCGAACCACTCGGAGGACCGGCTCACCGTGCCGTTGATCCGCCGCGACGGCAAACTCGTCGAGACCGACTGGGACACCGCGATGGATGCCGTCGCCGGTCGCACGAAACAACTGCTCGACGAGCGCGGCCCCAGCTCGGTCGGCTTCTACACCACCGGGCAGCTGTTCCTGGAGGAGTACTACACCCTCGCGCTCATCGGTCACGGTGGCATCGGCACCAACCACATGGACGGCAACACGAGGCTGTGTACAGCGACGGCGGCAGCCGCCCTCAAACAGTCCTTCGGGTGCGACGGCCAGCCCGGCTCCTACACCGACATCGATCATGCCGACGTCATCGCGCTCTACGGACACAACATGGCCGAGACGCAGACGGTGACATGGACGCGGGTCCTCGATCGGCTCGCCGGACCGAATCCGCCGGCCGTGATCTGTGTGGATCCGCGGCGGACGCCGGTCGCGCGGGCCGCGACGGTGCACCTCGCCCCGCGCCCGGGCACCAACGTCGTCCTCATGAACGGGCTGTTGCACGAGATCCTGCGACGCGGGTGGATCGATGAGAAATACATCGAGGACCACACCGTCGGATTCGACGAACTGCGCACCCAACTCGACGACTATCCCCTCGAGAAGGCCGCCGAGATTTGCGACGTCCCCATCGAGGATCTGCGGGAGACCGCTCGACTGCTCGGCACGGCGGAGCGGCTGCTCTCGACGGTCCTGCAGGGCTTCTACCAGTCCCATCAGGCCACCGCGGCTGCCGTGCAGGTGAACAACATCCATCTCGTGCGCGGCATGCTCGGTAGGCCCGGTTGCGGAGTCCTCCAGATGAACGGGCAGCCCACCGCGCAGAACACCCGCGAATGCGGCGCCGACGGCGACCTGCCGGCCTTCCGCAACTGGGCCAACGAATCGCACGTCGAGGACCTCGCCCGGGTGTGGAACATCGATCCGATGCGGATCCCGCACTACACCGCGCCGACCCACCTCATGCAGATGATGCGGTACGTCGAGGACGGCTCGATCCGCTTCCTCTACGTGAGCGGGACGAACCCGGCGGTGTCCCTGCCGGAATTGCGCCGGGTGCGTGAGATCCTCTCCCAGGACAGGCTTTTCCTCGTTGTGCAGGACATCTTCCTGTCGGAGACCGCGCAGCTGGCCGACGTCGTCCTGCCCGCTGCGACCTGGGGTGAGAAGACCGGGACGTTCACCAACACCGACCGGACCGTGCACCTGTCGGAGAAGGCCGTCGAACCACCCGGACAGGCCAGACCCGATCTCGACATCTTCGTCGACTACGCGCGCCGGATCGATCTGCGTGACAAGGACGGAGACCCGCTCGTGAAGTGGTCCACGCCCGAGGAGGCATTCGAGGCGTGGAAGGAGTGCACGGCCGGGCGGCCCTGCGACTACACGGGCATCACCTACGAAAAACTACGTGGCGGCAGCGGAATCCAGTGGCCGTGCAACGCCGACGCACCCGACGGGACCGAACGTCTCTACGAGGGCGGAAAGTTCTGGGCCGCACCGGACTACTGCGAGAACTACGGACGGGACATGGTCACCGGAGCGCCGGTCGAACCCACCGAGTACCGGGCGCTGAACCCCTTCGGCAAGGCGATCATCAAGGCGGGTGAGTATCTTCCCCCGCACGAGACGGTCTCCGACGAGTATCCCTATCTACTCACCACCGGCCGCACGCTCTACCACTTCCACACCCGCACGAAGACCGGCCGCGCCCCGCAACTGCAACGCGCGGCACCGGAGGTGTGGGTGGAGATGTCGGCGGGCGACGCCGAGCGGCACGGCTGGTCGGAGGGCGACCTGCTGCGGATCGACACCCCGCGCGGGCACGTCACCGCGCGGTTGCGGATCAGCGGGATCCGGAACGGGGTGCTGTTCCTGCCGTTCCACTACGGCTACTGGGACACCCCGGCGGGCCACGAACCGGCGCTCGAGGGGCGCGCGGCCAACGAACTGACCTTCACCGACTGGGACCCGGCGTCGAAGCAACCCCTGTTCAAGTCGGGCGCCGCGCGCGTCGAACGGGTCGCCGTCGCCGAGGGCGGGCCGTCCGCGGCACCGACCACCACCGCCTCGGCACCGGTCTCCGGCAGCGTGCCCGCCACCTCGGGTGGACCGGACGCCGAGATCACCGAGACGCTCGACGACGGAGGACCGCGATGAACAAGGTCTCCCTGGCGATCCGCGAACTGCACCGCTCGGAGAACGACCTGGCGACCGAACTGCTGCGCACGGCGGACCGGCACAAGGTCGACCACGAGATCTTCCACGTTGCGCGTGACATCGCCGGCTGGTCGCAGCAGCATGTGCGCGAACTCGCCCGCGCCGGCCACGACTACGACCTCGACCTCGACGACGAGCCTCAGGGCGTCCACGAGGTGCTCGCTGAGGTGCGGCGGAAGGGAAGCGAGATGCTCGGACGCCGACACACCCCGAGCGTCCTGCTGCTGCGGGACCTGCGCACCGTGCACCGCATGGCGGCGGGGGTCTCACTCGACTGGGAGATCCTCGCCCAGACGGCGCAGGCCCTGAGCGACCGCGAACTGCTCGCCCTCTCCGAACGCTGCCATCCGCAGACCCTGCGCCAACTGCGCTGGGCGAACGCGAAACTCGAGGAGATCGCGGCGCAGACGGTCATCACCGACTGAGCGACGGCACCGTCAGGGGCGTTCGAATCTCTCCTCGCGCCCGAGTCTGCGCAACCGGATCCACTCGCGCAGACCGGCCGGGTCGCGGCGCGTGATCAGGAAGTACCAGCCGAACCGCACCCATTCCTGGGGCAGCAACCGGCGCAGTCCCGGCTGCGACAGCAGGTAGCCGCGGTTGCGGTAGGTGAAGAAGCGCTTGGTGTCGTTGTCCGGATACTGCGTGTGCATCCGGCCGCCGAGAATCGGCTTGAACTCGTCGGCACCGTCCGGGTGCAGATAGGCCGTCTGCAGGCAGGTGCCGAACGGCAGTCCCGAGCGGACGAGACGCCGGTGCACCTCGACCTCATCGCCACGGACGAACAGGCGCAGGTCGGGCACACCCACCGCGTCGATCGCCGCGGCGGTGAAGAGCGCACCGTTGAACAGCGAGGCGATGCCGGGCAACAGGTCCTCGTCGCCGAGTTCGTGCCGCCACCGCCGCCACACCACACCGCGACGCAGCGGGAAGGCGAGGCGGTCGGGTTGCGCGATGTCGCACACGACCGGCGACACCTCGGCCAGGCCGTTGCGTTGCGCGCAGTCGAGCAGCGTCGCGAGCACGTCCGGTCCCTCTGGGCGGCCGTCGTCGTCGGCGAGCCACACCCGGTCGGCTCCCAGCGACAGCGCGTACAGGATGCCGAGGGCGAAGCCGCCTGCTCCACCGAGATTGTGCTTCGAGCCGAGATAACTCGTGGGCAGGTCCACCGCGTCGACGAGCTCACGCACCGCGTCCTCGTCGCCGTTGTCGACCACCACGAGATGGTCGAGCGGACGGGACTGCGAGGCAAGAACTTTCAGCGAATCCGCCAGCAGTTCGCGTCGGCGGTGTGTGACGACGACGCCGATGATCCGTTCGTCAGCCACCGTTCGAACCCGTCGAGGCCGCGGCGTCGGGGGCGGACTTCGCGATCCGCTCACGCTCGAGCTCGTGGAGGATCGTGCGCACGTGATCGCCGGCCTCGTCGCCCTCGTAGGCGCGCACCACGTGCTCGATGTCGCCCTGCTCGCGGATCTGGCCGTGGTCGATCCACATCGCCTGGTCGCACAGTTGGGCGAGGAACTCGTTCGAATGGCTGGCGAACACGAGGATGCCCGAGCGCGCGACGAGATCCTGCAGACGCACCCGCGCCTTCTTCATGAACTCCGCGTCGACCGCGCCGATGCCCTCGTCGAGCAGCAGGATCTCGGGATCGATGCTGGTTACCACGCCGAGCGCGACACGCACCCGCATACCGGTCGAGTAGGTGCGCAGCGGCATGTTGAGGTAGTCGCCGAGCTCGGTGAAGTCCGCGATCTCGTCGACCTTGGCCAGCATCTGCTTGCGGCTCATCCCGAGGAACATGCCGCGGATGATGATGTTCTCGTAGCCGGAGATCTCCGGGTCCATGCCGACGCCGAGGTCGAACACCGGCGCGACGCGACCCTTCACCCGAGCGTGGCCGCGCGTGGGCTCGTAGATCCCGGAGAGCAGACGCAGCAGCGTGGACTTGCCGGCACCGTTGTGGCCGACGAGCCCGACGCGGTCGCCTTCCTTCAACGACATCGTGATGTCGCGCAGAGCCTCGACGACCACGACATCGGAGTCGTTGCGGCCGATCGCCCCGCCCGCCTTACCCAGGAAGGCCTTCTTCAAGGACCGGGTCTTGGCGTCGAAGATGGGAAAGTCGACGCACGCGCCGCGCGTTTCGATGCTGACCCGACTCACGATGCTGCTCCAGACGCTGACACGGGACCCGAGCGTACCCGTCGCGCCGATACCCGAGTCCCGGGGCGTACCCGGTGGGACTACAGGTACTGGCCGGTTCCGGGGTGGGTCTGACCGGGAAACGATTGATCGTTCTGGCCGCGACCGCCCTGCGCGACGCCGGGAGGAAGCGCTCCCTGACGCATCTGCTCGAGCTGGGCACGAGCCGCCATCTGCTGAGCGAACAGCGCTGTCTGGATGCCGTGGAACAGACCTTCGAGCCAACCGACGAGCTGAGCCTGCGCGATGCGCAGCTCGGCGTCGGAGGGCACCGCGTCCTCACCGAAGGGCAGCGCGAGCCGCTCGAGTTCCTCCCGCAGATCGGGGGCGAGGCCCTGACCGAGTTCGCGGATGGACGACAGGTGGATGTCCTTGAGCCGGGTGCGGCTGGCGTCGTCGAGCGGCGCGGCCTTCACCTCTTCGAGGAGCTGTTTGATCATGGTGCCGATCCGCATGACCTTCGCCGGCTGCTCGACCATGTCGGCCAGGGATTCGCCGCCGTTCTCGGTCTTCTCCTCCTCCGGCCGGCCGTCGGCCTCCACGCGGGTCGCCTCCTCGCGGGAGACACGGATGGGCCGGCCGTCGGGGCCGATCACGAGAACCTGGTCGTTGTCCGGATGCGTCATGGCTCCATTCTCCCTTTCCCACCTCGGGGGTGCCCGGTTACCCGAGGGACCCGGAGTGCCGGGTACCCCGATCGAGCCTACCGAGAGGGCAACGCCGAGTGCAGGTACGGCGCGTCCCATTGACATCGGGACCTAGAGTGTCTGCCATGGCTTACGACGTTGCCCGGATCCGGGGGTTGATCCCCTCGCTCGGGGACGGGTGGATCCATCTCGATCCACGGGCCGGTATGCAGATCCCCGATGTGGTGTCGCGCACCGTGTCCACTGCCTTCCGCAACACGGCCGCGTCGTCGACCGGACGGCACCTGTCGTCACGTCGCAGCGCCGCGATCCTCCAGGAGGCGCGCGTCGCGGTCGCGGAACTCGTGGGTGCCGATCCGGACGGGGTCGTCCTGGGCCCGAGCCACGCGGTGTTGCTCGCCTGGCTCGCCGAAGCACTCAGTTCCCGCCTCGGGCTCGGCACCGGCATGGTGCTCTCACGGCTCGACGACGAGGCGAACATCGCTCCCTGGTTGCGGGTCGCGAGCCGCTACGGCGCGCAGGTGCGCTGGGCCGAGGTCGAGATCGAGACGTGCGAGCTGCCCACCTGGCAGTACGAGGAACTCGTCACGCCCACCACCCGGCTCGTCGCGCTCACCGCGGCGTCGTCGATCGTCGGCACCGCGCCCGACGTGCGGGTCGTCGCGGATCTCGTCCACGAGGTCGGTGGGCTCATGGTCGTCGACGCCGCGGGCGCTGCCCCCTACGCCCACGTCGACATCGACGATCTCGGCGCCGACGTCATCACCGTCGACATCGCCTCGTGGGGCGGCCCGCAGATCGGTGCGCTCGTCTTCTCCGACCCCGCGCATCTCGAACGGGTTCCGGCCATGTCGCTGAACCCGCACGCGCGCGGCGCCGAACGCCTCGAGGTGGGCGGTCACCAGTTCGGTCTGCTCGCCGGTATCCCCGCGTCCATCGACTTCATGGCCTCACTGGACGACGACGCCACCGGCTCGCGCCGCGAGCGTCTCGACATCTCGATCAGCTCGATGCAGAACTACCAGGACGTGCTGTTCGACCGTCTGATGCGACAGCTCGACAGTCTCACCGGCGTGATCGTGCTCGGCCGCGCGTCGAGCCGCGTCCCCACCCTCAGCTTCACCGTCGACGGGGTCCCGGCCGAGAAGGTCGCCGCGCATCTTGCCGACCGCCGCATCGCGACGGTGGCGAGCACCCGCGGATCGAGCCGGCTCCTCGACTCCCTCGGCGTCAGCGACGAAGGGGGAGCGGTGAGCATCGGCCTCGCCCCCTACACCACGAGCTTCGAGGTCGATCAGCTCGTCCGTGAGCTCCGCAACCTCTAGTTCCGTTCGATCCGCAGCACGACCTTCCCGACGGTCTCGGGGCTGTCGAGCAGTTCGTGCGCCTGTGCCGCCTCGGTGATCGGCAGCTCGGCGTGCACGACGGGATGGACCTTCGCCTGCTCGATGAGCGGCCACAGATCGGCGCGCACGGAGTCGATGATCGCGCTCTTGCCCGACGGCCCCGAGTCCGGACGGCCGCGCAGACCGGTCGCGATGACGTGACCGCGCTTGGCGAGCAACTTGCCGAGGTGCAGTTCACCCTTCGTGCCACCCTGCATGCCGATGACGACGAGCCGTCCGTCCGGAGCGAGGACGTCGATGTTCCGGGACAGGTACTTCGCACCCATGTTGTCGAGCACCACGTCGGCGCCACCGAAGGCAGTGCGCACCTCGGAGACGAAGTCCTGTTCGCGGTAGTCGATCGCCAGGTCGGCGCCGAGTTCGCGGCAGCGGTCGAGTTTGCCGGCCGAGGCCGTCACCGCCACCTTCGCGCCGAGCGCCTTGCCCACCTGGATGGCATGTGTGCCGATGCCTCCGCCGCCACCGTGGACGAGCAGGACGTCGCCGCGCTTCAGGCCGGCGGTCATCACGACGTTCGACCACACCGTGCACGCGATCTCGGGAAGCGACGCGGCGACCGCGATGTCCATGCCCTTCGGGACGGGCAGCAGCTGGGAGGCAGGGACCGCGACCTTCTCGGCGTAACCGCCACCGGTGAGGAGGGCACAGACCTTGTCGCCGATGTTCCAGCCCGTCACACCCTCGCCGAGTTCGGAGATCACTCCGGAGCATTCGAGGCCCAGGATGTCGCTCGCCCCCGGGGGCGGCGGGTAGAGGCCGCGCCGTTGCAGCAGGTCGGCGCGGTTGACCGCGGTCGCCGCGACATCGAGAAGTACGTGCCCGGGAGGCAGGTCCGGGTCGGGCTGCTCGGTCCACCGGAGAACTTCTGGACCACCGGGTTCGGTGGCGACGATTGCATACATGTGTTCGACGCTATCGCGTGCGGGGCAGTGAGGAGACGATCACGCCGCTCGCCGCGCGCTCACCTGCTCGAAGCTACCGTGCGGTAACCGGATCGGGCCGTCGGCATTACACTCCCGGCGTGACCAGCGAACGAGACGAACCCAAGTGGCTGACCGCAAAGGAGCAGGAGGCCTGGCGTCTCTACATGGACGGCAACAACCGTCTCATGAGCGCCCTCAGTCGGTCTCTCAACGACCGACACGACCTGTCGCTGGCGGAATATCGGATCCTGGTCATGCTCTCCGAAGCCCCCGAGGGCGCCCTGCGCATGAGCGATCTCGCCGACGGCGTGCTCTCCTCACGCAGCCGGCTCACCCATCAGATCCGGCGGATGGAGCAGGAGAAGATGGTCGTGCGCAGCTCGTGCCCCGACGACGGTCGCGGTGTGCTCGCCACCATCACCGACGAAGGCAGGCGGCGTCTGGCGGAGGCCGCCCCCACCCACGTCGACGACGTGCGCAACTACCTCATCGACCTGCTGTCGGCCGACGAGCTCGACATGCTGGCGCGGGTCTTCGCGCGCGTCGAGCACACTCTGGCCGACCGCTGAGGTCGCGAATCGGTTATGCCCTGCTTGCGCGGAGCGGTTAGGATCTGCCACGGAAGCGTGGCAGAGCGGCCGAATGCACTCGCCTTGAAAGCGAGCTTGGGTAACACCAACGGGGGTTCAAATCCCTCCGCTTCCGCCACGGAAGAGGTTCCGGAACCCGTCAGGGAGTCGGAGCCTCTTCTCGTTTCTACCGCCGGGTGGCGACCATCTTCTCCTCGAGGATCCAGGTGCGCCCCTCGTCCCCAGCTTCCGTCGAACCGTGAGAAAGCCTCGAGCTTCGGGTCGGCGACGCCGGTCAGAAGAGTGGCACCGAGAGCATTCATGCGGCCGGTGTGCCCGCGCCGTGCGGGCATGTCCCCGGTTCCCGTGGACCGATCACATCTGTCAGCTCGGTCCGGCGGACACTGCTCGTTCCACGGCCGCGGCCGCACCGTCGTGCCAGGGCTCACCGTGGCCGACGAGGACGTGCTTCGCGCCGGTGCCGGCGATGGCCGCCAGCGAGGCGAGGGCCGTCCTGCTGTCGGCGGTCGCCGCACCCGAGACGATCTGCGGACCGTGCCTGCCCGTGTACGGATCGAGGGTGACGATGGCGTCGCCGACGATCACGGTGTCGCGGTCCGGGAGATGCAGCGCACAGTGCCCGTAGGTGTGGCCGGGTGTGTGCAGGGGGACGGGGCGGCCCGGCAGGTCGAGCGGTTGGGAGTCCTGGAAGAGCGTCACGTCGTGGACCCCGCGCACCCACAGCGCACCGGCCACGGTCATCCGGGCGAGAACGGGGATGCAGGCGGGATATCGAACGGGATAGAGCAGCCGGTTGCGTTCGTGCTGGTAGCGATAGGGGTGGGCGGCGAGGAACTTCTCGTCGCGATGCGCCCATACCGGAACCCGCCACCGTTCACGCAGCCGCTTCGCCGACCCGACGTGATCGAAGTGGGCGTGCGTGAGGACGACTCCCTGCACGTCGTCGATCCGGCGACCGATGCGTGAGATCGCCTCTTCGATGCGACCAGCGGTCGCGGGTAGTCCCGTGTCGACGACGGTCACTCCGGCGTCGTCCTCGATCAGGTAGACGTTGACGTCGGCGTGCGCGAGGCGATGCACGCCCGGTGCGACATCCGTGTGGAGCATGGTGGCCCTTCGCTCGGGTGAACGTGCGGGTTCAGCTGTGTCCGTCGATCTCGTCGGCGATGAAGGCGGCCCACGACCGCACCTCGTCCTCGCCTGCGGACGGACTGAACGACCGGTAGTCGAGCGCGGCGAGTTCGGACACCAGATCCGTTGTGTCCTCGGTGCTTTCGTCGCCCACCGCGAACAACCACACGAGCTGCTGACTCAGCCCGGAGGCCCGCGACGACAACAGTTCGACGGTGTCGGGCGAGTACTCGCCGGCGTCGACCTCGCCTCCGAAGACGACGCCCTCGAACTCTTCCGACCGCTCGAGATCGGAGGTGTCACCGACGGTGACGTCGATGTCCCGCTCTCCCAGCGCGTCGGCGACGAGCCGGGCGATCTTCTGTGCCGGACCTTCGGGGCTGTCCGTGACGACGAGAACGGTCATTGTGTCTCCAGCATGTTCGGCGACTTGGGTTCACTGGTGCGTTCCCGGTCCCCGAGGGGCGGAAACATGCCCCCGGCCGTGTCAGCGGTAGACGCCGAGTGCCCGCACCCCCGGCGCCCCCGACCGGCGGACGAACTCGGAGTCGGCGAGGCGTTCGTCCGCACCGAGATCCAGCGACAGGTCGACGGTGGTGGCGAGCCGGTAGGGCTTGCTCTCGATCACGTCCCCGATCGCGCGTCGCAGTCGCGACACCTCGGCGCGGACCGACACGGCATGGTCGTCGTCCCCGTAGAGGGCCCGGCTGAGCGCTGCGACCGTCATGCCGTCCGGGCCGCGCTCGTGCAGCAACAGCAGGATCTCGGCCTGGCGTGCGGTGACGATGCTGTGCCACGAGTCGTCGTCCCCGAAGACCTCCACTGTGGGCGACGACGACACGTGCAGCACCATCCGCATGCGCGACGACGAGGCCGCGCCGCGGATCAGCCAGCCGTGCGAAAGCCGCTCGGGCACACACAGTCCCATACCGGGAACTGTCAGTGGGCGTGCGTGCCGCGGAACCGCGACCCGCTCGGCGGCGATACCGGAGGCGTGCGCGACCCAGCCGTCCTCGTCGACGAGCAGCACCGGTCCCCGCGTCGACGACAGCAACGGAGCAGCCTCGGTGCGCAGCCGTTCGAGTCGCACCTCGTGCCGTCGCCACAGTTGTGCTTCGGCGAGCCGGACGGCGGTGTCGACGAGGGCGATGATGGCCGGGTGCAGGGTCAGCGCGGGACCGCTGACGTCGACGATGCCCAGCAGGTCGCCGCGGATCGGATCGTGGATCGGCGCAGCGGTGCAGTACCAGGGATGCTGGGTCGTCTCGAAGTGTTCACCCGAGAACAACTGCACGGGCGCGGCCTCCGCGAGCGCCGTGCCGATGGCGTTCGTGCCGACGGTCGACTCCGTCCACACAGTTCCCTCCCGGAAACCGAGGGCGTCGGCGCGTGACCGGATCGGTGCCGAACCGCTGCGCCAGAGGATCACGCCGTCGGCGTCGGTCACCACCAGCAGCAGATGCGAGGCGTCGGCGACGGGTGTGATGACCTGCTCGAGATCGCCGATCACCGCGGAGAGGGCGGACGCGCGGCGACGTCGCTCGATCTCCGCGACGGGCAGCCGGCTGCGTTCGTTGGTGCCGGTGGGATCGAGGCCCGCGTCGAGCACGCGCTGCCACGAACGGGACACGAGCGGACGGGGTCGCATGGGTGACCGGGCGCCGCCGATGACCGCGTCGTGCATCCGCGTCAACTCGCGCGCGTAGCGCGACAGGTCGGTGCCGGGCGCGATCGCGCTGAACGTGGTCACGGTCTCCTCTTCGTCGTCGTCCTCGGAGCATAGGTGGCAAATGTGTGCTGCGCCACAAGTGGGGCGCCGTGCAACGTGACGCAACGCTTGCGGGGAACCGGCCACGGGGAGTGTCCTGGATCACATCACCACGGGAAAGGACTCACCATGACCGACACCCTCGACAAGCCCACGACCTCCGGCACCGCGACGCCCGACGAACGCGTCGACGCCTGGTTGCGAGCTTTCGAAACCGCCCTCGCACAGCGCGATGTCGACGCCGCTGCGGGCCTGTTCGGCACCGATTCCTTCTGGCGCGACCTGGTCGCCTTCACCTGGAACCTCAAGACCGTCGAGGGACGCGAGGGCGTCTCGGACATGCTGCACGCGCGACTCGCCGACACCGATCCCAGCGGCTTCCGCACCACCGAACCAGCGAGCGACGACGACGGCGTACTCAGCGCCTGGATCGCGTTCGAGACCGCGGTCGGTCGCGGCGTCGGCCACCTGCGTCTCAAGCGCGACGAGGAGAGCGGCCAGGACCGCGCCTTCACGCTGCTGACCACGATGCAGGAGCTGAAGGGATACGAGGAGAACAAGGGCACGCGTCGTCCCCGCGGCACGAAGCACGGCGCCGACAAGCAGAGGGTCACGTGGTCGGAGCAGCGCGAGATCGAGGAACGCGAACTCGGTTACACGCGTCAGCCCTACATCGTGATCATCGGTGGTGGTCAGGGCGGTATCGCGCTCGGTGCGCGCCTGCGTCAGCTCGGTGTTCCCGCAATCGTGCTCGACAAGCACGACCGTCCCGGCGACCAGTGGCGCAGCCGCTACAAGTCGCTGTGTCTGCACGACCCCGTCTGGTACGACCACCTGCCGTACATGCCGTTCCCCGACAACTGGCCGGTCTTCGCGCCCAAGGACAAGATCGCGGACTGGCTCGAGATGTACACGAAGGTGATGGAGGTCCCCTACTGGTCGAAGTCGGAGTGCACCTCCGCGAGCTACGACGAGGCAACGGGCGAATGGACCGTCAACGTCCTGCGCGACGGCGAACCGGTGGTCCTCCGGCCGAAGCAGCTCGTCATCGCGACCGGCATGTCGGGTAAGCCGAACATCCCCGACTTCCCCGGCATGGACCTGTTCCGCGGCGAGCAGCACCACTCCAGCGCTCACCCGGGTCCGGACGCCTACGTCGGCAAGAAGGCCGTCGTGATCGGTGCCAACAACAGTGCCCACGACATCTGCGGTGCCCTGTGGGAGGTGGGCGCCGACGTCACCATGGTGCAGCGCTCGTCGACGCACATCGTCCGGTCCGATTCGCTGATGGATCTCGGTCTCGGCGACCTGTACTCCGAGCGGGCCCTCGCCGCCGGCGTCACCACCCAGAAGGCCGACCTGACCTTCGCGTCCCTGCCGTACCGGATCATGCACGAGTTCCAGATCCCCATCTACGAGAAGATCCGCGAACGCGACGCCGAGTTCTACGACCGGCTCGAGAAGGCGGGCTTCCAGCACGACTGGGGTGACGACGGTTCGGGCCTGTTCATGAAGTACCTGCGTCGCGCATCCGGCTACTACATCGATGTCGGTGCCTCGGAACTCGTCGCGAACGGCGACATCAAGCTCGCCCACGGCAACGTCCGCGAACTCACCGAGACGTCGGTGATCCTCGAGGACGGCACCGAACTCGAGGCCGATCTCGTCGTCTACGCGACCGGCTACGGCTCGATGAACGGCTGGGTCGCCGACCTGATCTCGCAGGAGGTCGCCGACAAGGTGGGCAAGTGCTGGGGCCTGGGCTCCGACACCACCAAGGACCCCGGCCCCTGGGAGGGTGAGCAGCGCAACATGTGGAAGCCCACGCAGCAGGAGGGCCTGTGGTTCCACGGCGGCAACCTGCACCAGTCGCGGCACTACTCGCTCTACTTGGCGCTGCAACTCAAGGCGCGTTACGAGGGCCTCCCGACCCCGGTCTACGGGTTGCAGGAGGTGCACCACCTCCGCTGACCGACACAGCTCTCCCACGCGTCGCTCCCGCCGCCCGGCGGGGGCGACGCGGCCGTGGATCCTCCGATTCGTCACGAATAGGAGCGTGAATATTAGGGTCGCGTGCAGGTCCGCTTGACCAGGTACAGGTAGTGACTGTGAGATCACTGCAGGTCGTCGGGGGACGGGGAGTTCGATGGTGAAGCGACGCGCGGCGGCTGTAGCGGTGGCCCTGATGGTGCCGGTCTCCGGCACGACGATCGCCCATGCCCAACCGATCCATGCACAACCGGCGCACGTGCAGCCGGTGTCGGCCAGGATCGACCATGTCGAGCGGGTCGGCGACAGGCAGACGAAGCTGTTCGTCCACTCGGCCGCGATGAACCGGGTCGTGCCGGTGCAGGTGCTGCACCCGGCCTCGGCGGGGCCGCGCCCCACCCTCTACCTGCTCGACGGCGTCAGCGCCGGCGAGGAGTCCGAATTCCGCGAGAGCACGTGGACCCAACGCACCGACATCGCGGAGTTCTTCGCCGACAAGAACACCAACGTCGTCCTTCCCGTGGGTGGCACCGCGAGCTACTACACCGACTGGAACAACCCCGACCCCGTGCTCGGGATCAACAAGTGGGAGACCTTCCTGACTGAGGAACTACCCCCGCTGATCGACGCCGAGTTCGACGGCAACGGCACCAACGCCGTCGCGGGCCTGTCGATGGGCGCCACCGGGGCGATGTCCCTGATCACCCGCAATCCCGACCTCTACCAGGGAGTCGCGGCGCTCAGCGGTTGCTACGACACCTCCAGCGACCGCTCCCGCGACACCGTCCGCGGAACCGTCGCGTACAAGGGCGGCAACCCCGACAACATGTGGGGACCGCCCGACGACGCCCGATGGGAGGAGCACGACTCCTACCTGCACGCCGAGAAGCTGCGCGGCAAGGAGGTCTTCCTCAGCACCGGCAACGGCCTGCTCGGCCCGCACGATCTCGGCGCCGGTCAGGACGTGCTCACCGTCGGCGCGCCGCTCGAGATCGGCACCTTCGTGTGCACCGTCACCTACGACCGTCGCCTCCGCGAACTCGGTATCCCCGCGCAGGTCGTCTACCGCCCGTGGGGCACGCATTCGTGGGGCTACTGGCAGGACGACATCAAGGCCGCGTGGCCGACCCTCGCCGACGCACTCCGACTCCGCTGATCGCGCGTCGACGGCACCGTCTCAGTGGAGGCGGATGCGGTCGACAGCCGGCGGCTCCACGCGTGAGCGGGTCGCCAGATAGTTGTTGAGGGCGTCGAGATCCTTGCCCGCGCCGACCAGTCCGTGCGCTTCCGTACACACGGTGAAACCGTCTCCGCCGCCGGCCAGGAAGTTGTTCATCACGACCTTGTACACACGCTCGGGGTCGACGGCCTCGCCGTCGATCGTGATCGAACGGATCCGTTCGCCGCGCGGCGCCAGGCGGTCGAGCGTGTAGGTCAGATTGTGCGAGGGCGCCAGGATGCGTTCGACCTCCGAGCCGACCGGGCTGTCCTGAAACTGCTGCTCGAGCAGCACGTCGAGTTGGGCTCCGGTGAGGTCGAGCACCTGCAGCATGCTCCCGAAGGGCTGCACGGCGTAGGTCTCCCGGTACGAGACGGTGCCGTCGCCGGCGAGGAGGTCGCCGCGGAGTCCGCCGGGGTTCATCAGCGCGATCTGCGCGCCGAGATGCCGCGTCGCCGCGAGTTGTGCGTCGGCCACCAGATTGCCCAGCGCCGACTCTCCGCTCGGGCTCTCGCTGCGCGTGACGTCGGCGCCGATGCGCGCGATGGACCGGTTCGCGACCTCCGCCGACTTCTCGACTGCCCGGTCGACGAACTCGAGAGTGGTCGGATCCGGATCGATGTCGTGCGTGACGACCTGCGTGAACACGACGGTTCGGTCGCGCAGCACCTCCCGGCTCTGCCGGTCGATGACGAGGTCGGCGACCGACAGGATGCGCCCGTGCGAAGCACCCTGCACGACGGTGCGCGGCCTGCCCGCCGGGTCGGTGTAGGTGCAGTTGAAGTGCCGGTCGCCGTCGGAGGTGACGATGAGGTCCACGTCAGGGGAGACGGACGTCGCGATCGCCGCCGCTCCGTCGTCCCCGCTCGGACACGGATCGTCGCCGTCGATGGCCCCGATGTCGCCCTTGTAGAGCACCACGATCGAACGGACGCCGAGCGCACCGAGGCTGTCGGCGGTGCGGTTGACAGCGGCGATCTCGTCCTCGAACTGCAGTCCCGCGATCGCGTCGGGCCGGATGATGTCGGGGGTGTTGCTCGGCACGACACCGATGACGCCCACGGGCAGTCCGTCGACGTAGTCGATGCTGTAGGGGAGTGCGGCCGGTGTGCCGTCCGTCGTGGTGAGGTTGGCGCCGAGGATCGGGAAGTTCGCGCCCTCGAACGGTTCGGTGTAGAGGCACCCTTCCTTCGGGTGGCAACCGCCGTCCCGCAGTCGCTCGAGTTCGGCGTAGCCGCGGTCGAGTTCGTGGTTGCCGAGGGTCGCGGCGGTGAGATCGAGTTCGTCGAGCAGGGCGATGGTCGGCTCGTCGTGGAACAGGCCCGACTCGAGCGGCGACGAACCCCACGTGTCGCCCACGGCGTAGAGCACGGAGTTGTCGGCCTGTTCCCTGAGCTGCCGGACGTAGGCGGCGAGATAGGCCGCACCCCCCGCGAGGACCGAGACGCCGTCCGACCGGACGACCTCGCCGTGCAGTCCCTGCGGGGGCAGCAGATTTCCGTGCAGGTCGCCGAATGCGATCACCCGGAGCGGGACGGCGTTCGAGGGGATTGTGCTCGTCGGCGCGGCTCCGGCAGGTGCCGCACCACCGAAGGCGACCAGTGAGCCGACGACTGCGCAGGCCGACAGGGCGCGCCGCACCTTGCCTGCCCCCATGCAGTTCCTCCGCCACCCGACCCGATCCGACCGCCCGAGTCTGTCAGGGCCGGATCACGCCACCGATACCCAGCTATAACGGTTGGGTCTCGTCACAGGATCAGCCGATGCCGGCGAGTGCCCGTCCCTGCCCGGTTGCGAAGTCGAGGAAGAGGTCGTTCTCATGCGGGTCGCCGATCGTCACCCGGGTGCCCTCGCCCGTGAAGTTGCGGAGCACCACGCCGGCCTCCGCTGCGGCTTCGAAGAACGCGGCGGAGCGTTCACCCAGCGGCAGCCAGAGGAAGTTCGCGGCACTCGTGGGCACCGCGTAGCCGGCCTCGACGAGTGCCGCGTGGACCCGTTCCCGCTCGGCGACGACGCCCTCGGTGCGCGCGAGCAACTCGGTCGCGGCGGCGAGCGAGGCCACGGCAGCCGTCTGGGCGAGCGAGTTCACGGAGAATGGGGTGTGGACCTTGCTCAGCGCCGTCACGACGGACGGGTCGGCGACCGCGTATCCGACACGGATACCGGCGAGACCGTAGGCCTTGGAGAAGGTGCGGAGCACGACGACGTTGCGGCGACCCTCCGCGAGCTCGAGACCGTCGGCCAGATCCTCACCGGGCTCGGGGCGGACGTACTCGAAGTACGCCTCGTCGAGGGCGACGACGATGTGCTCGGGGACGGCGTCGAGGAACTGCGCGAGCTCCTCCTTGCCCAGCAGCGACCCGGTGGGATTGTTGGGATTGCACACGAAGATCAGCCGCGTGCGGTCGGTGATCGCGGCGAGCATGGCCTTCAGGTCGTGACCGTGGTCCGCGGTGTTCGGGACGCGCACGGCGGTCGCGCCGGCGACGGCCGCGATGATCGGGTACGCCTCGAACGACCGCCACGCGAAGATCACCTCGTCGCCCGCATCGCACGTGATCTGCACGAGCTCCTGGCACAGGCTCACCGATCCGCAGCCCACGGCGATCTGCTCGGTCGGGACGCCGAGTCGTTCCGACAGTGCCGCGATGAGCTCCGTCGCGCTGTTGTCGGGGTAGCGGTTGAGGCCGGCGGCAGCGTCGGCGATCGCCTCCCGGACGCTGGGGAGCGGACCGATGGTCGTCTCGTTGCTGGCGAGCTTCACCGCACCGGGGAACGAGCGGCCCGGAACGTAGGCGGGGATCGATTCGAGGTCGGGGCGGGTCCGTGGAGTCACGTGGTGATTATGCGCCCCGACGTTCGGCGCCGTGTCGGCAGGATGGCGAGTAACGCCGGTCTGCGCCTCTCTGACCAGGCGTTTTGCGTTTCCCCGCGGGGCATGTGTAATGTTTCGATCCGGCGGTTCGAGAGCATCGAATCCCCGAGGAGGCGTGCCAGAGCGGCCGAATGGGACTCACTGCTAATGAGTTGTCCCCCTTACCGGGGACCGGAGGTTCAAATCCTCTCGCCTCCGCCAGTTGGTGTAGCCTCACCAACGACAATTGAATACACATGCGCCCGTAGCTCAACGGATAGAGCATCTGACTACGGATCAGAAGGTTAGGGGTTCGAATCCCTTCGGGCGCACACACGAAAACCCTCGCCGGTACTCCGGTGAGGGTTTTCTCGTATCTGGTTACGGAGTCGCCACGACACAGAATCGACACGGCTCGCTGACCGAGTTCATCGACATCTTTGTGGCTATCTTCACTCCGTGAGGGACGGCGCGTGACTCCTCGGACTACAGGAGGGTGTGTGCAAGATCGGCCATGGTCCAACAGGCAGATGGAGATTCTTGCCCAGTGCCTTCGTGACAATGTCGCGACACCGGAGGGCGCTCCCGACTACGACGACGTCATGATTTGGTACGACGAGCTGGCGGCAGAGGTCCACAGCATCGTCCATGCTCTGCCGTGGAAGACGATCTTGCCTTATTCATACTCCGAGGTGGACATCACTTATCGAGCGAAGACGATCGACACGCTCCGTGACAAGCTGGTCCGCCTGTCCTCTGGACCTCTGAGCAATATCGTTGATATTGCCGGCGTCCGAGTGGACGCCGAGATGACGCTGCATGAGCAGGACAGAGTCGCTGATGCCATCGCTCGGGCCTTCGGGATGGACCCCGTAAAGGCAGTGAAAGATCTACGTGTCGATCACCACAACGGTTACCGTGCCGTTCACGTCCATCTGAAGCTTCGGCGTGCGATGGCCGAGGTTCAAGTTCGTACACAACTGCAGAGCAAGTGGGCGAACACTTACGAACGGTTGGGCGACTTGGCCGGCCGAAGTATCAGGTACGAGCAAGTCATGGGGTCTGGTGGTTGGAGTGGGATTGCCTCGAAGCTTCAGCAGATCTCCTTGAATCAGATCCGGCTGATCGAAGAGGCGAAGGACAAGATTGCTGAGATGTCTCCTGATTCCGGCTATGTATGGAACAGTCTTGACGATCTGCCCGAAGAGGTTCGCGAGATCGGGTACAAGGTGCTGGAAGACGAAGCCGAACTCTCTACTATGCTCGACGATGTAGAGAAGCTGCTTCGAGACGCACAGCGGAAGGGGATGGAGCAGTGACGGCTTTCGTGATCGAGTACAACCGGAAGACTGCCGACCGGACGGTTACGTCATTCCCCGGCGTCGAGGGACGACGTGCTGCTATGCGTCGGCGTCTCGAGCTCGAGAAGTCTCGAACGGACAAGGATGTGGAGATCGTTTCGCTGGTGAGTGACTCCCTCGAGACGCTTCGTCGCACGCACTCCAGGTACTTTCAGGGTCGGGAACTGGCTGCGAACGCCTGACAGGCCAGGGTTCGATCCCCTCGGGCACACAGACCGAACCCTCACCGGGCCTGCCGGTGAGGGTTTTCTCGTTCGAGGGTTGCTTTTCCGGGTGCGCTCACGTGAGCTGTGTGATGATCCGCTCGGCGAAGTCCTCGATCGGCGCGCGGTACTGCTCGGCGGTGTCGACCCAGCCGTCGCAGTAGCGCGCGGCACGTCGGAGCGCCGGTCCGGATTCACCACCGCACAGGATCGGTACCGGGCTCGGCGGGTGGGGTTCGATGGTCATCTCGGGGATGTCGTAGTACTCGCCCCGAACGAGACCCATCCTCCCTTCCACAGTTCGCGCAGCGCCCGGATCATCTCGTTCAGCCGGGGCTCGCGATTGTCGAAGTCCTGGCCGAGCAGTTCGAACTCCTCGCGCATCCATCCCGCGGACAGTCCGATGGAGACCCGAGCCCCGGCGATCGTGGCGGCGGTGCCCACCTGCTTGGCGACCTCGAGGATCGGCCGGGACGGCGCGATGTAGACGTTATTGCCGAAGTGCAGGTTCTTCGTCACGGCGGCCATCGCTCCGATGAGCACCCAGGCGTCGGGCCACTCGGTCTCCGGCGACCAGAACGGCTTGCCGCTCTCGTGCCCGGGATGGACCGTCTTCAACTCCTTCGGGTAGATCAGGTGGTCCGAGACGAGCAGGCCGTGGAACCCGGCGTCGTCGAGCATGCGGGCGACGGTCGGCATCTCCGCGGTCTTCATGAATGCGGTCCCGCTCCAGAACTTCACTCGAATGCCCTCCGAATTCTCGATGCCCGCCGACGGTGAAAGAGTGACGTTTACATTCTCAAGAACAAGGTTCTATCAGAATGTGTGACCGCAATCATGAGGTGAAACGCCACCGTCTCCGGTTCCTGCGCTACGAGTGAACGTTCCGTCTTCGTTGCGAGTGGACGCTCCACCCGGAGTCGGGGACTCGATCGTTCGCGTCCCCGGTCGGAGATCTTGCCGGTACCGCGGGTGAAATCCGTCTATTGACGAGCCCGCTGGGGCGGAAGTAGATTTCGTACCACTCTCGAAAAGTTAACGACAATTCGCACGACGGTCCGGCAACGGCGGTCGCGCTCTGCGGGGAGAAGACATGGAACTTGCGTGGTCAGAAGCCGACGCCGCCTTCAGAGACGAGGTGCGATCGTTTCTCGAGGAGAAGCTGACGCCCGAACTGCGGCGGGCCGGCCGACTCGCGACGAGCGTGTACTCCGACCACGAAGCGAGCATGGAGTGGCAGCGCATCCTCCATGAGCGTGGTTGGGCGGCGCCGGCCTGGCCGGTCGAGTACGGCGGATGCGACTGGACGCAGACGCAGCACTACATCTTCAGCCGCGAGTCGATCCTCGCGGGCGCCCCGAACCTGTCGCCGATGGGCATCCGCATGGTCGCGCACGCGATCGTCGCCTACGGCACCGAAGAACAGAAGAGCTACTTCCTGCCCCGGATCCTCACAGGTGAGGTCTTCTTCTGTCAGGGCTACTCCGAGCCCGAGGCCGGCTCCGACCTCGCCTCGCTCAGCATGGCGGCGGTCGACGACGGCGACGACCTGATCGTCACCGGCAGCAAGATCTGGACCACGCACGCCACCGAGGCGAACTGGATGTTCGCGCTCGTGCGCACGTCGAAGACCGGTCGCAAGCAGCAGGGCATCACCTTCCTGCTCATCGACATGACCTCGCCCGGCATCGAGATCCGCCCTCTGGTCATGACGTCCGGTGAGGAAGTGCAGAACCAGGTCTTCTTCGACGGTGTGCGCGTCCCGAAGAAGAACGTGCTCGGGAGAATCGACGACGGCTGGACCGTCGCGAAATACCTGCTCGTCTTCGAACGCGGGGGAGCGGCGGCAGCGCCGGCCCTGCAGGTCATGGCCGAACGAATCGCCGAGGAAGCCGCCGAACAGCCCGGTCCGTCGGGTGGCAGGCTCATCGACGATCCGGCGTTCTCCGCCAAGCTCGCCGAGGCACGTATCCGCACCGACGTACTCGAGATCCTCGAATACCGCACTCTTGCAGCGTTATCCGCGGGCAAGAACCCCGGCCCCGCGTCGTCGATGCTCAAGATCCTGGGCACCGAACTCAGTCAGACGATCACCCAGCTGACCCTCGAGGCGGCCGGTCCGCGCGGCCGGGTCTACCAGCCGCACATCACCGCGCCCGGCGGTCCGGTGGCCGACTACGTGCCGCCCGCCGACGGTTACGTCAGCGGTGAGGAATGGCAGGCCGTCGCGCCGCTGCGTTACTTCAACGACCGCGCCGGGTCGATCTACGCCGGCAGCAACGAGATCCAGCGAAACATTCTCGCCAAAGCAGCATTGGGGCTCTGATGGATTTCGGTTTGAGCAAGGAGCAGGAGCTCCTTCGTGATTCGGTCACCAAGTTCCTCGCCGGTCGCTACGACCTGGCGCAAAGCCGGAAGGTCGCGACCACCGGCGAAGGTTGGCAACCGGAGGTGTGGCGGGCATTCGCCGAGGATCTCGGAATCCTCGGGGCCACGCTCCCGGAAGAGGTAGGGGGGATGGGCGGCGGACCGGTCGAGTTGATGGTGGTGTCCGAGGCGCTCGGGCACGCACTCGTCATCGAACCGTACGTCGACACGGTCGTCCTCGGGGGCGGGCTGCTCGGTCGTGCAGGGGTCGATCGAGCCCGGTCCGTCCTCGAGGCGATCGCTGCCGGTGAAGCCGTCACGGCGTTCGCCGCGACCGAGCCCACCTCCGGATACGTCTTCCACGACGTGTCCACCACCGCGCGTCGCGAGGGCGACGAGTGGGTCGTCGACGGTGAGAAGACCGTCATCACCAGCGCTCCGCTCGCAACGCACCTGCTCGTCACCGCCCGCACGTCGGGCGAGCGCACCGACACCGACGGCATCTCGCTGTTCCTCGTCGACTTCGACCCCACGAACCCGCCGACCGGTGTGGAGATCCACTCCTACCGCACGATCGACGACCGACGCGCCTCCGACATCGTCTTCTCGGGTCTGCGACTGCCCGCCGACTCGTTGCTCGGCGAGGAGGGCAGCGCATGGCCGTCCGTCTCGCGCGGCATCGACGAGGCGACCGCCGCCGTGTCCTCCGAAGCCGTGGGTCTGATGCGCAAGGTGCTCACCGACACCGTCGAGTACGCCAAGCAGCGTCAGCAGTTCGGTCAGCCCATCGGCAGCTTCCAGGCACTCCAGCACCGCATGGTCGACATGTACATGGAGGTCGAGCAGGCGGTGTCCGCCGTCTACCTGGCCGTTCTTCATCTCGACAGCGACGACGCCACGCGGGCACGCGCGGTCTCGGCCGCGAAGGCGACGATCAGCCGTGCGGCACGCTTCGTCGGCCAGAACGCCGTCCAGCTCCACGGCGGCATGGGCATGACGGAGGAACTCGCCGTCGGGCACTACTTCAAGCGACTGACCGCGATCGAGTACGAGTTCGGCACCGCCGAACAGCACGTCGCCCGGTACGCACAGCTCACGAAGGGCTGATCGGATCGGTCCAGGGGCCGGTGCGGAGGATCACCCCTGCGCCGGCCCTGTATCCGTTTCCGGCGGAGCCGACAGAGCATCCTCCACGCGCGTCGCGGCGACGACGGGATCCTCGTGCTCCCACACCCGCACCACCGCCCAGCCCGCGGCCTGCAAGCGCGCATCGGTGTCCCGATCGCGCTGCACGTTGGCAGCGAGCTTGGCCACCCACCACTCGGCGTTGTTCTTCGGGAACGTCGCATGCTGCGGGCAGCTGTGCCAGAAGCAGCCGTCCACGTAGACCGCGACCCGACGACGAGGGAAGACGAGGTCGGCCCGGCGTCGCATCCCCGGCAGAGGAGCGCGGTCGACGAAGAACCGCCGCCCCCGGCGATGCAGTTCCTTGCGCAACGCCACTTCGGGAACGGTGTCGCGTCGGCGTTGCCGGCTCATCCGCGCACTCGTACGCGGATCCGTCCCGGGCCGATCCGACGCCGCCATCACGGTGTCTTTCAGGCCGCCACTCGCGGGAAGCCACCCATGCGTTCGAGGTGGTTCTCGACGTCCTCGAGGAATCCGGGCAGGAAGCGCAGGTTGCCGGAGCGTGCGCGTCGGAGGAATCCTGCCGTCGCCCGCGCCGACAGCAGACGGGCGTCGAGGAGAAAACCGCCGAGGTCCTCGTAGGGAGCCTGGACGGGCCACTGCGACTCGTGCACGCGGAACGCCTGTCCGCGGGCGCCCCACGCGGCGGTCGGCCACGTGTCGCCCGGAAGCAGCGGGGTCTCGTGGTCGGAGCTGTACGCGATCGGGTTGTTCAGACGGTGGCCCACCCACGACGCCATCCGCACGCTGACGGCATTGCCGACCAGACGCCACCGGTGTCCGGCACGGACGCCGGGCGCCTCGACGGCAGGAGCCGTCCAATCGGCGTCGAAGCCCTGGAGTCTCTCCGCATCGGTCAGGCCGGGGGTGACGATCTCACCGGACGGCAGTCGCACGGCCGGAGGGCTGGCGATACCGAGCGTCGAACCGCCCTTGAGCGTGGGCACGGCGTTGACTGCCCATCCGAGACCGCGCACCCCCTCGGTCCAGTAGAAGCCGCAGGGGAACAGATCGGGATTGCCCTCCATGGGCATGCCGGCGTCCTGGCCGAACAACACCGTGCGGGGATCGTCCGTACGAGAGGCAACCATCAGGACGCGGTGCCGACGCTGGGGGAGACCGAAGGCGCGGGCATCGACGACGCGGTAGGCCCACATGTAGCCGAGCTCCTCGAGAGCGTCGGTGATGTGACGCATCGCCGCACCGCGACCGAGCTGCAGCATGAAGGGAACGTTCTCGACGACGAGCCAGCGCGGGCCGTTCTTACGCTTCACGAGACGGAACACTTCGTCGACGAGCCCGGACTTCGATCCCGTGATGCCGGCCGTGCGTCCGGCCTGGGAGAGGTCCTGGCACGGGAAGCCTGCGGCGACCAGTTCCGTATCGCGGGGGAGAGAGCGGAGACGCGTGACGTCCGGATGAAGCGGAACGCCGGGGAAGCGCGTACGTAGTACTGCCTGAGCACCCGGCTCGATCTCGCAGAGGAGTTCGGTGTTCCACCCGTGTCGCCCGAGTCCGAGCTCCAGACCGCCGATACCGGCGAACAACCCCACCATGTTCCCCGTCGACGTCACGGCACCCTTCCTCGCTCAGCTCAACGGTGAACGTTACTCGAGAAGTAGGACGATCCGTGAGCGGACGCGACGAGCACCACGATGGAGGGGTCGTCCTACCCCTCCGGTGAAGGGCTACGGGCCATCGAAACAGCCATTGAACTGGCGATTTGGTGTTCTGGGAGATGTTCGCGTAGCTTATTCCAGGTCAGAGCGACACGGACACCGACCCGGGCCGAGAGGAACGGGACAACGAGGTTGGACGAAGGCGCCTGCGAATGTGATGGCTACGAACCTTCTGGTAAGGTTTCGAGCCGCCCCTGGTTCCGAAAACCACACGGACTTGCGTTCGTGAGGATGAGGAAGTAGACTGGAACAGTTGCCTCAGAGCGGGTCGGACGTCAGTCCGGGGCGTGATGGTGTGTGCGTGTTCTTTGAGAACTCAACAGTGTGCCGATGAATGTCAGTGCCAAATAATATTTGGTGCGGCCACTTCACTTTTGTGGGTGGTTGTTGCTGGACATCGCATTCTTCCGTCTGCGGTGGTCCAGTGTTTGAGCTAGTTTGAGTTTTTTTGCTAGTGATTTGACTCTTTTGTCTTTGACTGATTGCCCCTTTTGGGGGTGATTGTGAGTCTTCAACGGAGAGTTTGATCCTGGCTCAGGACGAACGCTGGCGGCGTGCTTAACACATGCAAGTCGAACGATGAAGCCC
>NZ_JBNQFT010000007.1:0-158381 GCF_050321925.1 Rhodococcus sp. IEGM1339
TCGTCCTGAGCCAGGATCAAACTCTCCGTTGAAGACTCACAATCACCCCCAAAAGGGGCAATCAGTCAAAGACAAAAGAGTCAAATCACTAGCAAAAAACTCAAACTAGCTCAAAAACACTGACCATCCCAGACGGAAGAATGAGACGATCAGCAAATACCCACCCCATCGAAACGATGGAGCGGAGTACCAAAAATATTTGGCACTGACATTCATCGGCACACTGTTGAGTTCTCAAAGAACACGCACACACCATCGCTCCCGAACCTTCCGGTTCGTTCACTCCGGGGTGACTGTTCATCCGAGGGCCTTCCGGCTCTCGGGCACGGCTCCAAACCTTACCAGAAGGTTTCGAACCAGTGAAATCTGCAGGCGCCTTCGTCCAACCTCGTTGTCCCGTTCCTCTCGGCCCGGGTCGGTGTCCGTGTCGCTCTGACCTGGAATAAGTTACGCGAACATCTCCGAGAACACCAAATCGCCAGGTCAAAGCTGGTTTATCGACTTACGAAGCGTCGTTGTGAGGGTGTTCAGGGGACCCAGTACTTCGCCGCGAGGTGCTGGACGATCGGATCGTCCTCGCCGGCCTGCTCCAGCATCGCGAGGTCGCTGCGGAGATCCATGAGGCGAGGGTCGTCCCCTTCGGCGTCGCCGATCGGCCGGCCTCCGTCCTCGGCGCGCTGCCGCAGGATCTTCTCCCGAACCCGGTCCTTCAACGACTCAGCCATGAGAGAAGCATGCTGCGCGGTGACGGGGTTGTCGAGGATTTCGGCGCCGTGTCCGAGACCGCTCTCGTGCGCGCCGATAGTCGCGGTCGCTTCGCGTCAACGGTCCTTGTCCCGGAAGACCCGGACGGCCATGGGCAGCACCACGGCGAGAGCACCGATGATCAGGACCAAGGAGAACAGTTCCATCAACATGTCTCCATCATCCGTGCGAATCGCACAGCGCGCAGAAACGTCGAAGGCCCCTCACCGTGGTGAGGGGCCTTCGTGGAGCTGCCTGTCGGAATCGAACCGACGACCTTTTCATTACGAGTGAAATGCTCTACCGACTGAGCTAAGGCAGCGAGCCTTTCGGCGTCCGAAGTCTAGCGGACTACCCCCACCCCGACGCAAACCGGCACTTCGGCTACCGGAACGCCGAGCTCAACCGGGCTGCGAGCGCCGCGAGAGCGAAGCGGGGTTTGACGTTCTGGGCGAGCGCCTCCCGGCAGTCGAGGATGGCCTCGATGCACTCGAGCAGCGACTCCGGCCGGGTCCTCGACGCGAGGTCGACCGCACGATCCGACATGTCGGGATGGTTGAGCGTGACCCGCGATCCGAAGGCGTGCACCAGCGCGTCCCGATACAGACCGGCGAGATCGATAAGCGCTCTGTCCATGATGTCGCGCTCGGTTCGCGTCTTCCGCGACTTCTGAGTGCGTTCGAGTTCCTTGAGGACCCCGGCCGAACCGCGAAGCGCACCCGCAGCCCCCTTGCCGGTACCGCCGGCACCGAGAGCGGTCCTGAGCTCTTCGGTCTCGTGCTCGTCGCGCTCCGCACTGATCTCCTTCGCCTCGGTCTCGGCACTGCGTCCGAGATCGTCGGCTGCGGAGTAGGTGGTGGCGGGGCGCAGGACCGCGCCGGCGACAGCGAGGGCACGTGTCCGGTTGTCGCGGGCGCCCTCGTCGGTGGCCAGCCGTCGGGCCCGACCGACGTGGCCTGCACTGACGGATGCAGCCCACTGCGCCGTCTTCGGATCGATGCCGTCGGTGGCCTCGAGGACGCGCGCGATGGCGTCGGCGCTGGGAGTGACCAACCCGACGTGACGGCAGCGCGAGCGCAGCGTCACCGAGATGTCCTCGGGATCGATCGACGGCGCGCACAGGAGGAAGACCGTTCGCTGCGGCGGTTCCTCGACCACCTTCAGCAGCGCGTTCGCGGCTCCCTCGGTGAGGCGGTCGGCATCCTCGATCACCACGACCTGCCATCGGCCCGTGCTGGGACGCCGCGACGCGACCTGCACGATGTCGCGCATCGACTTGACGCTGATCGTCAGTCCCTCGGGCACGACCCGCCGTACGTCGCCGTGGGTGCCTGCCATAGTGGTGGTGCAGGCGTGGCATCGCCCGCAACCGGGAGGCTCCTCGTCGGTGCACTGCAGAGCGGCTGCGAAACACAGCGCCGCGACCGAGCGACCGGACCCGGGAGGACCGGTGAACAGCCACGAGTGCGTCATCGCCGACCCGGTGTCGCCCCGACGGGCAGCTACCGCGGCCGCGACGAGTTCGGTCTCGACATCGCGTTGACCGACGAGACGATCGAAGACCCCGGACATGCGCTCAGCCTAACGACCGGGTCCGACGGGTCCGGATCACGTGTCCGAAACGTTCAAGACGGCCGCACGTGCTCGGCCTCGACCTGCCCACCGAAGCACCCGAGGTACCGCACTTCGAGGTCACTCTCCCCGGTGGTCTGCGCCTGATGTGGGACACCGTCGAGTCCGTCCGCAGCTTCGATCCGGAGTTCGAGCCGTCGTCCGGAAGCACAGCGGCACTCCCCTTCGACTGCGGTTCCCCCGAAGCGGTCGACGCGACACTTGCAGCGTTGGTCGAGGCCGGTGCACTTCGACGAAGACACCCTGGGACGCGTTCTGGGGACAGCGCTACGCGAGCGCGATCGATCCCGACGGAAACGCAGTACCCGCGACAACGTCTTCGGTCCGTATCCGTAGGCCCGGGCCGAGCGACGACGCAGTGTCCTGTCGCTCCAGCCGAGGGTCGCGGCGACTTCCGAGACGGCCGTGCCGGAGGCCGGCGCCAGCGCGAGGGCGGCCATCGGATCGTGTGCGTCGACCGCACCTCGGACGGCGTCGACCAGTGCAGCGACGGGATCGTCCTCGGCTCGAACCGCGAGGAGCCGCACACGACATGACGGCCACAGATCGTCGAGCGGAACCCGTCGATCGGTCAGCTCGCTCGCGTCGACGCCGAAGAACGGCGGTCCCAGGCCGGGTTCGAACCGGAACGCCGTCAGCGGCGATCGGCCGGAGAACTGTGACGTCGCGTCCGGACCGGCGACGGGGAAGCCGTCGGCGTGCCGGATGAGGTCCATGCATCCGTCCGGCAACACGTGGGTTCCCCCCCACGCAGGCACCGGCCCGGCTCGGATCGCCACAGTGTGACGCCGGGGATCCCCGACGGCAGTTCGCGGTCCACCCCGTGAGGTTATCCGCGTACGCCGACGGGAACCGTCAGTCCGTCGTCTTCTTCGCGGCGGCCTTCTTTGTCGTCTTCTTCGCCGCTGCCTTCTTGGCAGTGGTCTTCTTGGCGGCCGTCTTCTTGGCGGCCGTCTTCTTGGCGGCCGTCTTCTTCGCCGCTGTCTTCTTCGCGGTCTTCTTGACGGGACCGCGTGCCCGACGGTCGGCGAGCAGTTCGGACGCCCGCTCGTCGGTGATGGACTCGACCTCGTCGCCCTTGCGCAGGCTCGCGTTCGTCTCACCGTCGGTGACGTACGGACCGAACCGGCCGTCCTTGATCACCATCTGCTTGCCGCTGACCGGGTCGGTGCCCAGCTCGCGCAGCGGCGGCGTGGCGGCGGCCTGCCGGCCGCGGCGCTTCGGCTCCGCGTAGATCTTCAGCGCCTCGTCGAGCGTGATCGTGAAGATCTGCTCCTCGTTGGTGAGCGACCGCGAGTCGCTGCCCTTCTTCAGGTACGGACCGTAGCGGCCGTTCTGGGCGGTGATCTCGTCGCCGGACTCCGGATCGACACCCACCACGCGCGGCAGCGACAGCAGTTTCAGGGCGTCTTCCAGGGTGACCGTGGACAGGTCCATCGTCTTGAACAGCGAACCCGTGCGCGGCTTCGGACCGGTCTTCTTCGCGGGAGCCTTCTTCGCCGCCTTCTTGGCGACGGCCTTCTTGGTGGCGGCCTTCTTGGTGGCGGTCTTCTTGGTGGCGGTCTTCGTGCCGCCCTCTCCCTCCGAGCCGAGTTCATCGACGGGGATGGGCGTGACGTCCGGCTCCGGTTCGGGCTCGGGTTCCGGATCGGGGATCAGCTCGGTCACGTAGGGACCGAAGCGACCCTCCCGCGCGACGATCTCGTAGCCGGTCGACGGATCGACACCGAGGACACGTCCCTCCTGCGGCGTCGAGAAGAGTTTCTCGGCGTACTCGAGGGTGAGCTCGTCCGGCGGCAGGTCGTCGGGCAGGTTCGCGCGCTGCGAGGTCGGCTCGGCGTCGGGGTTGTTCGGGTCGGTGACCATCCGTTCGAGGTACGGACCGAAGCGGCCCACACGCACGTGGATCTCGCGACCCTCGGAGTCGTCGAACAGGCGGATGGAGTTGATCTCGCGGGCGTCGATGTCCTCGAGGTTCTCCCCCACCAGCTTCTTCAGGCCGCCCTTGCGCGCGACCGACTCCTCGTGACCGTCGTCGCTGCCGAAGTAGAACCGCGTCAGCCAGTCGGTGCGCTGCCGGTGACCGGAGGCGATCTCGTCGAGATCGTCCTCCATCCCGGCCGTGAAGTCGTAGTCGACGAGCTGGGCGAAGTGCGCCTCGAGCAGGCCGATGACGGCGAACGCCACCCACGACGGGACGAGCGCGCTGCCACGCTTGTAGACGTAGCCGCGGTCGAGGATGGTCTTGATGATCGACGCGTAGGTCGAAGGCCGGCCGATCCCGAGCTCTTCGAGCGTCTTGATCAGGCTCGCCTCGGTGTACCGGGCCGGCGGGTTGGTGGAGTGACCGTCCGGATCGAGCTTCGTCGCGGTGACCGAGGCACCCTCGGACAGGTTCGGCAGGCGCGACTCCGCGTCGTCCGACTGACCACCGGCTTCCTCGTCGACACTCTCGACGTATGCCTTGAGGAAGCCCGGGAACGTGATGGTGCGGCCCGACGACGAGAAGGTGCACTCCTCGCCGGTGCCCGCGGTGCCGGTGATGCGCAGCGTCAGCGTGGTGCCCCGCGCGTCGGCCATCTGGGAGGCGACGGTGCGCTGCCAGATGAGCTCGTAGAGCTTGAACTCGTCGCCGTCGAGGCGCGCGTGCAGCTCGCCGGGGGTCGCGAAGACGTCGCCGGCGGGACGGATCGCCTCGTGTGCTTCCTGCGCGTTCTTGACCTTGCGGGTGTACTGGCGCGGCGTCGGATGGACGAACTCGGCACCGTACAGCTGGGTGGCCTGTGCGCGGGCCGCCGCGATCGCCGACTCGGACAGCGTCGTCGAGTCGGTACGCATGTAGGTGATGTAGCCGTTCTCGTACAGACGCTGCGCGGTGCGCATGGTGCGCTCGGACGAGAACCGCAGCTTGCGGCCCGCCTCCTGCTGCAGCGTCGACGTCATGAACGGCGCGTAGGGCTTGCGGGTGTACGGCTTGCTCTCGGCCGACGACACCGTCAACGCGACACCGGCGAGTGCCTCCGCGAGGCGGCGGGCGCGGTCCTCGTCGAGGACGACGACACCGTTCGACTTCAGGTTCCCGTCGGGCCCGAAGTCGCGACCCGAGGCGACACGGGAACCGTCGACGTTGACCAGGCGGGCACCGAACGACCGGGGGCTCGCGTCGGCGCCGGCGTCCATCGTGGCCGCGATGTCCCAGTACTCGGCGGACTTGAACGCCATGCGCTCGCGTTCGCGCTGCACGATCACGCGGGTCGCCACCGACTGCACACGACCCGCCGACAGACGGGGCATGACCTTCTTCCACAGCACGGGACTGACCTCGTAGCCGTAGAGACGGTCGAGGATGCGGCGGGTCTCCTGCGCGTCGACCAGGTCGTTGTCGAGGTCGCGGGTGTTCTCGGCGGCCGCGCGGATAGCGGGCTCGGTGATCTCGTGGAAGACCATGCGCCGGACCGGCACCTTGGGCTTCAGGGTCTCGAGCAGGTGCCAGGCGATGGCCTCGCCCTCGCGGTCGGGGTCGGTGGCGAGGTAGAGCTCGTCGGCGTCCTTGAGCAGGCTCTTCAGCTCCGAGACCTTGGTCTTCTTGTCGGCGCTGACGACGTAGAGGGGTTCGAAGTCGTGATCGACGTCGACACCGAGGCGCGCCCACGACTCGCCCTTGTACTTGGCGGGGACGTCCGCGGCACCGCGCGGCAGGTCGCGGATGTGACCGACCGATGCCTCGACGACGTAGTCGCGGCCGAGGTAGGGGGCGATCTTCCTCGCCTTGGTCGGGGACTCGACGATCACGAGCCGACGCGTGCCCGACGAACCGCCCGCAGTGCTCTTCTCCCGTGCTGCCACCGTGCCGCCCGCACCTTCCCTCATTGCCGACATGTCGCCTTGTTCGAAGACATGTATACCGACCCGTTCCCCAGACGCGGCCATACACAGGGTCGCACATCCTCGGGGAACGGCTCTTCACAAGTGATGATCACCCGGTTCCACGTGCGGCCAGATCCGTCGTGCCGCGTCGGCGTCCGGAGGTGCACCGATGTTCTCGACGAGCCTCCTCAGACGCCTCCGGCCGGAGATCCTCAACCCCGGTCCACCGGTGCCGTGCGTACCGATCAGGGTCGGTGCGATGCCGGCGCGCATGAGCGCCTGCGCCAGAACTGCATGAGTGTCGGGAGCCGTCGCATCCAGACCGAGAACATACTGTGCTCCCTCGACCTCCATGCGACTGGACGCGAGGAACCACGCCCGCTGGGCCCGCGAGGACGGGACCCAGCCGGTCGGGACCGTCTTGCCGTCGTCGCTGCTTTACTGGGTCGCGAGCGGGACGAGAGCGGGGTCGACGGATGCGCTGACGGTGAACAGCTCGCCGTCGACGGCGATGTCCGCCTCGACTCCCGTGTCGGTCACGAGCTGCCCGATCGCACGGGCGCGCCATTCGGCGTCGACCTCCACGGTCAGCACGGCGCCGTCGTCGGTGAGACGCGCACGTCCGTGTGCCGCGAGCAGGCCGCTCAGGTCGGCCAGGGCCGGCGGCATCGTGTCGGCCCCGAAGAAGGACAGTTGACTCACGGGTCCTCCTCTCCCGGCTCCGTGAGCGCGACGAGGCGGTGAGGTCCCACGACCGGTTCGCGCACACGTCCCGGAAATGCATCGTCCCCCATCACCTGAGGCGACGGGGGACGATCGGGCGAGGTGGTTGACCTTGCCCGGTTGCTCGCTCGAGCGGGTGGATCAGAGTGCGCGCACGCCGGTGGCCTGCGGGCCCTTGGTGCCCTGACCGACCTCGAACTCGACTCGCTGGTTCTCCTCGAGGGTGCGGAAGCCGGAACCCTGGATCTCGGAGTAGTGAACGAACACGTCGGCGGAGCCGTCCTCAGGAGCGATGAAGCCGAAGCCCTTCTCCGCGTTGAACCACTTCACAGTGCCCTGTGCCATGCTTTTCCTTCTCTTTCTAACACCGGATTCGACGAACCGCCGGGTACGCGATCCGCCAGGTCCCGGTTCCGACCGCTGTACTTCTCGAGTCCCCCGTTGGAAGAGCTAAAGCACCGCGCTCGCAACCATCGATCCTGCGAGCGTGCACTTTTCCAAGTCTACGAACACAGAAGCTGCGACCGGGTGTCAGTCAACCACGTTCTGGGCACGCGCAACAGTAGGAATGGGCACAAACGTGCCAATTCCCTGATCTTGTTCATGTCTCGGTAGCATTACCCACGGGTAGCTGTTGCTCCCATGTTACGGGAGGCCACTGTGGCCCCACTCGTCCCGGACCCGGGTCTCCCGCATCCGACACAGCCTCGCCGTATCCGACACGTTCCTATCCGACAGACGTTTTCGACAGACACCTCGTCCGACCCAGCGGAGTACTGCGTGACCGGCTCGCCCTTCCTCCACAACGGCGACGCCACCGCCCCCACCTACGGTCGCGAGCTGCTCGACCGGCTGCTCGCCGGCTCCCCGACGGGCGAGTCACCGCTGACCCACGTCGCAGAGATCCCGGCCCGGCCCGCCCACCACAGCGACTGGCCGCAGTGGGCGCACGAGGACGTCGTCCGGGCCTTCCGCGACCAGGGCGTCGAGCGTCCCTGGCACCACCAGGCGAGCGCCGCCGACATCGCGGCCGGCGGGGAGAACGTGGTGGTGTCCACCGGCACCGCGTCGGGCAAGTCGGTCGCCTACCAGCTGCCCGTCCTGAGCGCGCTCGCCGACGACCCGCAGGCCACCGCTCTCTACCTGTCGCCCACCAAGGCCCTCGGCGCCGACCAGCTGCGCGCGGTCACCGAACTGACCTCCGACATCGACGGCCTGTCGACCGTGTGCGCGTGTGCCTACGACGGCGACACCTCCACCGAGATCCGGCAGTGGACGCGCCGGCACTCGCGCTGGATCTTCACCAATCCCGACATGCTGCACCTGTCGCTGTTGCCCGCCCACGCACGATGGGCCCGGCTGTGGCGCCGCCTGCGGTACGTCGTCGTCGACGAATGCCACTCCTACCGGGGTGTGTTCGGCTCGCACGTCGCCCTGATCCTGCGTCGGCTCCGGCGCGTGGCCCGCCGGTACGGCGCCGATCCCGTCTTCGTCCTCGCCTCCGCGACGACCGCGGAACCGGGGGCAGCGGCGTCCCGGCTCATCGGAGCACCCTGCCGCGAGATCACCGAGGACGGCTCGCCGCACGGACCCCGCACGGTCGCGATGTGGGAGCCGCCCCTGCTGCGCGAACTCACGGGCGAACACGGCGCCCCGGTGCGGCGGGCCGCCGGGACCGAGGCCGCGCGCCTTCTCGCCGACCTCGTCGTCGAGGGTGCCCGCACCCTGGCGTTCGTCCGGTCGCGTCACGGCGCCGAGCTCACGGCCATGGGTGCACGTCGGCTTCTCGCCGAGGCGGCACCGGATCTCGTCGACCGGGTGGCGGCCTACCGGGCGGGCTACCTCGCCGAGGACCGGCGCGACCTCGAGGCCGCGCTCTCCGACGGCCGTCTGCTCGGCGTCGCCAGCACCAACGCCCTCGAACTCGGCGTGGACATCGCCGGTCTGGACGCGGTGATCGTCGCCGGATTCCCGGGCACGGTCGCGTCCTTCCGTCAGCAGGGCGGTCGCGCCGGTCGCCGCGGGCAGGGTTCGCTCGTCGTGCTGGTCGCGCGGGACGATCCGCTCGACACCTATCTCGTGCACCATCCGCAGGCACTGCTCGACCGGCCGGTCGAGGCGACGGTCACCGATCCGAACAATCCGTACGTGCTCGGGCCCCAACTTCTCTGCGCCGCATCGGAACTGCCGATCAGCGATGCCGAGGTCGAGGAGTTCGGCGCGCTCGACGTCCTCACGGACCTCGCGGAGCAGGGACTGATCCGCCGCCGCCCGCACGGCTGGTTCGTCACCCCGGGAACGCAACCGCACGGTGATGTCGAGATCCGCGGCGGGATCGGCCGCCAGGTCTCGATCGTCGAGGGTGACACCGGTCGCATGCTCGGCACCGTCGACGCCGCCCGCGCCCCCGCGACCGTCCATCCCGGAGCTGTGCACCTGCACCAGGGTGAGACCGTCGTCGTCGACGAGTTGTATCTCGAGGACGGCATCGCCCTCGTGCACGCCGAGGACCCGGAATGGTCGACGAGCGCACGCGAGATCACCGACATCTGTTGCATCTCCGTCGACGAACACCGCGAGTTCGGACCCGTCACCGTCGCGTCCGTGGGGGTCGAGGTGACGCACCGGGTGGTCGGCTATCTGCGCCGCCTGCCGTCCGGAGAGGTGCTCGACCAGATTCCCCTCGACATGCCCGAGCACACGCTCGACACCCGCGCGGTGATGTACACGATCGACCCCGACCTGCTCGACCGGATCGGGGTGACCCCCGATCGCGTGCCCGGGGCACTCCACGCCGCCGAGCACGCCGCTATCGGCCTGCTCCCCCTGCTCGCGACGTGCGATCGGGGCGACATCGGCGGCGTCTCCACCGATCTGCACCCCGACACCGGGCTGCCCACCGTCTTCGTCTACGACGGACAGCCCGGCGGCGCCGGATTCGCCGAACGCGGATACCACCGGATCACCAAGTGGCTCAGCGCGACCCGCGATGCGGTCGCGGCCTGCGAATGTGCCGCCGGATGCCCGTCGTGCGTGTACTCCCCCAAGTGCGGGAACGGCAACGATCCGCTCGACAAGTCCGGGGCGGTCGCCGTCCTCGATGCCGTCCTCGCTGCGATCGAGGGGTGACGGCGATTCAGGCCACCGGCGCGCCTACTCGGCCGGATCCGGGACGGGAACGGCTGCCAGCAGCCGCTTCGTGTACGGGTCGGGCGGCAACCGCTGGATGCGAGCACAGGCAAGCAACGAGCGCGAATGCGCTGGATACGGCCGCGAGCGACCGCCGACGGGCCTCATCGGGCAGGACCGGCTCGCGCGACGGCCGTCGCCTCCTTGCCGCCGAAGAGAGCCGACACCTCAGCGGTGACCTCGACGAGCGCATCCCACTCTTCGATCTCGCAGCGCCGCAATCGCACTCGCATCCGTGTGGTGATCGCCTCGCTCGCCTCGCAAGCCTCCACGACCCCGCGGTCCAGTGCCGAGGCGACCGCCACCGCCGCCAGGTCGGCCGCCGCCTGCGCACGATGACGTGCGACGACGACCGACCCGACGTGCAGCAACGTGGCCGTGATCGCGATGAGTCCGGCCATCACGGCGCAGCCGATCACACTCGCGCTCCCGTCGTCGCCGAGGAGGGACGGGCCCGACCTCATCGCGTTCCTTCCGGCTCGCGCACCGCCACCGCCTCGGCCGTGAGGGTCAGCAACGGGAGCAGCGGACTCTCCGCAGTCACGACCGCCACGATCAGATCTCCTTCCTCGCGTACCGCCACGCGTGCGTCCGGAGGCGCGACTCGCGTGGCCACATCGACCGCCCTCGCTTGATCTCCCCGCGCGGCGAGGCGGGCGGCTTCACGGGCGGCGTCATGGCACCGCACCTGGTACGCGATGCCCAGCACCGCGCCGAGGCACAGCACGAGCACCGTGACCAGGCTTGCGACGGCGAGAGCCGCTTCGACGGTGACCCCGCCTTCGTCCTCACGAACGAAAGCGCGTAACCAGCGTCGTCCGAGCATCTTTCGCATGCGTCGGTATCACACCGCCGTGTTCAGGGCACGCTCGACGATGCCCGTCAGCGCGGACACGATCGAATCGCCGGTCACCACGGTGTACAGCACCGCCCCGAAAGCCGCCGCCGCAATGGTCCCGATCGCATATTCCGCCGTCGACATGCCGTCGTCCTGCACGACGAGCCCGCCGAGGCGACCACGCAGACCGTGTGCGAACGCTTCGGTCACTGTTCGTTTCCCCATCTTCCGTCCCTCCCATCCGAGCGGCGCGGACCGTCCGCGCCGACGTTCACATCAGCCCCGCACCCAGGACGTCCCGCGCCAGGCCGACGACGACCGGCACGATGCCCAGGCACACGAAGGCAGGCAGAAAGCACAGACCGAGCGGCCCGCTCACGAGTACTCCGGCCCGATCGATGTCGGCGGCGACCCGGTCCTCCGTCTCGGCGCGATGCCGGACCGCGAGTTCGGCGACGGTGTCCGACAGGGGCGCACCGGATTTCGCGGATCGTCTTGCCGCGCGGGCGAAATCGTCCAGCGCGTCGACCGCTCCCGAACCTCCCCACGCATCGGCCGGATCGGCTCCGAGCGCCAATCGGTCGGCACCTCTCCGCAACGCCGCCGCGAGGTCGGGCGGAGCGGATTCCGCGACGACCCGCGCCGCAGAACCGGCGGGCATCCCTGCGCGCAGGCACGCCGCGAAGAGATCGAAGGCAGCGGGAAACGCGTGCGGGTCGGTCTTGGGTTTAGTTGTATCCGACACGGCAACAAGGGTTCTCGTGGAGAACAAGCGGGTGGTTCCACGAGGGGTCGGTGCGACGACGAGAGAGGCCGCTCCCAGCAACACCGCCCACGTCGCGCTCATGCCCTCACCCGTGCCGCGATCCGGTCCGTCCACAGCAGACCCACACAGACCAGCGCAGTGCCGACCACGAGCATGACGCCGCCGAGCCCACCGGCGAGGAGGATGCCGAGCGGAGCAGCGCCCATGAGTTGCCCGAGACCCACCCCGAGCACCGGCAGTCCCGCCAGAACCGTCGCCGTGGCCCGAGCACCGGCAAGTCCGGCCTCCGTACGGGCACGGATCCGCATACGCGCGGCCAGATCGATACGCGCGGCCCCGAGCAGTTCGGCGAGGGCGAGACCGTGGCGGTCGGAGACGGCCCACGCATCGGCGACACGACCCAGACTGTCGGCGACACCATTCGAGGATGCTGTGGCCGAACGTAGTCCGTGTGCCGCCGACCCGCCGAGTCGCGCCCGGGCCGCAGCGACCCGGAAGGCATCGGCGACGGACCCGGCCGTCTCCCGGGCCGCCGTCTCGCACGCGTCGGCGGGATGCGTCCCCACCCGCAGATCGGCGATCACGGTGTCGAGTCCCGACAGCAACATCCGTCGTTGCCGATCGAGCTCAGCAGCGCGGCGCCGGGCTCGGCGACGCCACACCGCGGTCGTCGCGACGGTCGCGCCGGCCACAGCCGGTGTGATTCCCGCCCACACCACAACCGTCGCGAGCACGACGACCATCACCCCGACGACTAGGGCGCGCGGTATCGGGCGCGGCGCCGCGTCGGGCACCCCGCGTCGCAGTCGACGGCGGGCCGAGGACGACGGCAGGACGAACAGCGCCGCCGCGAGGCACAGGATCGTCGCGTTCACGGCGCATCCCGTCGACGCAGGATCCGCTCGAGGGCGTCCATGCCGTGCTCGTCGCCCCTGTCGTGGGTCCATGCCGGTGTGACGATCACGCCTGCAACGGGGTCCCGCTCGACCACGCCGATCCCCACGAGACGTCGCGCTCCGTCGCTGCCGCGGTGGACGTGCAGGATCACCTGCACCGCGGCGACGAGCTGGCTGTGCAGCGCCGCTCGATCGAGGCCGCCGAGTGCGGCGAGAGCCTCGAGTCGCGCGGGCACCTCGTCGGGCGAATTGGCGTGCACGGTCCCTGCGCCGCCGTCGTGACCCGTGTTCAGCGCGGTCAGAAGATCGACGACCTCGGCGCCTCTCACCTCGCCGATGACGATGCGGTCCGGTCGCATCCGCAGCGCCTGCCGCACGAGATCGCGGACGGTGACCTCGCCGACGCCCTCCACGTTGGGTGCCCGTGCCACGAGGCGCACCACGTGCGGATGGGCCGGGACCAGTTCGGCGGCGTCCTCGACACAGACGATGCGTTCGGTCGGATCCACCGCGCCGAGCAGCGCCGCGAGCATCGTCGTCTTGCCCGCACCCGTGCCGCCGACGACGAGGAAGGCCAGGCGCGCGCGGACGATGCGCAGCAGCAACCGATAGGCGACCTCGGAGACCGCACCGCGATCCCGCAGTGCTTCGAGTCCCTGGGTCGTGGGCCGCAGGACCCGCAGTGACAGGCACGTCCCGGCCTGCGCGACCGGGGAGAGCACCGCGTGCAGCCGGACACCGAACTCACCGTGCCCGGGCAACCTGCCGTCGACCCACATCTGGGCGTCGTCGAGCCGACGCCCGGCGAACAGCGCCAATCGCTGCGCGAGTCGTCTGACCGCGGCCTCGTCGGGGAAGGTGACCTCGGTCAGGTGCAGCCCGTTGCCACGATCCACCCAGACGCGATCGGGCGCGGTGACGAGCACGTCGGTCACGGCCGGGTCTGCCAGCAGATCCTCGAGCGGGCCCGCACCGGTCAGTTCGGTCTGCAGATGCCGCAGTGCCGCAAGCAGATCGGAGTCTCCGAGTACTCCACCGGATTCCGCGCGCAGGGCTGCGGCGACGCGGGTCGGAGTGAGCTCCCCGGTCTCGTCGGCCAGCCGGTCGCGGACCCGCGAAAGGAGGTCGTCCCCGAGGGTCCCGGTCATGCCGCACGTCCCGGGCCGGCGCGGTCGGCCCCGACGGCCGCCAGCACGTCGTGCGCCGCACCGAGCAACGGCGAGCGTGACCGCAGCCGCAGGCCCCCGCGTTCGAGCATCTCGCTCAAGCCCGGCTCGGGACGCATCGAGGTGAGCACGTCCAGGCCCACCGCGTCGGACACGTCGACGGCTCGCAAGCCACCGGGTGCGGGCCCGCGGACGACGACTCCGGCCGGTTCACCCCGCGCCGCGAGCGTGCGGGCGACCCGGGTAGCGGAGAGCACCGCACCGATCCGGGCCGGCACGACGACGACGGTGAGGTCGGCCAGTGCGATCACCGCGTCGGCGACCGGGTCGAAGCTGCGCCCCACATCGCAGACGACGGTTGCTCCCGCTCCGCGCACCCCGTCGACGACCGACTCTGCGGCGACGGCGGTGAGCCGATCGGTGTTCTCGCGGTCGGTGGACAGGACGCCCACCCCGGATGCCCATACGGGTACGGCGTCGCGCAGGGCACGCGCCGAGACCCGTCCACCGTCGACGGTGAGACCGGACCACCGCACTCCCGGACACTCCTCGAGACCGGTCAGGACGTCGAGTCCCGCGCCGAACGGATCGGCGTCGACGAGCAGGGTGTCGCGTCGTTCGTCGTTCCCCGCGGCCCAGGCGAGTGCGGCGGCGAAGGTCGACGCGCCCGCTCCCCCGCATCCTCCGACGACCGCGAGGACGGTGCCGGCACCCGTCGAGGGCTCGTCAGCGGCCGCGAAGATCGAGAGCAGTTCCACCTCCTCGGACGGGAGGGCGAGGACGTGTTCGGCGCCGACGGTCGCGGCGGCCTGCCAGTCCGCCAGGCCGGCCGTCCCGCTGCACACGAGGATCACGCCGGGGCGGCGGGGATATCCGGCCGCGCATGCCGCTGCGGCGGACGCATCGAGGACGACGATCGCCGCGTCGGTCCACGCCCTGCGGGGCACCGGCACGGACATCTCGTGCAGTGTGCGGTCGGCCGCCGCGACCACACGATGGAGGTCGGCGACCAGCGCGGGATCGTCGACCAGTCCGAGGATGTCGTTCATGCCCGACAGGCTGCACCGCTACGGGGTCGTGAGTGTCGCGGAAACGGCCTCGGAAGCCCCGCCTGTGGATGGATCAGGGGCCTGTGGACAACCCGGCCGTGCGCACCCTCGTCGCACCTGTGCGCAGGTCGGCGGGTGTAGAAGACAGTACGGAGACGTGCGGAAAAGGCCTCGGACAAAGCGACAGCCCTCGCCAGGGGGGAGGAGGCGAGGGCCGTCTGTGTTCAGCCCCGGGGGGTCGGGCTGAACACAACCCGAGTATCGACCCGGGCATTCGCGATAGTACACCGCTAGGCGCGACTGCTTGCAACTTCAAACACCGGCGCGGCGCGCCCCTATTGTGGTGGTCGTGACCGATACGTCCGTGAATCCGTCCCGACCGGCCCCGTCGACGGGGGGCTCACCGGACTCGGCTCGCATCGCAGCGTTCTTCGATCTCGACAAGACCGTCATCGCCAAGTCGAGCGTGCTGGCGTTCACCCGGCCGTTCTTCGAGGAGGGTCTCCTCAGCCGCCGGGCCGTGCTGCAGAGCACCTACGCCCAGCTCCTCTACCTGTTGTCGGCGGCCGATCAGGCCCGGGTGGACCGGATGCGAGAACACATCGCGCACATGTGCAAAGGATGGGATGTCGAGCAGGTCGGATCGATCGTCGAGAAGACCCTGCAGGACGTCGTGACACCGCTCGTCTACGCGGAGGCGAAGGATCTGATCGCCGATCACCGGGCCCGCGGTCACGACGTGATCATCGTGTCCGCATCCGGCCAGGAAGTGGTGACTCCGATCGCCCGGACACTCGGTGCCTCCCACAGCACGGGGAGCCGGATGCGGATCGTCGACGGCCGCTACGCCGGCGAGCTCGAGTTCTACTGCTTCGGGGAGGCGAAGGCGGTCGCGATCCGCGAGCTCGCCGAGCAGTACGGTTACGATCTCTCCCGCAGCTACGCGTACTCCGATTCGGCCACCGACCTGCCGATGTTGCTGGAGGTCGGCAATCCGCGCGCGGTCAACCCCGACCGCCCGCTGCGCCGGGAAGCAAACGAAAACGGTTGGCCTGTTCTCACTTTCGTCCGGCCCGTACCGCTCGGACGTCGTGCCCGTCCGTCGCCGCGCGCCCTGGCGACGCTCGCCGCGACCCTCGGAGCGACCGCACTGATACTGGGTGCCACCCGCCGACTGGCCAAGCGCCGGATGCGTTGACACTCAGGGTCACTCGCCGCGAAATCGAGAACAAACATTGCCGTCGGGGGCTTGCCGACATCTCACGGACGGGGTAGAAAGGAGTTACGGAAGGACGGAAGGCCAAGACCGAATCGGAAGAGAAGATTCGATCTCCCGACTGTTCTTCCCAGCACGGACACCGAGTACCCACGCGAAGCCGATGCCACTATAAGGGCACGAGTGTTGTGGGCCTGCGAGTTCCGGATTTTCGAAGACGAGTACCCCGCACCCGTTGCGAGGACGAATCGACGATACCCGGATCATCGCCGAGGCCGTTGAATCACAACCCATTTCAGCACGCATGGTAACTCGGACCGCCCGTGCTAGCGGGTGGCGGAATCGATCTCGATCGATATGCCACCCGCTTTCGCGTGCAGGGGGTTTCGCGTACAGGCCGCGATTCGGCCGGCGAAGCCCCGCCCGGCACTCAGCCGGCGAACGCCTCGGCGATCGAACCGGCCTCACGAGCCCCGGCCTCGAGCGACCCACAGCAGAAGAGCACCCAGCCGCCGACGCCCTCCACGGTTCCCGCCCCGAATCCGGCGACCCCGTCGCGGTAGGCCTGCAACCGGCGCATCCAGTGGACCTCCGGTACGCCCAGATTGCGCGTATCGAGTCCGGACGCGACGCACACGAGCCGGGACGCGGCCCGCGCCACGATGCCGTCGGCGACCCCGAAGGGCTTCAGGACGGACAGTTCACCGTGCACGACCGCAGCGAGAACGGGCGCCGGGGCGTTCGTCCCCCCGGTGACGAGTTGCGCGAGCCCGTCGAGACGCTCGGCGACCCCCGGCTCCGTCCGCGGACGACCCAGCTCCTCGGCGTCCTCCACGAGATCCGCGGCAGCGAGAAGGTGCAGGCGGGCCAGTGCCTGAAGCGGGGCACGTCGCCACGTCGCGACCATGTTGTCGAGCGCGTCGCCGTCGAGCGACTGCGCGACCCGCAGCGCTCCGGCCAGGATCGGATCGCCACTCTCCCCCGGCTGCGGAAGTTCCATCGACCCGCCGTCGATCGACGCCGAGGCGCGGGCGGCCCGCACCGATGCCTCCGCGGCGGTGTTCGCCCAACCACGCCGATTGGTTCGATGACGATGCACCTCCGCGAGCGCGTCGCGGGCACGGTCGGCGGCGTCGCGTACGCCCGGAAGGTCGACGAGAGGCTGAAGAGGGTCGGTCACGCCGACGACGGTACCGGCGCGCACGCGGTGGACGGACGAGAGGTTCACCGGTCGTGCCCGAATGCCGTTCGTCGCGCGAATTCGACCGATGAGCGAAAGTGACGGGGTTGCATATCGATGCAACGGTGCGGCGCCGGTCACAGATGATTACGCTCACAAGAGCCCGAATGGAACCATCCCGGAAAGAGGCCCCGCACCATGACGAGCGCAGCCCAGGAGCACGAATCGAAGGCGTACCCGCCGAGCCCGGAGTTCACCGCCACGGCCAACGCCGGTCCGGAACTGCAGGCCGCGGCCGACGCCGATCGGCTCGGATTCTGGGACGAACAGGCGAAACGACTCGACTGGGCGGAGCCCTGGACGGAAGTGCTCGACTGGTCGAACGCTCCGTTCGCGAAGTGGTTCGTCGGCGGCAAGCTCAACGTCGCCTACAACTGCGTCGACCGGCACGTCGAGGCCGGTAACGGCGATCGGGTCGCCATCCACTTCGAGGGCGAGCCCGGCGACAGCCGGTCGCTGACCTACAACGACCTCCTCGCCGAGGTCTCCCGCGCCGCGAACACCTTCACCGAGCTCGGCCTGGTCGCCGGCGATCGCGTCGCGATCTACATGCCGATGATCCCCGAGGCCATCGTCACCATGCTCGCGTGCGCGCGCCTCGGCCTGACCCACTCGGTGGTGTTCGGCGGCTTCTCGTCGTCGGCGCTGCGCTCGCGCATCGACGACGCGCAGGCCAAGCTGCTCGTCACCGTGGACGGGCAGTGGCGGCGCGGCCAGGCCGCGCCGCTCAAGAACGCCGCCGACGAGGCCGTCGCCGACGCAAAGTCGATCGAGCACGTGCTGGTCGTCGCGCGCACCGGCATCGACGTCGAATGGACCGAAGGGCGAGACCTGTGGTGGCACGAGACCGTCGAGAAGGCCTCCCCCGAGCACGAAGCGCAGCCGTTCGACTCCGAGCACCCGCTGTTCATCCTGTACACCTCGGGCACCACGGGTAAGCCCAAGGGCATCATCCACAGCTCGGGTGGCTACCTGACGCAGGCGTCGTACACCCACCACTACGTCTTCGACCACAAGCCGGGCAAGGACGTCTACTGGTGCACCGCCGACATCGGCTGGGTCACCGGCCACAGCTACATCGTCTACGGCCCGCTGAGCAACGGTGTCACCCAGGTCGTCTACGAGGGCACCCCCAACTCTCCGAACGAGCACCGGCACTTCGAGATCATCGAGAAGTACGGGGTGTCGATCTACTACACCGCCCCGACGCTGATCCGCACGTTCATGAAGTGGGGTCGCGAGATCCCCGACGCCCACGACCTGTCGTCGATCCGTCTGCTCGGCAGCGTCGGCGAGCCGATCAACCCGGAGGCGTGGCGCTGGTACCGCGAGGTCATCGGCGCGGATTCGGCCCCGATCGTCGACACCTGGTGGCAGACCGAGACCGGCGCGATCATGATCTCGCCGCTGCCCGGCATCACGGCCACCAAGCCCGGCTCGGCGATGGCGCCGCTGCCCGGTATCTCGGCGAAGATCGTCGACGACGAGGCCACCCCGCTCGGCGCGGGCGGTAACGGCTACCTGGTGCTCGATCAGCCGTGGCCGGCGATGCTGCGCGGCATCTGGGGCGACGAGCAGCGTTACCGCGAGACCTACTGGTCGCGCTACGCCGAGCAGGGCTGGTACTTCGCCGGCGACGGTGCGCGTTACGACGACGACGGAGCGCTGTGGGTGCTCGGCCGCGTCGACGATGTCATGAACGTCTCCGGTCACCGCATCTCCACCTCGGAGGTCGAGTCGGCGCTCGTGTCGCACCCGTCCATCGCCGAGGCCGCGGTCGTCGGCGCGGCGGACGAGACCACCGGTCAGGGCATCGTCGCGTTCGTGATCCTGCGCGAGCACGTCGAGAACACCGGCGACACGCTCATCAAGGAACTGCGCGATCACGTCGCGGTGGAGATCTCCCCGATCGCCAAGCCCCGTCAGATCACCGTTGTGCCGGAACTGCCGAAGACCCGGTCGGGCAAGATCATGCGCCGCCTGCTGCGCGACGTCGCCGAGGGCCGCGAGCTCGGCGACACCTCGACGCTCGTCGATCCGGCCGTCTTCGACGCGATCCGCGGCAAGTAGCCGAACGACGAAGGCCCCTTCCGGATCGGATCCGGAAGGGGCCTTTCGCGGTCGGTACGACTACACCTCGTCGAGCGACCGGTCGCGGGTCTCCTTGACGACGAGCAGCGCGACGAAGGTCGTCGCCGCGGCGATCAGCAGGTAGATGCCCACCCAGCCGACGCCGTAGCTCGTGGCCAGCCACGTCGCGATGAAGGGGGCCACCGCGGCACCGAGGATGCTCGACACGTTGTACGAGATTCCGGAACCCGTGTAGCGGACGTTGGTCGGGAACAGCTCGGGCAGGATCGCACTCTGCGGCCCGAAAGTCAGACCCATGAGCAGCATGCCGACGATGAGGAAGAACAGCATGCGTCCGGAGCTCATGCCGTCGCTCGACAGCAGGAACTGGAAGCACAGGCCGAACACCATGATCGCGCCCGTGACGACCAGCAGGGTCGAGCGGCGACCGTAGCGGTCGGCGAGCCACCCGGCGACGGGAACCGCCGCGGCGAAGAACAGCACCGCGACCAGCTGCAGCACGAGGAAGTCCGCGTACTGGAAACCGGCACCGTGGCCACCTTCCTCGGGGGTCTTGCCCGTTCCGAAGCTCAAAACCCAGGTGGTCATGATGTAGAAGAGCGTGTACGTCGCGAGCATGACGAAGGTGCCGATAATCAGCTCACGCCAGCTGTTCTTGAACACCTCGGCGAGAGGCGTCTTGACCTTCTTGCCCTCGGCGACGGCCTTGGCGAAGACCGGCGTCTCTTCGAGCTTGAGCCGCACGTACAGCCCGATGATCACCATGATCGCGCTGAGCAGGAACGGAATGCGCCAGCCCCATTCGAGGAAGGCGCTCGACAGGTCGGGGTCGCCGTTGTCGTGGCCGAGCGCCAGCGTGATGATCAGGAACAGGCCGTTGGCGCCGATGAAGCCGATGGGTGCGCCGAGCTGCGGCCACATCGCCGCCCAGGCGCGCTTGCCGGGTTCGGCCGTCTCGGTGGCGAGCAGCGCCGCACCCGACCACTCCCCACCGAGACCCAGGCCCTGGCAGAAGCGCATGAGCGCCAGCAACGCCGGTGCGATGAGCCCGGCCTGGTGATAGGTCGGCAGCAGGCCGATGAGGAAGGTCGCGATGCCCATCGTCAGGAGCGAGCCGACGAGCGTGACCTTGCGGCCGATGCGGTCGCCGAAGTGCCCGAAGACGACGGATCCGACCGGGCGGGCGACGAAAGCGATACCGAAGGTCGCGAGGGAGGCGAGCAGCGCGGTCGTGCTGTTGCCCTGCGGGAAGAACAGGTGCGGGAAGACCGAGACGGCGGCTGTCGCATAGATGTAGAAGTCGTAGAACTCGATGGACGTGCCGACCATGCTGGCGACGACGATGCGCCGGCGCGGAACGCCTGCGACGAGCGAGGAACCCCCGTCCTCGACTCCGACCGATGTGCTCACTGAACCATCCCCACTACCCCACTCACATTCTGAGACCAGATCCCACTTACTAGGAAAGTGAACACCCGAGTTTCCGCCCACCGCAAATCGGACACCCCTACGGACGCCCTCCGTCCGGCGTTAGACTCTTCCCCGGTGTGCCGGGAAGTCTGGTCGGCGACGGTTCGCCCGTGCCCGTATCCGCCCAGCGAAAGACGCCCGTGTCCGACACCTCCTCACCCACCTGGACCGCACCTCTGGGTCGCTTCCTCCGCACCGAGACGGTCGGCGGTTCACTGCTGCTCATCGCCGCAGCGATAGCGCTGATCTGGGTCAACTCCCCCTTCGGCGACTCCTATCTCGCTCTGCGGGACTTCGAGATCGGCCCGGAGTTCCTGCACCTGCACCTCTCGGTCGGCGACTGGGCCAAGGACGGCCTGCTCGCCGTCTTCTTCTTCGTCGCGGGCCTCGAACTCAAGCGCGAACTCGTCACAGGCGAACTCGCCGATCGCAGGAAGGCGATCCTGCCCGTGATCGCCGCATGCGGCGGCGTGATCCTTCCTGCCGTCATCGCAGCCGTCGTGGGCTGGGGTGCGCCGGGAATGGACCGGGGTTGGGCGATCCCCGTCGCGACCGACATCGCCTTCGCTCTCGGCGTGCTCGCCCTCACCGGTTCGCGCATCCCCACCAGCGCCCGGGTGTTCCTGTTGAGCCTGGCGGTCGTCGACGACCTCATCGGCATCGCGCTCATCGCGATCCTGTTCACCTCGGGACTCGCCGTCGCGTGGCTGCTCGCCACAGTGGCCGCAGCGGCGGCGTACTGGTTCGCGCAGCAGAAGCGCATCACCACGCCGTGGTTGTATGTGCCGCTCGCACTGTTCACCTGGTACGCCATGCACAACGCAGGCATCCACGCGACCGTCGCCGGGGTCCTCCTCGGCCTGTTCACCCGTGTCCGCACCGATCCCGGGGAGGACTACGCACCCGCCGAGCGGCTGGTCCACCACATCCAACCGTGGTCCGCCGGTCTGTGCGTCCCGCTGTTCGCCCTGTTCGCATCCGGTGTACCCATCGGTGCGGAGATGCTCGGCCAGGTGTTCACCGATCCTGTCGGCCAGTCCGTCGTCCTCGGACTGCTCCTCGGCAAGACCGTCGGGATCTTCGGCGCCACCTGGATCTCGATCCGGCTCGGTCTCGCCACCCGCCCGACCGGGCTGATGTGGGGAGACGTGCTCGCGCTCGCCGTGATCGGCGGCATCGGGTTCACGGTGAGCCTGCTCATCGCCGAACTTTCGCTCGGCGACATCCACGGTGGCGAGCCCGCCGAGATCGCCAAGGCCGCCGTGCTGGTGACATCATTGATCGCCTCTGTCCTCGGGTCGGCGCTACTGTTACGGCGTGGGCGCGCCCACCGCCAACGGAACGAACCAACCGAAGGGGTCGAGTAGTGAGCGTGACGAACGCGAATCGTCCGGAGAACGGAGTCCCGTCGAGCATTTCGGGCATCCCGTTGACGAAGGTGGACGCTCCGACACCCCGCGATGCCAGTGTGGGCGAACTGGTACGCGACGCAGCGACACAGCTGTCCACACTGTTCCGCGCCGAAGTCCAGCTCGCCAAGGCCGAGGTGACCGGCGAGGTCAAGAAGGGCGTGCAGGGCAGCCTGTTCTTCATCCTCGCGCTCGCCGTGCTGACCTTCAGTTCGTTCTTCTTCTTCTTCTTTCTCGCCGAACTCCTCGATGTCTGGGTGGCGCGCTGGCTCGCCTTCCTCATCGTCTTCCTGATCATGCTGGTGGTGACGGGCCTGCTGGCCCTGATCGGCTATATGCGGGTCCGGAAGCTGCGCGCACCGAACAAGACCATCGACTCGCTCAAGCAGACCGCGTCGATCCTCCCGAGCAGCCAGGACGGACACGATGCGGACGGCCCGCGCCACGCCGCGCCGCGCCGCGTCACCCGCTGACGAACCGGAACAGCCAGTGCCCGTCCCCGACCCGTCCACGGTCCGGTATCCCGGACCGTGGACGCATCGAGACATTCACGCCAACGGCATCCGCTTCCATGCCGTCGAAGCCGGTCCGCACGACCCGGACACACCTCTCGTGGTGTTCGTGCACGGCTTCGCCGACCTGTGGTGGTCGTGGCGTCACCAGCTCACCGCCTTCGCCGATCTCGGCTACCGGGCGGTCGCGGTGGACCTGCGTGGTTACGGCGACACGGACAAGCCGCCCCGCGGATACGACGGCTGGACGCTCTCGAACGACATCGCGGGACTGATCCGCGCGCTCGGGCACACCGAGGCGGTCCTCGTGGGCCATGCCGACGGGGGCCTCGTGTGCTGGGCGACCGCGGTGATCCATCCGCATGTCGTGCGGGCCATCGCGGTCGTCGACTCCCCGCACCCCATCTCGCTGCGCGACGCGACCCTGCGCGACCGCGCGCAACGCAAGGCTCTGGTGCCGACCTTCCTCGCCTACCAGCTGCCGTGGCGTCCCGAACGGAAGCTGGTTCGCGACAATGGCCTGGAGATCGAACGGCTGATGCGTGTGCGGTGCGGCCCGGACTGGCGACGCACCGACGAGTTCGCCGATGTCGTCGACCGGCTGCGCACCGCGATCCGCATCCCGGGCACGGCGCACCTGACCCTCGAATACCAGCGCTGGGCGTTCCGCAGCCAGTGGCGTCCCGACGGTCGCCGCTTCATGAAGGCCTTGGACGTCGAGCTCACCCTGCCGATCCTGCAGCTGCACGGCGCGCTGGATCCCTACGTGCTCGCCGCGACCCTCCGACGCTGCGTGCGGCACGCCCCCGGACGGATCCTGAAATTCGTCGACGGGGCCGGCCACTACGCCCATCAGGAGAAGCCCGAAGCGGTGACGGCACTGCTCGCCGACTTCGTCCGCGGACTCGACTGATCTGCCCGTCCGCCGGACGGGCAGACGTCAGACGATGCAGGCGCCGGTCGCAACCGGCTGATTCACCCCGGCCATCTCCAGCTGCCGGCTCACCTCTGCACCGGTGAGAACGAAACCGGTGTCGGTGTTGTCGACCGCCGCGCCGAAGACCATGCCGAGGACATCGCCGGACGGATCGACCAGCGGACCCCCCGAGTTGCCCTGCCGGATCGTGCCGCGCACCGTGTACACCTCGCGTTCGACGGTGCCGCCGCGGTAGATGTCCGGGCCCTGCAGGTCGAGCGTCTCGCGGATCCGCGCCGCGCTCGCCGTGTACGGACCGCCGCCCGGGTAGCCGAGCACGATCGCGTCGTCACCCGACTCCGCCGGCTCCGGGGCGAAATCCAGCGGCTGCGCGGTCAGTCCCGGCACCGCGAGGATCGCGACGTCCACCTCCGGATCGAACAGCACGACGGTCGCTTCGAGCGGGCCGCCGTCCGTATCGACGGTCACCGCTGCGGTTCCGGCCACGACGTGCGCGTTCGTCATCACCCGTTCGGGGGCCACGACGAAACCGGATCCTTCCAGTGCCTTCCGACAGCTGGGTGCGACACCGTTGATGCGCAGCACGCTCGTCTGCAGCCGGGCCGGGACCGATCCTTCGAGGAGACCGCCGTCGGGTGCCTCCACCTCGGCGATCGGGGTACGCCCGAACGGCCCGATCACCTCGGGCAGACCCGAGGTGTCGAGCAACGCCGAGAACTCGTTGGGGATCGCACGCATCCAGTCGGGGGCGACGTCGTCGACGGTCCCGAGCACCTGGGATCCCCGCACGGCTGCGGAGACGGCGGGCTGGGTCGTGGCGGTCAGCGGGATGGCGAGCAGCCACGCGGCGACGAGCACCGCGACCGATTGCAGACCGGCACCGACGACGCTGTCGACCGCCCGCGCACCCGGACTGTGGATGCCGCTGCGCGCGGCACGTCCGAGCACCATGCCGGCCACCTCGCCGATCACCACCAGCACCACGATCAGAGCGATGCCGGCGAGGATGCGCATGCGCGCATCGTCGATGTGCACGAGCACGTGCGGGGCGATGAGGATGCCCGCGACCGCACCGAGCAGCACACCCAGGAAGGCCAGCGCCGAGGCGACGGCGCCCTGCCGGAGCCCGGAGGACGCGGCGATCAGGACGATCACCACGATGATCAGATCGATCCAGCCCGATCCGGTCATGATTCGACCACCCCCGTCTCCAGTTCGGCGAGTACGACGTCGAGATCACGGACGTCGTGGTGATCCCACTCGATCTCCCACCCCGATACCGCGAACAGACCCGCGAGCACACCCGCGGTGAAACCCCAGACCAGCATCCCGTCCACCTGGAAGGCCGGGCCCTGATAGCCCAGACGGTGCCGGACCTGGAAACGGTTGTCGGGGTCGAGCAACTCGTGCAGCGACACCCGGACCACGCGGGTCGCCTCCTTCGGATCGACCACTCCGACCGGGCTCGGGGTCTCCCAGTAGGCGACCACGGGAGTCACGTCGAAGCCGGAAGGCGGGATGAACAGTTCGGGGAGCACGGCGAGCGGCCGGATCCCGGACGGATCCAGGCCGGTCTCCTCCTCCGCTTCACGAAGTGCGGTGTGGATGGCGCCGTAGTCCTCGGGGTCGGCGGCGCCTCCGGGAAAGGCCACCTGCCCGCTGTGCTGCCGCAGCGTCGCGGCGCGCTGGGTGAGCAGGACGTCGGCGTCGGCGGGAAGTCCGCCGCGGGCCATCGGATCGGCCTCCGGCGACCCGCCGAACAACACCAGCACCGAGGCCTGCCGCACCCGCGCGTCGCGCGGGGCGCGACGGTTCAGGATCGGGTTGAGACCGTGCGGGTCGGTCGGCGACACCGAGGCGACACGCCGGAGCCATTCGGGGATCATGCGGCCACCCCCAGATGCTCCTCGACGACCGAGGCGACCTCGTCGGCCGACCGGAACGGGATGGGGAGCACGGCGGCGACCGACCCGTCGGCGCGGAGCAGCACCGTCACGGGAAGGACGGCGGGCGCGCCGACCGCGGCCTGTACGCGACCCGAGCCGTCCTGCACACCCGGCAGGTGCACGTCGTAGTCGGCGAGCCGGCCGAGGGCGTTCGACTCGTTCGGGTCGGTGTGGACGGTGACGACGGTGACCTCCTCGCCCACCCGGGCGGCGTAGTCCTGGAGGACCGGCAGTTCCTCGGCGCAGGGAGCGCACCACCAGGCCCACAGGTTCACCACGGCGGGCCTTCCGGCGAGGGCGGCCGCGAGGTCGACGGAGGATCCGTCGCTCACGCACTCGAAGACCAGACCGGCGAGCGGACCGGCGGGAGCAGGCGTGGACCCGCCCGGCTGCGGGCACGGATCGAGTGCGGCGGTCTCCCGCAGCGGAGCGAGGGCCTGCGCGCCGTCCTGGGGCCGGCGGTCCACGGGTGCGGTCGAGGGTGCGGCCGGTCCCGGGCCGGTGGCCGGCGGAGGGTCGCTGCGGTCGCGCGGCCAGATGGCGACGATCAATGCGATGACGACGACGAGAGCTGCCAGGCTCCAGCGGCCTGCTGTGGAAGGACGCACTCCGTCACCGCCCGGCCAGCTCGAGCAGGTGCTCGGTCTCCGGTCCCTTCACCAGCGTGGCCGCGGTCTGCGGATCGGTGGGCCCGGTCCCGTAGGAAGGGCAGTCCTTCGCGAGGACACACACCCCGCATGCCGGCTTGCGTGCGTGGCACACGCGCCGACCGTGGAAGATCACGCGATGGGACAGCAGCGTCCATTCCTTGCGCTCGATGAGCACACCCACCGCGTGCTCGATCTTGACCGGGTCGGTCTCGTCGGTCCATTCCCAGCGACGCACGAGCCGCTGGAAGTGGGTGTCGACCGTGATACCCGGCACATCGAAGGCGTTACCGAGGATGACGTTGGCGGTCTTGCGGCCGATGCCGGGCAGCGCGACGAGATCCTTCAGCCGGGCCGGAACCTCGCCGTCGTGCCGCTCGAGCAGGGCCTGGCCGAGACCGATGAGCGAGTTGGCCTTGTTGCGGTAGAAGCCGGTCGAGCGGATGTACTCCTCGAGCTCGGCGCGGTCCGCCTCCGCGTACGCGCGGGCGTCGGGATACCGGGCGAACAGAGCGGGGGTCACCTGGTTGACCCGCACATCCGTGCACTGCGCCGACAGGATCGTGGCGACGGCGAGCTCGAGCGGATTCGTGAAGTCCAGTTCGCAGTAGACGTGCGGAAAAGCCTCGGCGAGGCGCCGGTTCATCCGTCGCGCGCGACGGACGAGGGCCAGTCGCGACTCCGGTCCGCGAGCCTTTCCGTTCGCTCGGCGCGGGGCAGTCTCGGGGCTCTCGGACTGGGAGGCATGCACCTGATCCACTCTACGTAAACACTCTCCCCAGGATCCGGCCCCGTGTCTCTTCCGAGACCTTGCGGGTGTTTACTTCCGGGTATGCAAGCTCTTGCTGTGGTCCTCTTCCCGGTGCTGCTCATGTTGTTCGCACTGTCCATGGAACGTGTCGAAGCGCGCTTGAGCCGGTTGTCCGTCCGTGAGCAGGAAGTGGAAGAGTTCCTCGACAAAGCGGACCAGGCCGATGTCGCGGCACTCGCTCGTGAAGGTTTCCCCGGGGCTTTGGCCCGCTTCCAGCGTCGCCGCCGCCGCGGACCGAGCACCGACGGAGCGGACGATTCGGACGGTCATCTGCGCGCGCGCCGCGCCAGCTGAACGACTACTTGCCGGTAGCCTCGAGGTACCGATGATCGGGTTCGTCGATCGTTTCCGTGGTATCGGTCACTCACTCGTGCAGCGCGCACGATAGACTGGGCGCTCGTACGCCTGACAGGTGACCTGCCCAGGAAGTCCGTCGACGTGCAGACCCGGCAGTAGATGACGAATCATTCCCAAAAGGAGCGCACGTGGACGAGGTCCTGGCCAGAGCAGGCATCTTCCAAGGAGTCGAGCCCTCGGCGGTTGCGGCGCTGATCAAAGAGCTTCAGCCTGTAGATTTCCCGCGCGGCCATGTCATCTTCAACGAGGGTGAGCCCGGCGACCGGCTGTACATCATCGTTTCCGGCAAGGTGAAGCTCGGACGTCGTTCGCCCGACGGTCGCGAGAACCTCCTGACGATCATGGGCCCGTCCGACATGTTCGGCGAGCTGTCGATCTTCGACCCGGGTCCGCGCACCTCCACCGCCACCACCGTCACCGAGGTGCGAGCCGTGAGCATGGACCGCGATGCGCTCAAGGCGTGGATCGACCAGCGCCCCGAGATCGCCGAGCAGCTCCTCCGCGTGCTGGCCCGTCGTCTGCGTCGCACCAACAACAGCCTCGCCGACCTGATCTTCACCGACGTCCCCGGTCGTGTCGCCAAGGCACTGCTCCAGCTCGCCCAGCGTTTCGGCACCCAGGAGGCCGGCGCCCTGCGTGTCACGCACGACCTGACGCAGGAAGAGATCGCGCAGCTCGTCGGCGCGTCCCGCGAGACCGTGAACAAGGCCCTCGCCGACTTCGCGCACCGCGGCTGGCTGCGTCTCGAGGGCAAGAGCGTGCTGATCTCCGACTCGGAGCGTCTGGCGCGTCGCGCTCGCTGACCCACGCACATACGAAAGGCCGGGACGCTCGCCGCGTCCCGGCCTTTCGTATGTGCGTATCCCAGCCGTAGCTGCTTCGACCCAGCCGTCCGGCTACTTCGACCCAGCCGTCCGGCTGCTTCGACTCAACCGTGGCTGCGCAGGTACTCCAACTGCACGTTGACGGACTTCTCCGCCGCACCCCACAACGAGGGGTCGACGTCGGCGTAGACGTGCTCGACGACCTGCCGTGCGGTGGCTTCGGCGCCGAGGGTGCGCAGCGCACCGCGCACCTGCTCGAGCCGACCCTCCCGGTGCGCGAGGTACTCCCGCGCGATCGTCTCGAGGTCGGGCAGCTCGGGGCCGTGCCCGGGCAGCACCGTGTAGCCACCGCCGAGACCGATGAGCGACCTCAACGACCGCAGGTAGTCGCCGAGGTCGCCGTCGGAGTCGTCGAGCACGGTCGTGCCGCGGCCGAGGATGGTGTCGGCAGTGAGAACACTACGGTCCTGCTCGATCACGAACGACAGCGAATCGGCGGTGTGCCCCGGGGTCGCGACGACCCGGATGCGCAGACCCGCCGCCTCGACGACGTCACCGCCGGACAGTTGCTGCCCACCGCCGTGGCGGTGTTCCGGCAGCACTGCGTGCACCGGGCATTCCGCGAGTTGCGAGAAACGCTCGGCACCCTCGGTGTGGTCGAAGTGGCGGTGACTGATGAGGGTCGCCGCCACCGGCACCTGCGCGATCCGCTCGAGATGGCCTTCGTCGAGGGGACCCGGATCGACCACGACGCACTCGTCGCTGCCGGGGGCCCGGAGGATCCAGGTGTTCGTTCCCTCGAGGGACATGATCGAGGGGTTCTCGGCCAGGATCACCGCGGCGTTCTCGGTGACCTGGCGCAGCTGCGCGTAGGCGGGGTGGACCAGCGCCATCACATGTGCCTCTCGTGTCGGATCCGTCGGGAGCCGCCTCCGATCGGGGAGGGTGGCGTCAGCGTACTTCCACCATCAGCTCGACCTCGACGGGAGCGCCGAGGGGCAGTTCGGCGACGCCGACGGCCGAGCGGGCGTGCGCGCCGACCTCACCGAAGATCTCCCCGAGCAGTTCCGACGCGCCGTTGATGACGCCGGGCTGTCCGGTGAAGCCCTCGGCGGACGCCACGAAGCCGACGACCTTCACGACGCTCGCGATGTTGTCGAGTCCGACGAGACCGTCGACTGCGGCGAGCGCGTTGAGCGCGGCGGTGCGGGCCGCGGTCTTCGCCTCCTCCGCTGACACCTCGGCACCCACCTTGCCGGTGTGCGTCAGCTTCCCGTCGGCCAGCGGCAGCTGACCGGAGGTGTAGACGACGTCGCCATTGCGGACGGCGGGTACGTAGGCCGCCACCGGGGCGGCGACCGGCGGCAGGGTGATGCCGAGTTCGGTCAGGCGTTCGCTCCAGGTGTTGTGCGACACCGATCAGCCCTTCGGACGCTTGAGGTAGGCGACGTGCTGCTCACCGGTGGGGCCGGGCAGGACGGTGACGAGCTCCCAGCCGTCGGCACCCCACTGGTCGAGGATCTGCTTGGTCGCGTGCGTGAGCAGCGGCACGGTTGCGTATTCCCATGTGGTGGTTTCACTCATATCCTGACCTTATCCGGCACCGTTCACCGTCCACGACTTATAGGCTCGTGATCGTGGCATCTCCGACATCACATTCCGGCGAATGGCCGGCAGGCGCCGCCCAGGCGCGACTGCACTTCGTGTCCGGCAAGGGTGGCACCGGGAAGTCCACCGTGGCCGCGGCGCTCGCACTGGCGCTCGCCGCCGGAGGTCGCAAGGTTCTGCTCGTCGAGACCGAGGGACGTCAGGGCATCGCGCAGCTGTTCGACGTGCCGCCGCTCCCGCCGGTCGAGACGAAAATCGCGACCGCACCGGGTGGCGGTGAGGTGTCGGCTCTCGCGATCGACATCGAGGCGGCCTTCCTCGAGTACCTCGACATGTTCTACAACCTCGGATTCGCAGGTCGCGCGATGCGACGGATGGGAGCGATCGAGTTCGTGACCACGCTCGCGCCGGGTCTGCGCGACGTCATCCTCACCGGCAAGATCAAGGAGACCGTGGTACGGACCGACGCGTCGGGCGCACCCGTCTACGACGCGGTCGTCGTCGACTCCCCGCCCACCGGCCGCATCGGCAGCTTCCTCGACGTCACCAAGGCCATGGCCGATCTCGCGAAGTCCGGTCCGATCCGGTCGCAGAGCGAGGGTGTGGTCCGGCTGCTGCACTCCGACCAGACCGTCGTCCATCTGGTGACCCTGCTCGAGGCTCTGCCCGTGCAGGAGACGGCCGACGCGGTGGAGGAGCTCGAGGCCGCCGATCTCCGGATGGGGACGGTCATCGTCAACCGCACCGCTCCCGAGCACCTGCCCGAGGAACTCGTCGACGACGTCGCCGCCGGCCGCATCGCCGGGCCCGCGATCCGGACGACGCTGGAGAAGGTGTCCATCAAGCTCTCCGACGACGATTTCGCCGGCCTGCTGACCGAGACCATCGAGCACGCCGCGGTACTCCAGGCGCAACAGGTGAGCGCCGCTCAACTCGACGAAGTGAAGGTGGCACGCATGTCCCTACCGGCCCTCGCCGACGGTGTCGATCTCGGTGGCCTCTACGAACTCGCCGACGTCCTCGCCGAGCAGGGTGTCCGATGAACGCACCGATCCGGAAGGTCCTCGACGTCGCCCGCATCCTGGACGACCGCTCGTCCCGGGTGATCGTGTGCTGCGGGTCGGGAGGTGTCGGCAAGACGACCACCGCCGCGGCGCTCGCGTTGCGCGCGGCCGAGCGGGGCCGTAGCGTCGTGGTGCTCACGATCGACCCGGCGCGGCGACTGGCACAGGCCCTCGGGGTCGCCTCGCTCGACAATTCACCGCAGAAGGTGGAGCTCGGGCCGGAGGCGAAGGGCGAGCTGCACGCGATGATGCTCAACATGCGTCGCACCTTCGACGACATGGTGCTCGAGCACTCGACGCCGGAGAAGGCCCAGCAGATCCTCGACAACCCCTTCTATCAGACCGTGGCGTCGTCTTTCTCCGGCACGCAGGAGTACATGGCGATGGAGAAGCTCGGTCAGCTCGCGCAGAGCGACGAATGGGATCTCATCATTGTCGACACCCCGCCGTCCCGGAACGCGCTCGACTTCCTCGACGCTCCCCAGCGGCTCGGGGCCTTCCTCGACGGGCGGATGATCCGGATCTTCACGGCACCCGGGCGTGGCTTCGGCCGCCTGGTGACCGGCGCGATGGGGCTCGCGCTCAAGGCGGTCTCGACGATCGTCGGGAGCCAGATGCTGTCGGATGCGTCGGCCTTCGTGCAGTCGCTGGACTCGATGTTCGGGGGCTTCCGCGAGCGCGCCAACCGCACCTACCGGTTGCTGCAGCAGCCGGGAACCCACTTCATGGTGGTCGCGGCACCCGAACCCGATGCCCTGCGCGAGGCGTCGTTCTTCGTCGAACGACTGTCGGGCGATCGCATGCCGCTGTCGGGCCTGGTGCTCAACCGCACCCATCCGACACTGTCGGCGTTGCCGTCCGATCACGCCCTCGCCGCGGCGGACCAGCTCGCCGAGGAGGAGGGCGTGGACGCGAAGGCCGCTGAGGCCGTTCTCCGCATCCACGCGCACCGGGCCGTGATCGCCAAGCGGGAGCTTCGGTTGCTACGCAACTTCACCGCGGCGAACCCTGCCGTCCCCGTGGTCGGGGTGCCCTCGCTGCCCTTCGAGGTCTCGGATCTCGAGGCGCTGCGGGCGGTGGGCGAGCAATTGACCCGCGAGGCGTGATGTCTCGCGGGTCATGATCTCGGCGGTTCGTGTACCGGTGAGGTGGTGACTAGACCGCGCTCTGGTGCTGTCGCTGCGCCTGGAAGAAATCGGCCCAGGACTCGACCTCGGGATGCTGCTTGAGGAGAGCACGACGCTGCCGCTCCGTCATGCCTCCCCACACGCCGAACTCGACACGGTTGTCGAGGGCGTCCGCCCCGCACTCGAGCATCACCGGGCAGTGCCGGCAGATCACCGCAGCCTTGCGCTGCGCTGCGCCACGCACGAACAGTTCATCTGGATCGACTTCGCGGCAGCGAGCCTTGGAGACCCAAGCGATACGCGCTTCGGCCTGGTCGACGTCGAGTCGGGTCGTCGGGGTGGTCATGTGCATTCAGTTGCCCCTTTACTTTCCGAACGCCGGTTCGCGGTGTTCGAGGTCTGCACCGTCCGTGTGCCGCAACGGCGCAAAACCTGCCCGTCAAGGTGTTATCTGCGTCACACTGATGTCTCAATCTAGGTAAACTGATGCCCACGCGCAAGGCGAACGAAACCTTTTCTGGTACGCACGTACAAAGTCCCACGTCGGAGGCGTTTTCACCTCGCCCGTCGTGCCACGCCCGCTCCCTGGAAACGGCCGGCCGGTCCCTCGCCACGTAGTGTGTAGGCGTGTCGATCCGAAGAACGGTGGCGAAGCTCGCTGGTTGCACGGCCCTCGGCGGCGTTCTCGTAGCAGGGATGCTCTTCCCGGCCGCGGGTGGTTTCGGGTACGTCTCGAACCGAGCCGCGGACACCGTCGACAACAGTTCCGCAGAGCTCGTCGAAGGTGTCGTCCCAGCCGTGACGACCATGGTCGACAAGGCGGGCGAGCCGATCGCGTGGCTCTACGACCAGCGTCGCTTCGAGGTGCCCAGCGACCAGATCTCCAACGAGATGAAACTGGCGATCGTCTCGATCGAGGACAAGCGGTTCCCCGAGCACCAGGGCGTCGACTGGCAGGGCACCATCCGCGCGTTCCTCACCAACACCACGAGCGGTCAGGTCGAGCAGGGCGCCTCCACGATCGACCAGCAGTACGTCAAGAACTACCTGCTCCACGTGATCGCGAAGACCGACGCCGAACGCCGCGCGGCGATCGAGACGACGCCGGCCCGCAAGATCCGTGAGATCCGCATGGCGCTGACCCTCGACGATCAGCTCACCAAGGACGAGATCCTCACCCGCTATCTGAACCTCGTCCCCTTCGGCAACGGTTCGTTCGGCATCCAGGACGCCGCCCAGACCTACTTCGGCATCGACGCCAAGGACCTGAACATCCCGCAGGCCGCGATGCTCGCGGGCATGGTGCAGTCCAGCTCGGCGCTGAACCCGTACACCAATCCCGACGGCGTGCTCGCCCGTCGCAACATCGTGCTCGACACGATGATCGACAACATCCCGGAGCGCGCCGACGAGATCCGCGCCGCGAAGGAACTGCCGCTCGGCGTGCTGCCCGAGCCCAACACGCTCCCCCGCGGCTGCATCGCTGCCGACGACCGCGGTTACTTCTGCGAGTACGCGCTGCAGTATCTCGAGAACTCGGGCCTGTCGCGCGAGCAGATCGACCGGGGCGGATATCTCATCCGCACGACCCTCGACCCCGAGGTCCAGAACTCCGTCAAAGAGTCGCTCGACCGGTTCACCAGCCCCACCGTCGACGACGTGGCCTCGGTGATGAACGTGATCGAGCCGGGCCAGGATTCGCACAAGGTCCTCGCCATGGGGTCGAGCCGCAAGTTCGGTCTCGACGCCGAGGCCAAGGAGACGGTCCAGCCGCAGCCCTACTCGCTGGCCGGTCACGGCGCTGGGTCGATCTTCAAGATCTTCACCGTCGCCGCCGCCATGGAACAGGGTCTCGGCACCTCCGCCGTGCTCGACGTCCCGTCCCGCTACAACGCCCGCGGTCTGGGCGACGGCGGTGCCCGCGGCTGCCCGGCCAACTACTACTGCGTCGAGAACGCCGCGCCGTATCCGTCGCGACTGTCGGTGACCGACGCGCTGGCACAGTCACCGAACACGGCGTTCGTCAAGCTCATCGAGGCGACCGGCGTCGACGCGGTTGTCGACATGTCGGTGCGCCTGGGTCTGCGGTCGTACCTGCAGCCCCGCACCTCCGGCTTCGGCGACCAGTCGATGGCCGAGATGCAGAAGAACCAGCACCTCGGCTCGTACACGCTCGGCCCGACGTGGATCAACGCGCTGGAGCTGTCGAACGTCGCGGCAACCCTCGCCTCGCACGGCAAGTGGTGCCCGCCCACCCCGATCGAGGGGGTGTTCGACCGCGAGGGCAAGCCCGTGCCGATCACGCAGCAGGCGTGCGAGCAGGCCGTCGAGCCCGGTCTGGCCGACACCCTGACGACGGCGATGAGCAAGGACACCGCCGCCGGCGGTACCGCTTCGGGTGCCGCGGGGTCGGTGGGCTGGAACCTGCCGGTCGCGGCGAAGACCGGTACTACCGAGTCGCACATGTCCTCGGCATTCCTCGGCTTCACCAACCGGTTCGCCGGCGTGGTCTACACCTACGGCGACTCCCCCACTCCCGGCGAGATCTGCTCGGGTCCGGTCCGCCCCTGCTACGACGGCAACCTCTTCGGCGGTACCGAACCGGCGCGGACATGGTTCTCAGCGATGCTGCCGGTGGCGAACAAGTTCGGCCCCATCGAACTGCCCGCCCCCGATCCCCGGTACGTCCGCGGCGCGGGCAACGCCCAGGTTCCGGACGTGACGGGCCTGTCGAAGGACCGCGCGGTGCAGCGACTGCAGGACGCCGGATTCTCGGTCTCGGAGGCGACGATCGCCGGTGAGGAACGCGCCGGAACGGTGACGGGTACGTCCCCGAGCGGCTCGGCCGTCCCGGGATCGACGGTCACGCTGTTCATCAGCGACGGATCGGTCCGCGTCGCTCCCACCACGAGCGCCACCCCGGCCCGCCCGCGCGACCGCGAGGTGCCCGACACGACCCGCCGGTCGACGCCCGCGCCCATCCCGGGACGTGAGCTCGAGCAGAGCGAGTCGAGTCCGCCGGCGGAGGAGGAGTCCACTCCCACGACGACACCGAGCCGCCCCGACAACTGAGCCGCAGGGCTTCCACGGTCGGTTTACAGGCGTGAACGCACGGCTGCGGACAGGCGCTTGCCGTCGGCCTTGCCTGCCGCGATCTCGGTGGCGGCCTTCATCACCTGGCCCATGTTCTTCGGACCCGGCCGCGTGCCGAGTTCCTCCGCAACGCGCGCGAGGGCGGTGTCGACGACGTCGACGAGTTCGGCATCGGTGAGCGGGGTGGGCAGGTACTCGTCGATGATCCGTGCCTCGGCGTGCTCCTTGGCCGCGAGCTCTCCGCGTCCGTTCTCGGTGTAGACCTCGGCGGCCTCGCCGCGCTTCTTCGATTCCTTCGCGAGGACCTGGAGCACCTCGTCGTCGGACAGCTCACGCGCCTCCTTGCCGGACACCGCCTCGTTCCGGATCGCCGCGAGCAGCATCCTGAGGGTCTCGGTCCGCAGCTTGTCCTTGTCCTTCATCGCTGCGGTCAGGTCGGTCCGCAGCCTGGATTCGAGGGAGGATGTGGTGTCGCTCATGCCGGAAACGCTACGCGGGGCAGGCGAACCACGTGCGAGGACCACGCACGGCGGTACGCTGGAGAAGTGCCTGACCTGTCTGCAATTCGCCGCGTAACCCTCGGTGCTGCCGGCGCCGCCGCTCTCGGCCTCGGTTACGCCACGCTGATCGAACGGAACGCGTTCACCCTTCGCGAGGTCACGGTGCCGGTGCTCGCGCCCGGCGCGTCGACACTGCGGGTCCTGCACATCAGCGACCTGCACATGACTCCCAATCAGAAGCTGAAACAGAACTGGTTGCGCGAACTCGACGGCCTCGAGCCCGATCTCGTCGTGAACACGGGCGACAACCTGTCGCACCCGAAGGCCGTTCCGGCCGTCGTCCAGGCCCTCGGCGGACTCCTCGCCCGCCCGGGTCTGTTCGTCTTCGGGAGCAACGACTACTTCGCTCCCGTGCTGAAGAATCCGCTGGCCTACTTCGACAAGGACCACGACCGCGTCTACGGGCCTCCGCTCCCGTGGGGCGACCTGCGTGCGGCGTTCACCGAACGTGGCTGGCAGGACATGACGCACGTGCGCCGCGACATCGAGATCGGCGGCGTGCGCATCGCCGTCGGCGGTGTCGACGACCCGCATCTCGACCGCGACCGGTACGAGACGATCGCAGGTGCGGCCGATCCCTCGGCCGATCTGCGACTGGGCATGACTCACTCCCCCGAGCCGCGGGTGCTCGATCGCTTCGCCGAGGACGGCTACGACCTCGTTCTCGCGGGCCACACCCACGGCGGCCAGCTGTGCTTGCCGTTCTACGGCGCGCTGGTGACCAACTGCGGGATCGACCGGTCGCGGGTGAAGGGCGCGTCGCGCTGGGGTGCCCACATGCGACTGCACGTCTCCGCGGGTATCGGCACGTCGCCGTTCGCTCCCGCCCGGTTCTTCTGCCGTCCGGAGGCCACCCTGCTGACCCTCGTTCCGGCCTCGCGCGACACCGCGCAGCAGGCCAGCGGTGATTCGGCAGAGCGCGCCGGGTTACGTCGCTGACCAGCCGATTTAATCTTCTGCGGACTCTTGTTGTAAGCTGACCGAGGTTCAATACGGGGTGTGGCGCAGCTTGGTAGCGCGCTTCGTTCGGGACGAAGAGGTCGTGGGTTCGAATCCCGCCACCCCGACTCGTGGAAGAACTCGTCAGGGCACTTTCTCCTCACGGAGAAGGTGCCCTGACCGCATTCCGGGGCACTTTGTTCACCTCTCCGGAAAAGGACGTCCCCTCCCATCACAAAAGATTCTTCAAGTCGGTTTTTAGGGATTAAAACAGACTTGAATACCCTAAACTGAAAGGCGGTACCGCACTCGCGAGACGCCTCGGCTCTGGTCGGGCGGGAACGGACTCGGCGGATGACGCGACGACACAGGGCCTCCCGGCAGGACGCACCGGAGAATTCCGGAGGTTCCACACTCACCAGACCACGCACCCGGCGACGACGGTGGCTCGCCGTCCTCGTGCTCGTCGCGTGCGCGTTCATCGCCGCGGGCCTTCCCGTCTACGTGGCCCCGCAGATCGAGATCGAGAACCTCAGCCCGTATCGCCGGGCGGACGCGATCTTCGTCCTCGGCGGTGCGATCTACGAGCGCTATCCCTACGCGCTCGAACTCGCACTCGAAGGCTTCGCACCCGAGGTCGTGGTGTCGAATCCCAACGGCACGAAGGACGTCTGGCTGACGGACCTGTGCGACCACCCGCGCTACGAATTCCCCGTCACGTGCTTCGAACCGGACCCGCCGACCACGCGCGGTGAGGCCATGGAACTGCGTCGTCTCGCGGAGCAGCGCGGCTGGAACAGCGTCATCGTCGTGACGTTCGTGCCGCACGTCTCCCGCGCGCGCTTCATCCTCGACCGATGCTTCGACGGCGAACTCATCATGGCCGCCAGCCCGGCCGACATCGCCCTGTCGTACTGGGCATGGGCGTACGCCTATCAGACCGCCGGCTACATGCGGGCCTTCTCGCACACGGGGTGCTGAGCGAGCCTGCTGCGGCGCATCCGGGTCCTGACGAGCTACTCACGTGCACCGTGAAACATCGGAGCCGTTCCCTTCGATGTGTCCGTAGCGCTCGATATCGCGCGCACGACCGACACTGGAACGAAGGTGCCCCCGATGGATTTCCCGGTTCTCGTCAAGGGGCAGAACATGCCGCTTCCGACAGACGTCTCGCAAGTCGACATCGTCCTGGGCTGGACGGAAGCGGACACCGAGGTCGACGCCTCGGCGCTGCTCCTCGCCGATTCGGGCAAGGTGAGGTCCGACGCGGATTTCGTCTTCTACAACCAGCCGGAATCGGCCGACGGTTCCGTCCGGTTCCTGGGGAACGGAGCGACGGAGGAAGGCGCGCAGGCACGCATCAGCATCGATCTCGCGACGGTGCCCGACGATGTACACACGATCGCCTTGGCAGGCAGCCTCTACGACGGCACGTTCGGCGACCTCGGCAAGCTCACTCTGCGGGTCGTGGATCCGACCGGGCGTCCCGTGGCCGAGTACGTCACTGCGGATGCGGACACCGAGTCCGCATTCGTGTTCGGCGAAGTCTACCGCCGGGACGGCGCCTGGAAGGTCCGTGCGGTCGGACAGGGATGGGCGTCCGGTCTGGCAGGACTCGCACAGGACTACGGCGTGGAGGTGGATGACGGCGGCGAGGTTCAGGAACCGTCCCCGGTCGATCCCTCCCCTACCGACGCGGAGAATCCGGTTTCTGCGCAGATTCCCGAGCCCGCCCCTGTCGCGACGACCGCCCCTACCGCGCGGCAGAAATCCGGCGTACGTACGACCAAGCGAGCTGCCCGGAAGCCGAAGCCGATCACCTTCTCCCAGGCCGAGCAGGAGAGCTGGCAACCCGCCCGTCTCTTCTCCGTGGCCGGAATCGGCGCGGGAGACGAGCAGGAGCGTCGAGCGACTTCCGCGCTCGTCGCGACCATGCAGGCAGTGCCCCCGTTCGCTCGTGCCGTGTGCCTTCGTCTCGGCGCTCCCGCCGGCGCTTTCGAGGGTTACCTGGAGGTGCCGTACGAGCGAGGTGAATCGCGGGTGGTACCCGATGCGGTACTCAAGGTCGCGCGAGGAAGCCGACGGTGGACGGGCCTGGTCGAGGTGAAGACGGGCAACGGCAAACTCAAGCGTGAACAGCTCGAGAACTATCTCGATGTCGCGCGTCGCAAGAAGTACGACGTCGTCGTCAGCATCTCCAACGACATTCCCGCGTCGGCGGGGGAACTGCCCGTCGCAGTGGACCGGCGCAAGCTCGCCAAGGTCTCGCTTCGGCACATCGCATGGGCGGAGATCGCTCACGAAGCACGCATGGTGCTGTCCCACGGCGAACTGGAAAGCGATCTCCAGGACTGGATCCTGCGTGAGTTCCTACGCTATATCGATCACCCTCGCAGCGGGGTCTCGGAATTCGTCGATATGGGACGTCACTGGGTCGCTGTTCGCGACGCCGTCACCGCGGGCACACTCCGGGCCGGTGACTCCAAGGCGCTCGCCGTTGCGAGCACCTGGGTCGCGTTGGCTCGCCACCTGGCACTCCGGTTCACCGCAGAACTCGGGGTCCCGGTGACGCATGTGCTGCCGCGCCGCTTCGCGACCGATCCGGACGCACGGAACGCCCACGTCGCCGACCGCCTCGCGACCGACGGAGTCTTCGAAGCCGTGCTGCGAATTCCGGATACCGCAGGCGATCTCGCGGTCTCGGCGGACCTGCGTACCAACAAGGTCCGCTGTCGCACGACCGTCGATGCGCCCGACGAAGGCACATCACGCAAGCGGGTGTCGTGGCTGGTCAAGCAGTTGAAGACCGCGCCTGGGAACGTGCAGCTCGAAGCGGTGTTCTCCGAGCGTGGCAACGAAGCGTGTGAACATCTCGACACCGTGCGTACCGACCCTCGAGTCCTCACCGAGGGTCGCGTCGGCGACATCGTGTCCTTCACTCTCGAGCAGACGTTCCCGCTGGGCAGTCGCCGCTCGTCCGGTACCGCGACGGGCTTCATCACGAGCGTGACGTCGTCGGCCGACGCCTTCTACGGCGAGGTGGTGCAGCCGCTACGGGTATGGGTTCCCGCCGCTCCCCAGCAGACGGCGCAACCGGGACCGTTACCGATGGACTCCGACGAGGACTGATTTCATCGTTCGTCGACGGTCAGGGCAGCAACCGGTCGAGGAACCGGTTGCTGAACACCCGGTGCGGGTCGTACTGCTCGAAAGCCGCGAGCGCGGCGTCCCAACCCTGCCCGGACGGTAGGCCGGTGCGGTACATGGCCGGCACCGTCTCACCGAGGAAACCGGGGTCGCGGTAGCCGCCCTCGTCGTCGAACGCCCAACCCTTCGACCACTCGGACCGGAAGGTCGCGTAATCGCCCGAGTAGTGGGCGGCCATCCACTGCTCCATCTCGCGGAAGAAGGCCGGCATCCCGGCCGTTCCGGGGATGGAGACGACGTTCATCCAGATCGCGGTGTCCCAGTCGGGCCGGTCGGGGCGGGGACGCACCGGCGACAGGTCGGGCACACCGGCGGCGTCGACGAGCACCTCGTCGGCGTCGTCGACCTTGCACAGACGTACCTCGAACGGCATGTTCACGGGGTACTGCCCGAGCGAGGCGTAGTGCGTCATCCGCTCGTGCAGCCACGTCGTGAACTCGTTGATGACGCGGGCGATGTTGTCGCGTCTCGTCACGACGACACCGCCACCGGCGACCACGCGCAGGGTCGCGGCGCGCAGGTAGAACAGCAGGTCCTTGGACCAGCCCCACAGATCTTTCGTGCCGGTCGCTGCGAGTCCCGCTGCCACCGCACCGAACTGCGACGCACCGAAGGTCGGTGTGACGCCCTGGGCGCCACGCACGACCTGTCCCAGCAGGTCGGTGAGTTCCTCGGGCAGACTGTCCGAGAAGTAGTAGTTGTACGGATCCTGCACCTCGCGGGAGGCGGCGGGCTTCTCCGGGGAGACCGACCAGATCTTGAGCCAGGGTGTCTCGGTGAAGGGGAACCAGATCGCCTCGACCCGCCCGTGCTCCTCGACGTAGCGCTCGAAAGTGCGCCCCGGCGAGCCGGGCGGGGCGAACAGTTCGCGCCACGGGATGTCGGTGAAGCTCTGGCAGCGCACCCGGTAGTTCGCTCCGGCCTGCAGCGTCACCGAAGTGACGAAGGTGCGTCCGAGGTGGGCGAGCAGGGGTCTGATCTCCGGTTCGGCGCGGCGGAACTCGCGGAGTTCGTAGGCAGCGGCCGACGGGTTCCACACCACGGCGGTCAGAGCCAGGACGAGATTGGACAGGGAGCCGAACGACTGGCCGGGGATCACCGTCTCCCCCGCCGCCGGGTAGGTGGCTCCGTGGGCACCGATCGACAGTGCCCCCGCGATGGAGATGTCGCCGATGGCGGGCGAGTTGGCCCAGCCCAGTCCGTTCGCTTCGAGCGTGGTGAGGATGGATTCGATGCTCGCGCCCCCTCCGGCCGTCACGCGCGGAGGTGCGGCGTCCGCGTCGACGACGACCTGGTTCAGCTGCGACATGGTGTCGACCAGCACGACGTTCTCGATGTCCTGTCCGGCCTCGAGGGTGAGCGGACTCCAGCTGTGCATCGATCCGCGGGGACGGATGCGGAAGCCGTGGGCGTGCGCCCAGTTCGCGAGGCGGACGACGTCGTCGGCGGTGCGCGCGGTCGCGGTCCACACCGCGTCGAACCGGATGGTCTTCGCCCAGTTGACGAACTGTTGCTGCGAGAGCGGGATGTCGGCCGGGAAGTCCGGCGGCGCCGGGATCGTGGCTGCCGGGTCGCCGAGCGGTACCGCACCCGCGAGCGTCCATCCCGTGCCTGCAAGGACGGCTGCTCCGGCGGCTGCTCCGAGAAGACCGCGACGGCTGAGGGTGGGACCAGAGGCTCGAGCGCTCACGAGGGCGGGTTCCGTTCTGTTCTGCGGGCGCGGACTCCGCGAAAATAGAACAAGTTCTCTCTATTCTCCAGTACCGCTACCGGTGTGCGGCACCCTCGCTCCAGAACGACAGACCCGACGCCTCCAACGTGCCGAGGATGTGTTCGGGAGCGCCGTCGACCGACCAGACCGCCATCGCGACCGCCGCCACGGTGAGGGCCGGACCGAGGATGCCGAGCTCGAACGGGCCACCCGCACGGATGGACAACGCCGACGGCAGCTTGATCTCCCACCAGCGCGACCCGCGCCAGGGCACGAACGGAGCGAGGAAGGGGATTCCCTCCTTGGTGATGGCGTCGCCGAGACAGTGCGTCGCGCATCCGAGGGCCACCGCGACCCCCAGGCCCGTCGACGCAACCTCCTGAGGGAACCACGTCCACGACAGGATCGACAGCACTGCCGCGCTCAGGGTGACGACCACCCACCCGCGCTTCTTCGCCCACGACCCGAACAACCCGCGCAGTGCGAGACCGAGAGTGACGAACAGGACCCCGATGATCGCTTCCCTGCCGAAGCTCGCGACGAGTGCCGAGACTCCGGCTCCGAGCAGTGCCGCGAACAGCGCGGTGTGCGTCATGGTGCGGTGCCCGCCGCGCCGCTTCCGGTCGCGGCTGCCCTTCGTGAGCGAGTAGTAGCCGAGCGAGACCGCGTCGATGCCCCTGGCGAAGGTCTGGCTCACGGGCCCGAACGACCTCGCGACCGTCGACTGTGCCGTGTCGAGATCCGGAAGCAGGGCCGCCCCCGAACACACCGCCGCGAAGGCGAAGGTCTCCGCGGTGGACGCGGGTCCACCCCAGTCGGTAGGAAGCAGATCTGCGACGACGAGCCCCACCAGCGCCCCGGATACTGCATGGGTAGGACCCATCACCATGTCGGACAACACCTTTCGACGAACGAGCGCGAACCCGACCCGGCGTGACGACGCCGGCCTCGGCTCTCCAACCTAACAACCACAGCCGACACACCTGTCACACGCGTGTTCGAACAGCCGATATGCTCGGCAGACGCCGGCAGGGCCGCCCACCGGAGAGGTGGACGGCCCTGGCGGCTGTGCCGGATTCCTCGTTTGCGAGGAAGATGGAGTTGTCGTCGTCGGATGGAGGGAGAGCGACATGGACACCACGCTGATCGTGCTGGCGCTGGCAGCCCTGATCTACTGGTGGGGACTGCTCTGATCCCGCCGCATCTCCCCCGGTGACGGGTCAGGCTCCGGCGCGCACGCCCGCCTCGACCCGCTTGCCGAGCTCCTCGTCGACGTTGCGCCAGTACTCGAAGATCCGCTCGTAGAGCGCCTCCGAGGTGCCGCCGAGGACGTGTCCGACGATGTTGTTCACGAGGCGTTCGCGCTCCGCGTCGTCCATCACGTCGCGGACGAGGGTGCCCGCCTGACCGAAGTCGTCGTCCTCTGGGTGCTGCACGTAGCCCGCGCGCACGGCCTCGGTTCCGAAGTTCCACAGACCTTCGTCGCCGGCCCGCTCGGGATCGGCATGCGGACCACCGAAGCTGTTCGGTGCGTAGACCGGGGTCTGCGGATCGTTGAAGGTGAAGGCCATGTTGCCCTCCTTGCTGTAGGAGTCGACACGGGCGGCCTTCGCGGAGTTCACCGGCAACTGTGCGTGGTTGACGCCGATGCGGTAGCGGTGGGCGTCGGCGTAGGAGAACACGCGGCCGAGCAGCATCTTGTCGGGCGAGAAACCGATGCCCGGCACGACGTTCGACGGGGCGAACGCGGCCTGCTCGATCTCTGCGAAGAAGTTGCGCGGGTTGCGGTTCAGGGTCATCGTGCCGACCTTGATCAACGGGTAGTCCTTTTGCGACCACACCTTGGTCAGGTCGAACGGGTTGAACCGGTAGTTCTCCGCCTCCGCGACCGGCATGATCTGCACGTGGAGCGTCCAGCTCGGGAACTCGCCACGCTCGATCGCCTTGTAGAGGTCGGCGCGGTGGTAGTCGGGATCCGAGCCGGCGAGGCGGTCGGCCTCGTCCTGGGTGAGGAACTCGATGCCCTGGTCGGTCTTGAAGTGGTATTTCACCCAGAAGCGCTCACCGTCGGCGTTGATCCATTGGTAGGTATGCGAACCGAAGCCGTCCATGTGGCGCCACGTGCGCGGCAGGCCACGGTCGCCCATCAGCCAGGTGACCTGGTGTGCGGTCTCGGGGCGCAGGGTCCAGAAGTCCCACTGCATCGTGTGGTCGCGCAGGCCGGAGCCGGGCAGGCGCTTCTGCGAGTGGATGAAGTCGGGGAACTTGATCGGGTCCTTGATGAAGAAGATCGGCGTGTTGTTGCCGACCAGGTCGTAGTTCCCGTCCTCGGTGTAGAACTTCAAAGCGAAACCGCGCGGGTCGCGCCAGGTGTCGGGGCTGCCCTGTTCACCGGCGACCGTCGAGAAGCGTGCCAGCATCTCGGTTTTCACGCCCGGCCGGAACAGCTTGGCCTTCGTGTAGGCGGAGACGTCCTCGGTGACGACGAGCTCACCGAACGCGCCGGCGCCCTTGGCGTGCACGACGCGCTCGGGCACCCGCTCGCGGTTGAAGTGCGCGAGCTTCTCGACCAGGTAGTGGTCGTGGAGCAGGATCGGCCCCTGGGTGCCCGCGGTGAGCGACTCGTTGTCGCTGGCGACGGGGATACCGACGTTGTTCGTGGTGTAACGGGCATTCGTCATGGTGACCTCCGTATACGGATGTTCCGGGTCTCGGGACACGAAGCCGGTGGTTCGGCCCGCGGAGGGGCCGGACCACCGGTGAAGCGAGTGGGCGCTAGTCGGCGCGGCAATCGGGGCACAGGCCCCAGAAGGTGACCTCTGCTTCGTCGATGACGAAGCCGTGGTCGTCGGACGGTGTCAGGCAGGGCGCGGCCCCGACCACGCAATCGATGTCGACGACCGTGCCGCATGCGCGGCACACGAGGTGGTGGTGGTTGTCGCCGATGCGGGTTTCGTACCGCGCGGGTGATCCGGCCGGTTCGATCCGGCGGAGCAACCCGTTCCCCACGCATGCCTTGAGTACGTCGTACACGGCCTGCGTCGACACCGAGCCGAGTTCGTCGCGCACGTGGGCGGCAATTCCGTCCGCATCGGAATGCGGATGCTCGGCAACGGTTCTCAGTACGGCAACGCGGGGAGCGGTCACCCGCAGACCCACGGAGCGCAGTTGCTCCTTGGGATCGAAGTGATGCTCGTGTCCTTGTTGCATGACACCAAGTATGCCCCTTTTCTGGAACAAGTCAAGAAAAGGATCGGTGCGGTGCCCGTCACGCCTACTTCGGGTCTCCGATCGGATCAGAGGTCGGTGTGGTCGGCGCCCGTCGGCGCCCGGCGCGCCTCGGTCGTCTCTCCGCACGGCCGGATCCTCACCGAGTGTCGAATCGGGAAGTGCGAGCTAGTCTTTCGTCAGGAGATCGGTCCGCACGTATCCCGGTTCGATCAGATTCACCCCGATACCGAGATCGGCGACCTCCGCGGCGAGCGCTTCCGTCAGGGCCTCGAGCGCGAACTTGCCCGCACTGTAGAGCCCCCAGCCCGGGAAGGTCGTGAGCACCAGGATCGACGAGACGTTGACGATGTGCCCGCGACGGTTGCTCCTGAACACCGGAAACGCCGCCCCATCACGTTCAGCACCCCGAAGATCTGCACGTCGAACATCGCGTGTGCGTCGGCATCGGCGATCTCCTCGACGGCGGAGAGACCGGCTGACCTACATGCGCGACACGACTCGCGACGCGCCCGTGGACATCTGCCCGGAGGTGATGACGATGCCGTGGTGGGTGCCCGGGCGCAGCCAGTGGCTCAGCGTCGGCCCCTCCGCCGCGACGGTCACCCGCGCGTAACGGAACTTCCCCCGCAGCCGGGCGGTGGCGCGTTCGACGGCGCCGCCGGGGATCGGCTGGGCGAAGGTCAGTCCACCTGCGATCGGCAGTTCCGGGCCCTTCGGCGCGGCCGAGGTGGCCACGCTCCATCGGGCGCCGGTCGCGGAGAAATCGCCGAGGACGTCGCCGTCGAACTTCGCGAGCACCTTCGGCAGCTTCCAGTGTTCGCGACCACCGTGCACCGACGGCTCGGAGTCGACGGCGATGAACGGCACCGCCATCGCCGGGATCAGGTCGCGGCGCAGCACCGGGCTGGCCAGCACCTCGCGGTACGGCCCGACCGGCGAGTCGAGGTAGTCGACCATCATCGCGAGGGTGATGGGCAGGGTCGCGCCGGTCGGCCCGTACTGGGAGGCGTCCGGGGTGCTGCGATGCCACCACAGGGCGGCCCGCACGGAGGCCGGCCATGGCGGTGGCGGCGAGACCGGATAGTCGGTGCGTTCGTCCTCGCTCTCAGGCACTGTCCAGAGCACGGGCGCTCTCCTTCCGAACGGGGGTGATGGGCAGTCGCAGCGCCGCCGGGGCCTCGACGGGCACGACCGGACGCACGGGCTGCACGGGCTGCACCGGTTCGTAGGCCGACCCGAGCGGAGGCCGGTTGTCCTTCTCCCCCTTGTTCGGCCACAGCGCCAGCGCACGTTCGGCCTGCGCGGTGATCGTGAGGGACGGGTTCACGCCGAGGTTGGCGCTCACCGCGGAGCCGTCGACGACGTGCAGACCCTTGTGCCCGTAGACACGCAGATACGGGTCGACGGTGCCGGTACGCGGCGAATCGCCGATCGCGCACCCGCCGAGGAAGTGCGCGGTCATCGGGATGTCGAACAGGTCGGCGATCGAACCACCGGCGTCGCCGTCGATCTTGTCGGCGACGCGGCGGACCGCTTCGTGGCCCACCGGAATCCACTCGGGCGGCGGAGTGCCCGGCCCCTGCTTGCTGGTCAGGCCCCGGCCGATCGGCGTGCGCCGGGTCGCGAGCTCGAGAGAGTTGTCGTCGGTCTGCATCACGAGAGCGATGACCGTGCGCTCAGACCAGTTCCGGACCGACAGCGAGCGGAGGAAGGCGGCGGGATTCTTCGCGGCGACACCGAAGAACTTCAGCAGTCGCGGCATCCGCGTGCCACCGTCGACGAGCAGCGCCTGGAGCAGACCGATCAGGTTGCTGCCCTTGCCGTACCGCACCGGTTCGATGTGGGTGTGGTCGTCCGGGTGGAAGGACGACGTGATGGCCACGCCCTTCGTGTAGTCGACGACGCGATCCTGCGCGGTCGCGGCGAGCACCGCCTCGGAGTTGGTGCGCACCACGGTGCCGAGGGCCGGAGACAGGTTCGGCAGGTCGCCGGTCTCGCGGCTCGCGAGCAGCAGGCGCGCCGTACCGTAGGTACCGGCCGCGATCACCACCTGGTCGGCGGTGAAGACCTTGCGGCGCTTCCTGATGCCGTTCGTGCTGCGGGTGTGGACCTCATACCCGCCACCGGTACGGGGCACCACACGGGTCACCGTCGTGAGGGCGTGGATGTGCGCGCCGGCCTTCTCCGCGAGGTAGAGGTAGTTCTTGACGAGCGTGTTCTTCGCTCCCACACGGCAACCCGTCATGCAGCTGCCGCACTCCGTGCAGCCGGTGCGGTCGGGGCCGGCTCCACCGAAGAACGGGTCGGGCACCGTCCTGCCGGGCTCGTCGAAGAACACACCGACCGGGGTGGTCGTGTAGGTGTGGCCGACACCCATCTCGTCGGCGACCTGGCGCATCACCTCGTCCGCGGGCGTGATGCTGGGATTGGGGCGGACGCCGAGCATCCGTGCCGCCTGGTCGTAGTACGGCGTCAGTTCCGCTTCCCAATCGGTGATGTGACCCCACTGCGGGTCGCGGAAGAAGGGCGTCGGCGGCTTGTACAGGGTGTTGGCGTAGTTCAGCGACCCGCCGCCCACACCGGCTCCCGCCATGACGAGCACGTTGGGCAGCAGGTGCATGCGCTGTACCCCGTAGCATCCCACCTGCGGCGCCCACAGGTACTTGCGCAGCCGCCAACTCGTCTCGGGGAGCTCGTCGTCCTCGAAACGCCGTCCGGCCTCGAGAACTCCTATCTTGTATCCCTTCTCGGTGGCGCGCAGTGCTGCGACGCTGCCGCCGAATCCGGATCCGATGACGAGGACGTCGTAATGGGTCATGCGCCCGCTCCTGCCGTCGCTCTGCTTCATGCGCCCGCTCCTGCCGTCGCTCGGTGTTCCGTGTAGCTCTCCGGGTCGAACTGCTTGGTCCGCGCCCGGTACTGCCACGTGAAGGTCGGCCACATCACGGAATTGCGGCCCTTCTCGTCGATGTACCAGCTGCTGCAGCCACCCTGGTTCCAGACCGTGTTGTTCAGCGCCGGGTCGAGATCGGCGGTGTAGCGGCGCACCGCGTCGTCGCGCACCTCCACGGCCGAGATGCCGTGACGCTCCATCGTGCGCAGCGCGTCGGAGATGTAGTTGGCCTGGGATTCGAGCATGTACACGATCGAGCTGTGGCCGAGATTGGTGTTGGGGCCGTACATGAGGAACAGATTGGGGAAGCCGGGCACGGTGATGCCGAGATAGGCCGAGGGGCTGCCGTCCCAGGTCTCGGCGAGGGTGCGGCCGTCGCCACCGCGGATATGGTGCGCGACCGGCGGTTCCGTCGGCGTGAAACCGGTACCGAAGATGATGGTGTCGACCGGGTACTCGGTGCCCTTGTCGTCGACGACACCGTTCTCGGTGACCGCCGCCAGACCGGAGGACACCACGTCCACCTTCGGGCGGGTGATGGCCGGGAACCAGTCGTTGGACAACAGGATCCGCTTGCAGGTGATCGCGAAATCGGGGGTCAGGCGCTTGCGCAGCTCAGGATCGCGCACGTTCTTGCGCAACACCTGGCGTGCCCGGACCTCGAACAGCGGCAGGAGGTACTTGCGGGCGAAGGGCTTCGTCATGCCGACGACGTAGATCTCCCTCTGCCCGTACACGAATCCGCGCATGAGCTTCTGAGCCAGGGAGAAGCGCCGGTAGAGCGTGCGGACCGACCGCGCGATGACGTGGTCGTGCTTGGGCATCACCCAGGAGGCCGTGCGCTGGAACAGCGTGAGATGTTCGACGCGGTCGACGATCGCCGGCACGAACTGGATGGCCGACGCGCCGGTACCGATGACGGCGACACGCTCACCCGTGAGGTCGTGGTCGTGATCCCACTCGGCCGAATGGAACTTCTTGCCGCGGAACAACTCCAGGCCGGAAACCTTCGGATGGGTGGGTGTGGAGAGGGCACCGGTCGCGGCGACGAGCACGCCGGCCGTCAGGTCGCCACGGGAGGTGGAGATCCGCCACACGGCACGCTCGGCGTCCCACTGCGCCGCGCGCAGTTCGCACCCGAACATCGTCCGGTCGGTCACGCCCTGCTCACGTGCAACACGGCGGAGGTACGCGTAGATCTCCTCCTGGGTGCCGTACGCTCGCGACCAGTCGGGTTCGGGCGCGAAGGAGAACGAGTACAGCGCGCTCGGAACATCGCATGCGGCACCGGGATAGGTGTTCACGCGCCAGGTTCCGCCGACGTCGTCACCGCGCTCGAGGACGAGGACGTCGGTGTCGGGGTTCTCGCGCAACAGCGTTGCGGTCATACCGATGCCACCGAAGCCCGCGCCGACGACGAGTGTGTGCACGTGATCGGGAAGCAGTGCGAGACTCATTTCATCACCAGCGCCTTCCAGACCGGGAGCAGGCGCTCCCGGAATTCTCGATCGGATTCGGGGGTACGCATCAGGGCCGAGACGGCGAAGCCCCGGGCGATCTCGATGCTGAGGTCGATGTGGTCGGGCGAGACCCGGTCGCCCATGATCTCCAGGCAACCCGTGCGGAGCGCGTCCGACACCTTGCGTTCGAGCGGGATCATCGCCTCGTGCAGGGACGGATCGGTCCGCGCCGCGACCCACAGTTCGAGCGCTGCGGCGAAGAGCGGGCCGGAGAAGGCATCCATGAGCGTTTCGAAGCCGTGCTCCGGGTCGGGTCGTGTCTCGAGGATCTCCTGCAGCCGCCTGTCGACGAGGTGCCCGACCGCCGCGACGACAAGGCTCTCCTTCGTCGGGAAGTGGTGGAGCTGGGCGCCTCGCGAGACTCCGGCACGTTTGGCGATGCCCTGCGTGCTGGTTCCCGAATAGCCATGCTCGACGAGCGAGTCGACCGCGGCGTCGAGCAGCTTGGCTCGCGTCGCGGCTGTGCGTTGCGCCTGGGTGCGACCACCGTTCGGCGCAGTGTCCTGGATCACGCATCGCAGCGTAACGGGAAAACAACAAACAGTCCAGACTGCTTGTAAATATTTCTCGGGTATACCGGATCCGGCCCGAAACGCGACGGAGCGGGTGGACCCGAAGAGGTCCACCCGCTCCGTCGAGAAGGTCGGAAGGTCGCCTAGACGAGCAGCTCAGCGATCTGGATGGTGTTGAGAGCAGCACCCTTGCGCAGATTGTCGCCCGAGACGAAGAGCGCGAGACCGCGGCCCTCAGGAGCACCCGGATCCTGACGGATGCGGCCCACGAGCGAGACGTCGTCGCCCGCTGCGGCGAGCGGGGTCGGCACGTCGACGAGGCGGACGCCCGGAGCGTTCGCGAGCAGCTCCTGCGCACGCTCGACCGACAGCGGCCGCTCGAACTCGGCGTTGATCGACAGCGAGTGGCCGGTCACGACGGGAACGCGCACGCACGTGCCCGACACGAGCAGGTCCGGCAGGCCGAGGATCTTGCGCGACTCGTTGCGCAGCTTCTGGTCCTCGTCGGTCTCACCCGTTCCGTCGTCGACGATCGAGCCGGCGAGCGGCACGACGTTGAACGCGATGGGCGCGACGTACTTGTTCGGGGCCGGGAAGTCGACGGCGTCGCCCGCGTGGACGAGCTTGTCGGCCTCGTCGGCGACGGCACGCACCTGGCCGACGAGTTCCTCGACGCCCGCCAGTCCGCTACCGGAGACCGCCTGGTAGCTCGACACGATCAGGCGCTGGAGTCCGGCCTCGTCGTGCAGTGCCTTGAGCACCGGCATCGCGGCCATCGTGGTGCAGTTCGGGTTGGCGATGATGCCCTTCGGTGGGTTCTTCACCTGCTCCGGGTTGACCTCGCTGACGACGAGCGGAACCTCGGGGTCCTTGCGCCATGCCGACGAGTTGTCGACGACGATCGCACCGGCGGCCGCGAAGCGCGGAGCCTGTTCCTTGGAGAGGGTGCCACCGGCCGAGAACAGCGCGATGTCGATGCCCTTCAGATCCTCGTCGGAGGTCGCCGTGACGTCCTCGACCACGATCTCCTCACCGCGGAACGGTAGCTTCTTGCCGGCCGAGCGGGCCGACGCGAAGAACCGGACCGTGTCGGCCGGGAAGTTGCGCTCCTCGAGCAGGGTGCGCATGACGATACCGACCTGCCCCGTGGCGCCTACGACCGCAATGGTCTTGCCCGTCGCTTCGCTCGCCTGATTGGTGGTCACGATTACCGCCCCGTTCCTGCGTGCACGACGGCCTCTTCGTCGCCGCCGAGCTCGAATGCCGCGTGCAGAGCGCGCACGGCGTCGTCGAGTTCGTTGTCATCCACGAGCACGGAGATGCGGATCTCCGACGTCGAGATCAGGTCGATGTTGATGCCGGCGTCGGCGAGAGCCTCGCAGAACTTGGCCGTGACGCCGGGGTGGCTCTTCATGCCGGCACCGACGAGGGAGACCTTGCCGATGTGGTCGTCGAAGAGGACCTGGGTGAAGCCGATGTCGCCCTGCTGCTTGGTGAGGAGCTCGACCGCGCGCGGGCCGTCACTCTTCGGGCAGGTGAAGGTGATGTCGGTCTTGCCGGTCTCGACCTTCGAGATGTTCTGCAGCACCATGTCGATGTTGATCTCGGCGTCGGCGACGGCGCGGAACACCTTGGCGGCGTAACCGGGGGTGTCGGGGATACCGACGACGGTGATCTTCGCTTCGCTGCGATCGTGCGCAACGCCGGTGATCAGGGCCTCTTCCACAGGGATGTCCTCCATCGATCCGGACACCATGGTGCCGGGCTTGGTGGTGTACGACGAACGAACGTGCACGGGCACGTTGTAGCGGCGGGCGTACTCCACGCACCGCAGCATGAGAACCTTCGCGCCGCACGCGGCGAGCTCGAGCATCTCCTCGAAGGAGACCTTCTCGAGGCGCTGCGCGTCCTTGACGATGCGCGGGTCCGCGGAGAACACGCCGTCGACGTCGGTGTAGATCTCGCAGACGTCCGCGTTCAACGCGGCGGCGAGTGCGACGGCGGTCGTGTCCGAACCGCCACGACCGAGAGTCGTGATGTCCTTGCTGTCCTGGCTCACACCCTGGAAGCCGGCGACCAGCACGATGCTGCCCTCGTCGAGGGCGGTGCGCACACGGCCGGGGGTGACGTCGATGATCTTCGCCTTGCCGTGACTGCCCGTGGTGATCACGCCCGCCTGGGAACCGGTGAACGACCGGGCCTCGGCGCCGAGCGAGTGGATCGCCATCGCGACGAGGGAGTTGGAGATGCGCTCACCGGAGGTGAGGAGCATGTCCATTTCGCGGGCCGGCGGGGCCGGGCACACCTGCTGTGCGAGATCGAGGAGTTCGTCGGTCGTGTCTCCCATAGCCGAGACGACGACCACGACGTCGTTGCCCGCCTTCTTGGTCTCGACGATCCTTTCAGCGACGCGCCGGATCCGCTCGGCCGTCGCGACCGAGGATCCTCCGTACTTCTGGACGACGAGTGCCACGCTGGCCAACCTCCGGGTCTCGGGAACAAGTCCAGTGGCCCAGCTTACCGACCGCGGCTTCCATCGACCCGGGGCGTCTCAGGAAAGTGTCGTGCGCAACAGGATGACGTTGTAGTCGCCCCACCGCGAGGCGGTGAAGTAGAGATCCGTATCCGTGGACCACGGGTGGATGAACGGAGCGTAGAGACCACCGATCTCGCGGTGGGGGACCAGCACGCGGGCCTCGCTCCACGGCCCCTCGGGTCTCGCGGACGTCCTCATCTCGATCGTACCGTTCGCCTCGTTGCCGTAGAGCATGACGAACTCACCGCCCAGGAACTGCACCGACATCTCCCCGACGGCGGGTGGCACGTCCGGTGTGGCAGCTGCTGCACCGTTCGCGGGAGTGCCCCGAGCCGCGGTCCTGATGATCCCGTGCCGGTGATCCCGTGCCGAAGGATCCGGAGCCCGAACCCGAGCCGGGGAGTTCCCGAGTCGCAGGGTTGGGCGTGCGCCGCGGGGGGCGGAGACCGCTATGAGTCCGAGTGCGAGCAGTGCAGGTACCGCTGTCAGGCACCTTCGTATCGATCGGGTCACGACATCACCGCCGCCCGGTCACACGGGACGCATGCGTGTGGGAGGTGCCACTTGGTCGAGGTGGGGTATGGCGCGATACACTGCTGGGCATGCAGCGCGTGCTTCTCCTCGGCCGCCGCGGCGGGATCTGACCAGACCGGCTTCCCGTCGCGGGGTTTCGACGCGCCGGTCGATATTCGATCTGGGCCCACAGGTCCCCTTTTCTCTTTGGAGTTACGTCATGTCACCCGCCGACGCTTTCACCTCCGGCTCGCGCACCATCACGCCGCCGAGCAAGCCGGCCCCGGCCGACCAGCCGTCGTGGAACAAGCAGAAGAACTCGTCGATGCCGACCTACCGGTACCGGCCGTTCGCCGAGGAAGTCGAGTCGATCTCGCTGCCCGACCGCACCTGGCCCGACAAGATCATCGATCGCGCCCCGGCGTGGTGCGCCGTGGACCTGCGCGACGGCAACCAGGCGCTGATCGACCCGATGAGCCCCGCCCGTAAGCGGCGCATGTTCGATTTGCTCGTACGCATGGGCTACAAGGAGATCGAGGTCGGTTTCCCGTCCGCGAGCCAGACCGATTTCGATTTCGTCCGCGAGATCATCGAGGACGGCGCGATTCCCGACGATGTCACCATCCAGGTGCTGACGCAGTCCCGCCCCGAACTGATCAAGCGCACCTTCGAGGCGTGCGCCGGGGCGCAGAACGTGATCGTGCACTTCTACAACTCGACGTCGATCCTGCAGCGGCGCGTGGTGTTCCGCGCCGACAAGGAGACCGTCGAGAAGATCGCGACCGACGCCGCGGAGCTGGTGCTCGAAGAGGCGAAGAACCACCCCGACACCAACTGGCGCTGGGAGTACTCCCCCGAGTCGTACACCGGAACCGAGCTGTCGTACGCCAAGGATGTCTGCGACGCGGTCGTCGAGACCTTGGGCGCGACCCCCGAGAACCCGGTGATCATCAACCTGCCTGCCACCGTCGAGATGGCCACCCCCAACGTCTACGCCGACTCGATCGAGTGGATGCACCGCAACCTGGCGAAGCGCGACTCGATCATCCTGTCGCTGCACCCGCACAACGACCGCGGCACGGGTGTCGCCGCGGCCGAGCTGGGCTACCAGGCCGGTGCCGACCGCATCGAGGGCTGCCTCTTCGGCAACGGTGAGCGCACCGGCAACGTCTGCCTGGTGACCCTGGGCATGAATATGTTCAGCCGTGGCGTCGACCCGCAGATCGACTTCTCGAACATCGACGAGATCCGCCGCACGGTCGAGTACTGCAACCAGCTGCCCGTCCACGAGCGCCACCCCTACGGTGGCGACCTGGTCTACACCGCCTTCTCCGGCAGCCACCAGGACGCGATCAACAAGGGCATCGACGCGATGAAGGTCGACGCCGAAGCCGCCGGTGTCGACGTCGACGACCACACCTGGGCCGTGCCCTACCTGCCGATCGACCCGAAGGACGTCGGCCGCACCTACGAGGCCGTGATCCGCGTGAACTCGCAGTCCGGCAAGGGCGGCATCGCGTACATCATGAAGCACGACCACGGCCTGAACCTGCCGCGTCGCCTGCAGATCGAGTTCTCGCAGGCCGTGCAGAAGGTCACCGACGGTGATGGTGGCGAGGTCAGCCCCAAGGAGATGTGGGACATCTTCCACGAGGAGTACCTGGCCCCGGTCTCGCCGCTCGAGCGCATCCGGCAGAAGGTCACCGCGGCCGAGACCGACGACGGTGAGGACAGCATCGCCGCCGTGCTGAAGGTCGACGGCGTGGAGAAGGAGATCTCCGGCAGCGGCAACGGCCCGCTGGCGGCCTTCGTGGACGCCCTCGAGTCGCTGGGTTACCAGGTGGCCGTTCGCGGTTACGCCGAGCACGCCATGTCCGCCGGCGACGACGCCAACGCCGCGGCCTACGTCGAGGCCGACGTCACGCGTCCCGACGGCACGACCGTCCTGGTGTGGGGCGTGGGCATCGCCCCGTCGATCACCACGGCGTCGCTGCGCGCGATGGTCTCCGCGGTGAACCGCTCGCACCGCTGATCCGTCTCCGAACCGAATGCGGTGGACCCATGAGGGTCCACCGCATTCGTCGTTTTCGGGGATTTTCACCCCGACAATTCATCTCGCAAATACCGTTTCGGGCAATTACCGCACTCTCCGGAAAGATACAGTTCCGAATGTTCGACGAGAACGAACCCGTTCACGGGTGATATCCGTCGAATTCCGCAATTCTCGTCCCGCAGAGTCGTTCTGCTCGAACCCGGAGTGTGCGTATGGAGTTCATGAACATCATCTGGTACATCATCGTCTGCTTCGCATTCATCGCGTACCTCATCATGCTGTGGATGATCATCGGGGATCTGTTCCGCAACCGCGAACAGTCCGGCTGGGTCAAGGCGATCTGGATCGTCTTCCTGTTCGTCTTCCCGTGGCTCACGGGCCTGATCTATCTGATCGTCCACGGCACCGGAATGGCAGAGCGCTCCGCGAAGGAGGCCGCGCAGTACAAGGCCGTGCAGGACGACTACATCCGCTCGGTCGCCGGCAAGTCGCCCGCCGAACACATAGCCGACGCGAAGAAGCTGCTCGACGAGGGTGTCATCGACCAGGCCGAGTTCGACGCACTGAAGGCCAAGGCACTCGCCTGATCCCGCGCGACCACCCGTTCGTTCACATCGACAGCTTCCGTGCCGCTGCGGTCCGGAAGCTGTCGAGCACGGCACCCACGGCTGGCCGTCGCGCCGCTCCCGGGCGGGTGACGAGCTCGTAGATCCGCGCCGCACGTACACCGGCCAGCGGCAGGCGCACCAAGGCGGGATGCAGAACCGAGTACCGCGGCAGCAGGGCCACCCCGTGCCCCGCCGCGACGAGTTCCTCGATGACACGGAAGTCGTTGATGCGGTGCACAACCCGAGCACGGATGCCCGTCACCGCCGCGACGGAGAGCAACACGTCGTCGACGGGGAATCCACCCCGCACGCTGATCCAGCGCTCCCCCACCAGTTCGTCGACCTGCACGCGGTCCTGCGCCGCGAGCCGGTGCCCGGGAGGGAGGACGACATCGATCGGTTCGCGCATGAGCGTCTCGACGTGGACACGCGGCCCGGACAGCGGAGCCGAACGCTCGTCGCGGTGGGTGAGCACCACGTCGTAGTCGGCGAGCAGTGCGGGCGCGGCCGAGGCCGGGACGTCCTCGTCACTCACGTCCAACTCGACGCCGATCGCCCCGGCCGCCTCGAGCACGGCCGGCAGCAGGAGTGCTGCCCCGGAGGGGAACGACGCCACGCGCACCCGTCCGCGGGGCGACCGCGCATAGGCGGTCATCTCGTCGGCGGCCCGGTCGAGGGCGCCGAGCACCTCGTCGGCGCGCACCACGAGCGCACGACCCGCATCGGTGAACCGCAGGCGTCGGCCGTCGGGTTCGAGCAGGGGCACTCCCGCCTCCCGGGCGAGCACCTTGAGCTGCTGCGAGACGGCTGACGGTGTCATCGACAACGCTGCGGCTGTCGCAGCCACGGTTCCGCGGTCGGCGAGTTCGCGCAGTATCCGCAATCGCACGACGTCCATGTAGTAAAACTACACACTTTCTTCAGGAACATTCGCTTGTCCTGATTGTTTCCTGCGCAAAGAATTGACGGCATGTCGTTCCGGGACCGTCTGCTCGCGTTCACCGTCGTGGTGCTCTGGGGATGCAACTTCCTCGCGATCAGACTGGGCCTCGACCACTTCCCGCCGTTCTTCTTCGCCGGACTGCGCTTCGCGATCATCGCCGTCCCGGTCCTGCTGTTCGTCCCACGACCCGCCGTTCCCCTGCGCTGGCTCCTGCTCTACGGCGCCGGGTTCGGCTTCGCCCAGTTCGCCTTCCTGTTCTGGGCGATGGAGGCCGGTCTACCCACGGGCCTCGCGTCGCTCGTACTGCAGTCGTCCGCGCCCTTCACGGTCCTGCTCGCCGTATTGTTCCTGCGCGAACGGCTCGACGGTGTCCGCCTCGCCGGTCTCGTCGTCGCCGTGTCCGGCATGGTGATCGTCGCCGTGGGGCAGGGCGCCGCGGACGCGAGCCTGCTCCCCATGACCCTCGCCGTGCTCGCCGGTCTGTCGTGGGCGGTCGGCAACATCGCGACCCGCAAGGCGGGCGCCGCCGGCCCCATGCGCCTGATGCTGTGGATGTGCGTCGTGCCCGTGCTCCCCTTCTTCGGGATCTCCTGGTTCGCCGAGGGCCCGCAGGCGTGGTCCACCCTCGGCACCGCCGTCACCACCCTGGACGGGGGCCTGGCGCTGGCCGGACTCATCTACGTCGTCCTGGCGGGCACGATCACCGGCACCGGCATCTACGCCTCGCTGCTGTCGCGCTATCCCGCCGGGGCCGTCGCGCCGCTCTCCCTCATGGTGCCGGTCGTCGGGTTCACCGTCGCGTGGATCACGCTCGGCGAGCGACCGGCACCGTCCTCCCTGATCGGCGGTGTGATCGTCATCGTCGGAGCCCTCGCCGCCCAGGGCGGACACCGCAGTGTGACGAGCAGGACGCTCCTCCGGCGACACAACGCTCCCGCGCCTGTGGAACACTCGCCGACGTGGGAACCAGCACAGGAATCACCGCACGCGGACGGCTCGCATTGCGCGCAGCCCGAGCCGCCGCGTGGGCGTCCCAGAAGGCCGGACGCGGTAAGGGCTCGATGATCGGAGGGCTCGTCGCCCTGAAGATCGACCCGGCACTGATGAAGCAGCTCGGCCACGGCCGGCAGACCGTGCTCGTCACCGGGACGAACGGCAAGTCCACAACGACCCGTATGACGGCCGCCGCGCTCGAGACGATCGATTCGGTCGTCACCCAGGCGGACGGCGCGAACATGGACGCCGGGATCGTCGCCGCGCTCGCCACCGATCTCCGGGCGCCGCTCGCCGCGATCGAGGTCGACGAACTTCACACCCCGCACGTCGCCGACGCCCTCGAGCCCCGCGCGATCGTGCTGCTCAACCTCACCCGCGACCAGCTCGACCGGGTCGGCGAGATCAACATGATCGAGCGGAAGCTGCGTGAGGGCCTGAAGCGGCATCCCGACGCCGTGATCGTCGCGAACTGCGACGACGTGCTCGTCACGTCCGCCGCCTACGACAACCCGAACGTCGTGTGGGTCGCCGCCGGCGCCGGCTGGGCCAACGACTCGGTGAGCTGCCCGCGCACGGGCGAGCCGATCGCTCGCGAAGGCGACCACTGGTACAGCACCGGCTCCGACTTCGCCCGGCCGACACCGGACTGGTGGGTCGACGACGAGAACCTGTACGGACCGGACGGCCTCGTCCTCCCGCTGAAGCTGACCCTCCCCGGTCGCGCCAACCGGGGCAACGCCGCCCAGGCGGTCGCGGCCGCCGTCGCCCTCGGTGCCGATCCGGCGAAGGCCGTCGCTGCCGCCTCGGTCGTCGAAGAGGTCGCCGGTCGCTACAAGACGGTGCAGGTCGGACCGCATTCGGTGCACATGCTGCTCGCGAAGAACCCCGCCGGCTGGCAGGAGGCCCTGTCGATGATCGACCCGACCGTCGACGGCCTGGTGATCGCCGTCAACGGTCAGGTGCCCGACGGTGAGGACCTGTCGTGGCTGTGGGACGTCCGCTTCGAACACTTCGAAGGTGTGCAGGTGGTGGCAGCCGGAGAACGCGGCACCGATCTCGCCGTCCGCCTGACCTACGCGGGTGTCGAGCACACGCTGGTGCCGGATCCGCTGAAGGCCATCGCCTCGTGCCCTCCCGGCCGCGTGGAGGTGCTCGCCAACTACACCGCGTTCCGCGATCTCAACACCGCCATCGCCAGGAGAGCTGCCCATGTCTGAGTCGACCGTCCGCATCGGACTCGTCCTGCCCGACGTGATGGGCACCTACGGCGACGGAGGCAACGCCCTGGTGCTGCGCCAGCGCCTGCGGATGCGCGGTCACGACGCCGAGATCGTCGAGATCGGACTGAACGATCCCGTCCCCGAGTCCCTCGATCTCTACACCCTCGGTGGTGCCGAGGACGCCGCGCAGCGACTGGCCACGCGGCACCTGCAGCGTTATCCGGGTCTGCAGCGCGCCGCCGAGCGCGGAGCGCCCGTGCTGGCCATCTGTGCCGCGATCCAGGTGCTCGGCCACTGGTACGAGACGTCCTCGGGCGAACGCGTCGACGGTGTCGGCATCCTCGACGCGACCACCTCGCCGCAGCAGACCCGCGCGATCGGCGAGATCGTCATCCGCCCCACCCTCTCCGGCCTCACCCAGCCGCTGACGGGATTCGAGAACCACCGCGGTGGAACGACTCTCGGGTCCGATGCCACCGGACTCGGCCGCGTCGACCGCGGTGTCGGCAACGGCGTGGGCGACGGACTCGAAGGTGCCGTGCAGGGTTCGGTGATCGGCACCTATCTGCACGGTCCCGTGCTCGCCCGCAATCCCGAGCTCGCCGATCATCTCCTGATGCGCGCTCTGGGAGTCGACTCGCTGCCGCCGCTGGATCTGCCCGAGGTCGATCTGCTGCGGCAGGAACGGTTGCGCGCCTGAGTGATCAACCGTGCGCGGCGATGTGTTCGAGGACCAGCCGCGCGAGCTTCTCCGGCTCCTCGTCGGGAATCCAGTGGCTCGTACCGACGAGCGTTTCCCGTCGGTACGGCCCACTGACGTAGTGGGCCGTCGCGTCGACCCCGGCGGATCCGATCGCCCGCTGGTGAAGAACGAGCGCATGAACGCCGTCGGATGCGGAACGGACACCGCCGTCACGGTGCGGACGAGATCGGGACGATGCGCCGCGAGCACCCCCGCGACGGCAGCTCCCCAGTCGTGGCCGACAACGTGCGCGCGACCACCGGGTACCGACTCGATGAGCGCCGCGACGTCGCCGACGAGCAGGTCGAGGCCGTAGTCACGGCGGCGGGGTGGTGGGGCGCCGGGCGAGTAGCCGCGCTGATCCGGGGGGAAGGTGCGAACCCCGCGGCGTGCAAGTGGGGCGCGACCGCCTCCCAGACGCCCTGTGCAACCCCTGCTGCAGTCGCGGCGATCGGCCGCGAAACCTCCCCTGAACAGGGGTTCGGCCCGGTGATTCGCTTTACGCGTTCTCCGGGCCGGATCTCTGCTTCACGAGCTTCTCTCTGTCGTCCGCGGACGTCTCATAAGCTCGATTCGCACCTTCGATGTTAGCTACGTCACAGTGCGAACGCAAGCCCTTTCACGAGGCCGGCCGGACCGGGGCGAGGGGGAATCCCAGAGTCGCCCAGTCGTGCAGTCCCCCGCGGTAATAGGCGAGCGCGGACGAGGGATATCCGGCATCGATCAGCTTCCGGATCGCATCGGGCGACTGAGGGCACTGGGGACCGTTGCAGAAGACGATCGTCGTCCGGGCGGGGTCGAGCTCACCCCTCCTTTCGACGATATCCTCGTGCGGGATGTTCACGGCACCGGGGAGGCTCACCCCGCTCCGGGAATCGGGCACCCGCGTGTCCACCAGCGCAGCGCCCCGGTCGAGCAGTTCGATCACCTCGAGTTCACCGACGGTCGCCACGCCCGCCACCACCTGCATCGGCTGCACCTCGCCCCAGGTCGTCTCCACCACCGTGCGGTCGGCTTCACCCTCCAGCGGGCGGGGAACGTTCTGGGGATCGCCGTCGCGCGTACGATCGGCACGCCTGATCTGCTGCTCGTTCGTCACGAGCCGGACTCTACGGGAGAGCAGTCGCGCTTCGCGGGATTGCCGGAATCCCACTCCCGCTGGGCGAGCATCGCCGTACCCATCCATCGTCGCAGGTAGCGGCGCAGATCGTCGTCGGAGCGTGGCGGGGTTCCCGGCGAGACGAAGAACGACTGCATCGTGCGCAGCACGTACTCGACCAGCTCCGCGAGGGAGTCGTCGTCGTAGCCGTGTTCCTCCCAGTCGACGTCGAACCGCTTGATCATCGCCATGCCGAACATCCACGCCTCCTCCGAGGCGATCGCTTCGGGATGCGGGTTCGAATAGGTGCTCGACAGCAGGATGCCGAGATGCGGGGTGCGACGCACCTCCGCGAGCGTGTAGACCACACCTTCGGTCATGGCCTCGACCGGATCGTCGAGTCCCGCGACCTGCCGGGTGAGTCGTTCCAGGAATCCTTCGACCGAGGCGATGGCGGCCGCACGCATGAGGGCGTCCGCGCTGGGGAAGTAGCGGTAGACCGTCTGGCGGATCACCCCGAGGGACTGGGCCACATCGGCGATGTTGATCTCCGCGCCGGTCCGGTCGATCAGGTCGACGGCAGCGGCAACGATCCGCTGCGACGCCTCTTCGTCGTCGGCGGGAGGACTCCCACCCCACCCACGTCTACGTGCCACTTCGCGCTTCCTCGAGCCGTCGCCTGGAGAAGGCCCGACGGTAACACAGCCGACCTCGGTGGATGTGGTGCGAAACGGGCTCCCGCGGGCGAATGGGACACCTATCATACACATGACGCATTTCGTGTATGGTCACGCCGATCGGGGCCTCCCGGCTCGTTAGAGGTCCTCCCGACCGTGTCCCGAAACAGGTCCCCAGCCAGCCCGGCGTCGACGAGACGAGGTACCGCCCCATGACGAACCTGCAGGTCCGCAAGATGCGTTTCGCATTCGCGGATTACGACGTGCCGTTCCTGTGGAACGAGGAGAACCCGGCCTTCTCGAGCATGGCCAACGCCGTCTCGTTCCTCGCGATCGGCTTCGAGAAGATGATCGTCAACATGATCCGCGAGATCACCCCGCGCATCACCGATCCCGAGGTCCTCGAAGAGGCCAACGCCTTCATGTACCAGGAGGGGCAGCACTCCACCGCCCACCGGCAGCACGTGAAGGGACTGATCAAGAGCTATCCGGAGTTGCAGGAGACGCTCGACGACGTCATCGGCGCCTTCGACAAGCTCACCGCCGAGACTTCCCCCGAATACCGCCTCGCGTACACCGCCGATCTCGAGGCGACCTTCACTCCCGTCTTCAAGCTCATGCTCGACAACGACGCGGCGCTCTTCCGCCCCGGCGACGACCGGGTCGCCTCGTTGTTCATCTGGCATTTCGTCGAGGAGGTCGAACACCGCAGTTCGGCGCTCATCATCTTCGACGCGGTGGTCGGCAGCGATCTGTACCGCATGCGGCAGGCCCCCTCGGTGTTCAAGCACGTGCTCGACGTCATCGCCATCGCGTGCGAGGGCTTCAACAAGCATGTGCCGCTGCAGGAACGGAAGATCGACACGATGTCGATGTTCGCGTCGCACCGCCGTAAGCAGAACCTGCGGCGCCGGTTGCCGTTCCTCCAGTACCAGGATCACGGCCCGATGCCGCGCGCCTTCGACGTCCTGCCGCTCGGCGAACAGCTCGTCGCGCTGGTGGGCATCATCCGCAGCCAGATGCCCAAGCACAATCCCGACCACGAGAAGCTGCCGGCCCTCGCCGACGTGTGGTTCCGTCGATTCGACGAAGGCTACGACGTCTCGCACTGGTACACGGCGGAAACCGTGGGCGGGAGGAACAACTGATGTCGGACCTGTGCTCGCCCACCTTCGAGGACCTCTCGACCCGCCTCGGATTCTCGTGCGACGAAGCCGGGGGGATCTTCGAACTGCGCAGTCCGTTCGAGCTGGAGAACTGGACGCTGCCCGTCCTCGAGCTGACCATCGTGCTCGGGGCGGTGCTGATGCTCGTGTACGCGATCGTCCGGTTGCGGCGCACCGGTGACGCCACGAACCTCGTCGTCTGGCTCGGCACCCTCGCGTTCCTGTTCATCATCGAACCGCTGCTGTACTTCCCCGACGCCTTCGGCGTGGAGGACTACCTCGACACGATGTTCGCGCACAACGTGTTCACCGTCGAGTTCATGTGGGGACGCCTGCCGCTGTACATCATCGCGATCTACCCGATGATGGCGACGATCGCGTTCGACATCGTTCGGATGCTCGGGGTGTTCCGGCAGTACGGCACCGTCGTCGGCGCCGTCTGCGTGGGCTTCGTCCACCACGCCTTCTACGAGATCTTCGATCACCTCGGACCGCAGCTGCGGTGGTGGGAGTGGTCGCTCGACAACCCGATCAACCAGCCCTTCTTCGACTCCGTTCCGCTCCCGAGCGTCGTGGTCTTCGCTGCCCTGTGGCCGATGTCGCTCGCATTCTGCGCGCAGTTCTTCGTCGGCCGGCACATCGACGCCGGTCGCACCTTCGGCGGGCTCGAACTGACCTGGCGCACGATCACCGTCGGACTACTCGCGTCCGTGGGTGTGGTGATCCTCCCTGCGCCGGCGACCGTCATCGGCATGGGCAGCACGACGGTTCGGGCAACGATCTACGCGGCCGAACTCGTGATCCTGTCGATCGTGGCGATCTACGTGCTCTCACGCCAGTGGTCCCGGCTGCGGAGTACACCCACGGATCGGCCCTATTCGAACGACCTCGTCCGCTGGTACGCCGTCGCCTATCTCGTCGTGATGACCGTGCTGTGGATCGGTGCTCTGCCCGACTGGTTCTCCGCCGTCGACGGGGTCACCGAGGCAGGCGACCCGATCGGTAGCCTGTGGTACACAGTCGCATGCTTCGCGGTCGCAATCGCCTGTGTCGCTGCGGCCTTCACCGTCCCGCGCAGGGCCGATACGAGCCCGGACGACACCGCGTCGAAGACGCTCACCGAGACCTGACGAATTCGGTGGTGCCCGACGTTCCGCTACGACGGAAGCCGGCCCGCGCTACCGCGCGTCGGCTCCGTCGAGCAACCACCGGTCGTCGACCCTCTTCAACGTGATGACGAAGCGGGTCGCGTCGGTGCGTCCCTCCGGCACGACGACGAACGCGGACACGGACCGCAGTGGTCCGGTCCCCGTTCGTTCGTACGAGGAGTGAGCCGGGGATCAGCCCTGGGCGACGGCGGGGAGACCGCCGCGGAGTTCACCCTTGACGACCTTGCCGCTCGCGTTGCGCGGCAGGGCGTCGACGATCACGACCTCCTTGGGGTGCTTGTACCGTGCGAGGTGCTCGTCCAGGTACGGCTGGAGCTCGTCGAGGGTGAGGTCGTCGTTGCCGGGCTTCAGCGCGACGACGGCGACGGGCACCTCGCCCCACTTCGCGTCGGGGCGACCGATGACCGCGGCCTCGAGCACCTTGGGGTGCCCGAACAGGACGTTCTCCACCTCGGCGCAGTAGATGTTCTCGCCGCCCGAGATGATCATGTCCTTCTTGCGGTCGACGACGTAGACGAAGCCCTCCTCGTCGACGCGCACGAGGTCGCCGGAATGGAACCATCCGCCGTAGAATGCCTCGCTGGTAGCGGTGGGGTTGTTCCAGTACTCGCGCATCATGGTGGGACCGCGGTAGACGATCTCGCCGACCTCACCGGGAGCGACGTCGTTCATCTCGTCGTCGACCACACGCGCCTGGATTGTGGGGATGACCCGGCCCACGGAGCCGAGTTTGCGGATGGCGTCGTCGCCGTCGAGCACGCAGGTGATGGGCGACATCTCGGTCTGGCCGAAGACCGCCACGTTGAAGGCATCGGGGAAGGTCTCCGCCATGGCCCGCAGGATCGTGTCGGAGCTCGGCGCTGCACCCCAGGAGATGTTGCGCAGCTTCAACTTCCGTGGCTCGGCCTGCTGCGCGGCGCACATCGCCTGCCACTGCACCGGCACGAGGAACAGGCTGGTGACGTTCTCGGCCTCGAGCACGTCGAGCAGTTCCTCCGGGTCGAAGGCGCCGACCGGGTGGATGACGGTGGGCGTGCCGAGCATCAGGCTCGGCGCGATCGAGCCGAGGGCCGCGATGTGGAACATCGGCGACGCGCAGAAACCGATGCCCGATTCGTCGAACAGACGGAAGGCCCGGATGCAGGTGAGCGACTGCGCTTCGAGATTGGAGTGGGTGAGCACGGCGCCCTTGGGCCGGCCCGTCGTGCCCGAGGTGTACATGATGAGCGCGGGCGTGTCGTTCGGGATCTCCACCGGCGGGTGGGGTTCGCCCTCTTCGGCGACGAGTGCCTCGTAGGAGAGCGAGTCGCCTTCCGGCTCGACTCCGACCGTGATGGACAGTTCGATGCCCTCCGCCTGGCCACGCGCGGCGGCGGCGAGCGGGACGAGCGGCCCCTCCGCGACGATCGCCGAGGCGCCGGAATCGCCCACGAGGAAGGCGACCTCGGGCGCGGTGAGGCGGAAGTTCACCGGCACGGCGATGGCACCGAGGGCGTTGGCCGCGAGCACGATCTCGACGTACTCCGGACGGTTGAGCATGAGGATGATGATGCGGTCGCCGAAGCCGATGCCGCGACGCGAGAGTGCATCGGCGAGCTTCTCGACACGCGTGTCCAGCTGCGACCAGGTAATGGTCTCGCCGCGGAATCGGAAGGCCGTGCGATGGGGAATCATCAGGGCGTGGCGCGCCACCTGATTGTTCCAGTTGTTGCTACGGAAGCGGGTGGCGTCGGAGCCGACCGCTTCGGAAACGACAGAGGGGGGAACCATCGATGATCCTCTCGTGACGTGGCGGGAGTGCGGGCACGGCCTGTTCCGAGCCGTCGATGTGTGAGGCACATTACAGACCCGGAACGGTTTGGGCCAGAGCTTTTGTTAACGGAGATTCCACGAATGCGGACCGCCTCGCTCCAGGCGTCGTCGCCGAGCGAGAACGGGTGAAAGAGGCAGAAAACACTGGTCGAGCGTTGGTTTCACCGGACGGGAGCGGGTGTTCGACGAGCACGTCGGTTCCTGCTCCCGTCCGAAAGTTCCTTGTTGATCCTCCTAGAACCATGCCGGGAAGGATCGTCCCGTCAGGCGAAGCGAGCGGGACGCTTGTCCAGCATCGCAATGGCACCCTCCGCGAAGTCGGCTGAGCCGAGGAGCTCGACCTGACCGTCCTTCTCCCGCGCGAGCGCCGCGTCGAGCTCGCCGAGCGTCGAGGCGTTGAGGGCCCGCTTCGTCAGTTCCAGGGCACGTCGCGGACCGGATGCGGTCCGCGAGGCGACGGCGTCGACGTGCGCGGCGAGTTCGGCGTCGGGCAGGGTGCGGGCGACCAACCCGAACCGGTCGGCGTCCTGCGCGGACACCCGCTCGCCGAGCAGTGCCATCTCGGCGGCCCGGGCCCGCCCGATCGCGGCCGGAACCAACAGGCTCGCGCCGCCGTCGGGCATCAGTCCGATGTTGACGAAGGCGAGCAGGAAGTACGCGCTCTCGGCCGCGTAGGTGAGATCGGCCGCGAGGGCGATCGAGACACCGACGCCCGCCGCGGGACCGTTGACCGCCGCGACGACGGGCACCGGGACGGATGCGATCGTCCGGACCAGTTCGTTGGCGGTGTCCATGACGACACCGGGGTCCTGCGGATCCGCCGCTCCCGCAGCCAGGTCCGCGCCCGTGCAGAACGCCGATCCCCCACCGGTGACGACGATCGTACGGACGCGTTCGTCGTCGCCGGCCGCCTTCACCGCGTCGCTCAGCGTCTTCATCGTGGTCAGGTCGATCGCGTTCATCCGGCGCGGACGCGTGATGGTCAGTCGCAGGATGCCGTCGGCGAGTTCGGACCGCAGGCTCTCGGTGGTGGTCGAGGTCATGCGCGCACCGCCCGATCTGCACCGGCGATGTCGTTCAGGCGACCCGTGATGATGGCCTCCGCCTCGGCGACCATGCGGTCGACCAGTTCTCCGACGGTGGGGATGTCGTGGATGAGCCCCTGGCTCTGCCCGGCCGTCCAGATGCCGGCGTCGAGTTCGCCGTCCTCGAAGACCTTGCGGCCTCGGGCGCCGGCGACCAGGTGGGCGATGTCGCCGAATTCGGCTCCGCGCGATTCGATCTCGACAACCTCTTCGCTCACCGCGTTGGTGGCGACACGAGCGGTGTTGCGCAGCGTGCGGAAGATGAGCTTCGTGTCGAGTTCGGTGTTGCGGACGATCTGCTCCTTGACCTCGTGGGCCACGGGCGATTCGACCGTGCACATGAAGCGGGTGCCCATGTTGACACCGTCGGCGCCGAGCGCGAGTGCCGCCACGAGCCCGCGGGAATCGGCGATGCCGCCCGACGCGATCACGGGAATGCTGAGCTTGCTCGTCGCGGCGGGGATGAGGATCAGGCCCGGAACGTCGTCCTCGCCCGGGTGCCCGGCGCACTCGAAGCCGTCGATGCTCACGGCGTCCACGCCGATGCGCTCGGCCTTGACCGCGTGCCGCACGCTCGTGCACTTGTGGATCACCTTGATGCCGGCGTCCTTGAAGTGCGGCAGGTGGTCGGCCGGGTTGAAGCCGGCGGTCTCGACGATCTTCACGCCCGAGTCGATGATCGCCTGGCGGTACTCGGCGTACGGCGGCGGATCGATCGACGGCAGGATCGTGAGGTTGATGCCGAACGGCTTGTCGGTGAGTTCGCGTGTCCGTTCGATCTCGCGGACGAGATCCTCCGGGGTGGGCTGGGTCAGTGCAGTGATGAAGCCGAGCGCTCCCGCCTCCGCCACGGCGGCCACGAGTTCGGCGCGGCCGACCCACATCATGCCTCCCTGGACGATGGGATGCTCCACCCCGAAAATCTCGGTGAATCGGGTTCTCACGAGTCCTCCTCGGTCCTTCGAAAAGTGCCGCTGTCGTGACGGTTCCGTATGCGCCCAGCGGTGACGCAGCTGAAGAATTGGTGCTAACTTTGCGGTCTGGGTGCTGGCTTGTCAATACGTTCTGCCCTGCAGTTTTGGCCATTCTTACCCACAAGTAGTGTTTCTCCGCAGGGGGTTCGACTGTTACCTTTGAGGCCGACGAACATTCACCGCGACATCGCGGCCGGCAACAGGATCCACGACGAGGAGGCAGGGTGCCCGAACAAGCGCAGGCCGGGGCACGCACAGCCGCCAAGACCGGCACCCCGACCCCCACCGTGCGGCGCCGGCCGAAGAACCGCAAAGCACAGATCGCCACGGTCGCGGCCGAGGCGTTCAGCGAACGCGGCTACCACGGCGTGAGCATCGACGAGATCGCCACTGCCGTCGGCATCTCCGGCCCCGCCCTGTACCGGCACTTCCCGAACAAGTACGCCCTGTTCCACCACGCCGTGGTCACCCTCGCCGACGCCCTCGGTGCCGCCCTCGCGGAGTTCGACGAGCAGAGCGGAGCGAACGCCACCGGACTCGCCGCCGCCGAGGAGCTCGAACGCAAACTCCTCGCGCTCATCCGCACCACGATCGAGAACCGCCGGACGGGCGGGTTGTACCGCTGGGAACGCCGCTACCTCACGGGTGAGGACCACAACGAGATCCGCTCGAAGACGCGGGCACTCAACCGCCATCTCGCCCGCACGGCCGCGCGGCTGCGGCCCGATCTCACCGACGACGACTACGTGCTGCTCAGCAGCGCGATGCTCAGCGTCATCGGCTCCATCACCACTCACCGCGTTCCGCTGTCCAACCAGCGCCTGCAGCAGCTGCTGCTCGACGCGTGCACAGCGGTCGCGGCAACCGACCTGGTGCCCGACATCGACGAACCCGCACCGACTCCCGAGCCGGGCGGGTTGTCCGTGGCGAATAAGCGCGAGGTCCTCCTGCACGAGGCCGTGCTGCTCTTCGACGCCCGGGGCTATCACGAGGTGAGCATCGAGGAGATCGGTGCTGCGGCAGGTATCAACGCGTCCGGCGTCTACCGTCACTTCGCGAGCAAGGCCGATCTGCTCGCCGCCGCCTTCCACCGGGCCGGTGATCGCGTCGCGATGATCATCGGCGAAACGCTCACCGACTCGACGACCTCCGCGCAGGCCCTCGACGTCCTCACCGAGGCGTACGTCCGGATGTCGTTCGAGAACAGCGAACTGATGTCGGTGTACTTCGCCGAGATCGGCAACCTGCCCGCGCACCATCGCAGCGACCTGCGGAACATCCAGCGGCTCAACATCGAGGAATGGGCCCGTCTGGTCGGGGAGCTCCGCCCCGAGCTGCCCGCCGTCGAATGCCGTTTCCTCGTGCACGCCGCGCTCAACCTCGTGCTCGACACCGGCAACCTCGTGCACTTCCTGCCCACCCCCTCCCGGCAGCGCAGGGTGCAGCAACTGATGCTCTCGGTACTGCTCGGCGACACCGGTTCGCCGGAGGCGGTGGGATGACCCGCACCAGGGCCGCAGCGGTACTCCGCGAGTACGGTGCACCGCTGAGGCTCGAGACCGTGACCGTGCCCGAACTGCGCGACGACGAAGTGCTCGTACAGATCCACGGGGTCGGGATCTGCCACACCGACCTCACCGCCGCCACGGGAGGCGTTCCCGTCCCGAGGCCCGTCGTACCGGGACACGAGGGTGCCGGAGTCGTCACGGAACAGGGTTCGACGATCGTCGTCTTCGATCTCGGCGCCGTCGGCACGGCCGCGGTGATGACAGAACGGATTTCCTTGTGCGAGAACATCATCGTCGTCGCCCCCGATCCACGACGGCACGGGCTCGCGCGATCGCTCGGGGCCACCGAGGTCCTCTCCCCCGACGATCACGACGACCTCGGACGCCATCTGCGTCGCCTCACCGGCGGTGGCGCCGGCGATGCGGTGGAGTCCGTGGGCGCCCAATCCGTGATCCGGCAGGCACTGTCGTCGCTGACCAGCCCCGGTGTCTCCTTCCCGAGCTGGCCGCGCCGTGGCGCGACGGGCACTTTCCACTCGACGAACTCGTGCAGACCTTCGATTTCACGAAACTCGACGACGCTCTCGCCGCTGTCGCCTCCGGCGAGATCATCAGAGCCGTAATCACCTTCGACATCCAGGGGAACACATGAACGTCGTCCAGCGACTCGAGGAACTGCGCGCCCGCACCGACCGGATCGATCCTCGCGAGCTCGATGCCCTCTGGGAGCATCTCGCTCCGGCACGCCTCGACGATCTCGTCGGATACCGGTGGAAGGGTTACAGTTTCGACACCGGGCACCGCACCCACACACTGCTCGGCAGGTCGCGGTGGTACGGAAAGACGTTCGCGTCGGTGTCCGAGGTCCAGCCGCTCGTGTGCTACGGCGAGGACGGCGAGTTGTTCTCCGACACGAAGACCGGACGCGGCGAAGCGAGCCTGTGGGAGATCGTCTTCCGCGGTGAGATGACGGCGACGATGGTCTACGACGGCATGCCGGTCTTCGACCACTTCAAGAAGGTCGACGACGACACCGTCGTCGGGGTGATGAACGGCAAGGGCTCGCTGGTGTTCGACGACGGCGAGCACTACTGGTTCGGTCTCGAACGCGACACCGCCGTGTGACCGTCGGACGGGAAACGCACAGTGGCCGGACGCGCGTCCGGCCACTCGACGTTCTCGGCGGAGAGCTCAGATGACGTGTCCGTGCGCCTTCATCCGGCGGCGCATGTCGTTGAGGTAGTAGGTGGCCGACAGCTGTCGGATCGGCCTGGGCACCGCGCGGTAGATCGGCGGGACCACCTTCCAGAACAGGTCGAAGCGCCGCTGGTCGCGCGGGCTCCACGGCAGCGCGACTTCGTCGCGCATGCGTTGCGGGAGAAGACCGATCGTCATGAAGCGCTGCAGCGGCACGAGGGCGCGAACGGGAAGCGGAGCGTCACCGCCGGTGAGGAGATCGCGGGTGAACGAACGCACCTTCCGGTCGACCTCGAAGGTCGCGATCATCTCGTCCCAGTACCTGTCGAACTCCTCCCGCGTCTTCGGCCACATGTCGTCCTCGACCTGCAGGGCCGTGCCGTAGACCGCGGACTGGCGGTAGATGCATTCGATGTCGGCATCGGTGACAGGCCCGAACATCCGCCGGTACATGTCGACACCGTTACGTGTACAGCGTTGCGGCGACCCACAACTGGAGTTCGGGATCGAAGGCGTTGTAGGCCTCCGAGCGCACCGGGACGTGCGCCTTGTTGACCATCCGGACGATCTGCTTCTTCTCCTCGGGAGTACCGAGCGTGACCGCGTAGACGTAGGTCATCGTGGTGCGCAACCGGTCGAGCGGCCGCTGCAGGGTGGTGCTGTGATCGGCGACGCCGTGCCCGACACCGCGCGATGCCAGCTGCAGGAGGACCGTCGCGCCGGCGCCGAGCAGGAGCATCGACTCTCCGACGAAGTCGGCCAGTTCGACCGAGCCCGCCGGAAGCGGAGCGGGGGTCGCCACCGGTTCGTCGGTGGTGACGGTGGGGACGCGCTCTTCGGCGTGGGTCGTCATCGGAGGTCTCCTGACGATGAAAGCACTGGTGCAGCACTGTCATACGAATTGTGCACACCCGTACTCAGATATGCAAGTGCCTATCCGGGAGGCGAATCGACACCCGCTCGCTCGCGGTGGACGACCAGACGCGCGGCCGCGTCCTCGAACTGCACCAGCGTCTGCGTGATCACCTCGCTGTGGTCCTGCGCGGCGATCGCCTCGATCAGCTTCGTGTGCGATCGGATGGCGAGCGTTCCCCACTCGGCGTCGCGCGCGTAGAGGCGGTACGGAATCGTGCGCGCGGCTGCGTTGAGGAACCACGCGAGCTTGGGGCTGTCGGCGATGCGGTTGAGCTCACGATGGAGGTCGAACTCCGCGTCGGCGATCCGCTCGATGTCGGGTGCCACTCCCTCCGGGGCAACGACGAGCCTGCGCAGCCTCTCGTTGAGTTCGGCCAGACGCTCGAGGTCGGCCGGCGTAGCACGGTCGACCGCTCGGAGCGCGAGCTCGACGGCGATCTGCCCCTGCAGCCAGAAGATGTCGTCGATGTCGCCGCGCGTGAGGGGCGAGACCCGGTAGCCGCGGTTCGGGGCGGATTCGACCATCCCCTCCCCGCGCAGCGTCAGCAGCGCCTCCCGGACCGGGGTGACGCTGACGCCGAGTTCGACGGCGGTCTCGTCGAGCCGGATGAAGTCGCCCGGACGCAACACGCCGGACATGATCGAGCCGCGGAGGTGACCGGCCACCTCGTCGGAAAGCTGCGGACGGCGCCGTACGGCCCCCTCCGAACGTCGGGATGCCGCAGCGTGATCCGCCGCTGTCCCGGGGCTACGTGTCGGTGCCGCCATCGTGTCTCCTGTAGGAATCCGGACAACTGCGCACGGGGGTTGTCCAATTGTCCCGCGAACGCCTAATGTGATGTCCACTACAGCTATCACATCAAATATATGTGATGTGGTTCACCAGGAAGTGTCGAACATGACCCAGAACCTCACCAGTCCGAAGAACGCGAAGAGCAGCTCGGACAAGGCATCCACGGCAGCGAACACCGACACCTTCGCCAGCCTCGACCCCCGGAACGGCGAGATGATCGCCGAGTATCCGGTCGCCGACGAGGCCGCCGTGGGCGCGGCCGTCGAGCGCGCCCGCGTCGCCGCGCGCTGGTGGGAGGCGCAGGGCTTCCGCGGCCGCCGCGACTGGCTCCTCGAGTTCAAGAAGGCCATCGCATCCGACGCGACCTCGCTCGCATCGGTGGTGGCGAAGGAGACCGGTAAGCCCTTCGGCGACGCCTTCCTCGAAGTCATGCTGGCGGTCGAGCACCTCGACTGGGCGGCCAAGAACGCCAAGAAGGTGCTCAGGCCCCGCAAGGTGCCCGCGGGCGTCGCGAGCTTCAACCAGGCCGCAACCCTCGAGTACAAGCCCCTCGGTGTCATCGGCGTGATCGGCCCCTGGAACTACCCCGTGTACACCCCGATGGGTTCGATCGCCTACTCGCTGGCCGCCGGCAACGCCGTCGTCTTCAAGCCGAGCGAGCTCACCCCCGGTGTTGCGAAGTGGCTCGAGGACAAGTGGAACTCGATCGCCCCCACCCAGCCGGTCTTCCAGGTCATCACCGGTCTCGGTGAGACGGGTTCGACGCTCGTGCGTTCGGGTGTCGACAAGGTCGCCTTCACCGGCTCCGGCCCCACCGCCCGCAAGGTCATGGCGGTGTGCGCCGAGTCGCTCACCCCGCTCGTCGCCGAATGCGGCGGCAAAGACGCGATGATCGTCGCGGCCGACGCGAACATCGACGAGGCCGTCGAGTTCGCCGCCTTCGGCGCCTTCGGCAACGCCGGCCAGACCTGCGCGGGCGTCGAGCGCATCTACGTCGAGGAGCCTGTCTACCGCGAGTTCCTCGACAAGCTCACCGCCACCGTCCGGCGCGCGAAGCCGGGCGGCGACGAGGACTCCACCTACGGCCCTATGACGCTTCCGCGCCAGGTCGACATCGTGCGCAGTCACATCGAGGACGCCCTGAAGTCCGGTGGCAAGGCCGTCCTCGGCGGACTCGATTCGGTGCAGGAGCGCATCGTCGAGCCCGTCATCCTCACCGACGTGCCCGAGACCTCGGCCGCGGTGTGCGAGGAGACCTTCGGCCCGACGGTCGTCGTCAACAAGGTTCGCGACCTCGACGAGGCCGTCGAACGCGCGAACGGCACGAACTACGGTCTCGGTGCGTCGATCTTCACGCGCAACAAGAAGAAAGGCCGTCAGCTCGCCGAGCGCCTGCGCAACGGCATGGTGTCGGTCAACTCGGTGCTCGGCTTCGCCGCCATCGCCTCGTTGCCCTTCGGCGGCATCGGCGAGTCCGGCTTCGGCCGCATCCACGGCGCCGACGGCCTGCGCGAGTTCAGCCGTCCCAAGTCGGTCACGGTGGCGAAGTTCAGCTCGCCGCTCAAACTCATGAGCCTCGAGCGTCCGGAGCGCGATCTGAAAATCTCGCGAGCGATGCTCCAGTTCATGCACGGAAGGTGAGCCGATGACGACCACTCCCCCGCGCACTCGCAGCCGAAAGGCCGCCGTCGTCGCGAAGCCCGAGGCACGCATCGAGAAGGCCGGTACGTTCCCACCCCCGAACAGGGACCCGCACCCGAAGCGTGGGCGGATGGGCTGGGTCGAGGTGATCGAGGAGCTCGACCCGGTCACGCAGCACCAGGACATCGTGCGGATCACCGCCGGTTACGAGTTCCCGTGGGACTACCAGCGGTCGCTCGAGTTCGCCCTCTTCCGCACGTACTGTGTGCCCAGCATCTCGGAGTTGCTCGCCCGCACCGGCGAGTTCGAGAAGCGGCCGCAGAAGCGGTACGACGACACGGCGCTGCTGATGGCCGAGCTGGTCGAGCACGGCTACGACGCCGAGCGGGGACGCGAGTCGCTGCGCAACATCAACCGGATGCACGGCAAGTACTCGATCGACAACGACGACATGCTGTACGTCCTGTCGACCTTCGTGTACGACCCGCTCGACTGGATCGACCGCTACGGGTGGCGTCGCCTGCACCCGAAGGAGCGGCTGGCGTCGTTCTACTTCTACCGCCAGGTGGGCATCCGGATGGGCATCAAGGACATCCCGGAGTCGTTCCAGGAGTTCCACCGGTTCAAGCTCGAATACGAGCGCGAGAAGTTCACCTACAGCGACGACAACCACGCCATCGGCACCTACACGCTGCGCCTCTTCCAGTCGTGGTACCCGAAGGTGCTGAACAAGGGCATCGAGAAGGTCGTTTTCGCGCTGATCGACGACCGCATGGCGTCGGCGTTCGGTTTCCCGAAGAGCTCACCGCAGGTGACGGAGATCGTCGAGGGCGCGCTGCGGGCACGGTCGGCGTTCGTGCGGCGACTGCCGAAGCGACGCGTGTCGCTGTCGGCGGGCAACGCCACCAACCGGACGTATCCGGGTTACCCCCTCGGTTACCGTCCGAACGATCTGGGCGTCGAACACTGACGCACCGACAGACCTGGGGGACAGGAGGGGCGGCCCCGCATTCCGGTTTCACCACCGGGGTGCAGGGCCGTAACTGTTCCGGGAGGGCGGGCCGGGGTCAGTTCTCGACGGGCCGCAGGGCCTGCTTCGACGGGAGTGCGAAGCCCGAGACGAAGACGACCACGGCGCAACCGGCGCACACGAGGTAGGCGATCACGAAGCCCGCGGTGCCGATGCCGAGCCCGCCCCCGAGGGTGTGAGCCGCGAGCACCGAGGCGACGACCGCGCTGCAGACGGTGCTGCCCACGGTGCGGAGCAGGACGTTGACGCCGTTCGCCGCGGCGTTCTGCGACAGCGGCACCGCGCCGAGGAGGAGCACCGGCAGCGTGCAGTACACGAGCGACGTGCCGATCGCCGCGACGAAGATGGCGGCGACGACGAGCCACAGCGGCTTGCCGGGCACCGCGTGGACGCTGTAGCCGGCGAGCAGGAAGACCGCTCCGGTCATGATCGTGATCTTGGGTCCGAAACGTTCGGTGATCCGGGAGGCCACGATCGCGAAGATCATCATCGCGAAGCTCGCGGCGAGCTGGCAGGCCGCGGCCTGGAGGATGGTCAGGTCGTATCCGGCTCCGTGCCCGGACGGCGCCTGCAGCAACTGTGTGGTGATGAGGGTGTTGCCGTAGAAGGCGAACCCGACGAGCAGTGCCGACAGGTGCGGCGCGAGGACGGAACGGCGGGCCGAGACACGCAGGTCGACGAGCGGGTTGCGGTTGCGCAGCTGCTGCACTCCCCAGAGCACGAACAGCAGCACCGACGCGGCGAACGAGAGCAGCACTGCGGGGCTCGTCCAGCCCCACGTGCTGCCCTGGGTGATGGGCACGAGCAGGCACACCAGGGCGGCGGACAGGCCGGCGGCGCCCACGGCGTCGAAGCGACCGCCGGTGCGGGTGTCCGATTCCGGGATGACGATCCACGCCGCGAGGGCGACACCGGCGCCGATGGCGGCGGTGGTCCAGAAGAGCAGGTGCCAATCGGCGAACTGGACGATGGCGGCAGCGAACGGGATACCGACCGCGGTGCCGATGCCGAGGGTGGAACTGAGCATCGCGATCGAGCGCTCCACGTGCTCACGGGGCAGGACCTCGCGAAGGATCGCCATGCCGATCGGCAGCACCGCCGCGCCGGCGCCCTGCAGGCCACGGGCGACGATGAGCAGTCCGATGTCCGAGGTCAGCGCGCAGATCAACGAGCCGAGTGTCATAAGCGAGAACGCGATGAGGAGCATCCGCTTCTTGCCGATCATGTCGGCGAGACGGCCGAAGATGGGCGTCATCACCGCACCGACCAGCAGGGTGCTCGTCACCAGCCACGAGACGGCGGTGGTTCCGGCGCCGGTGAAGCCCGGCATGCTCGGCAGGAGCGGCACCATAACGGTCTGCATGATGGCCTGGAAGACGGCGCCGACCGCGAGAACCGGGAAGACGAGATGCCGCAGGTTGCGCGTCTTCTTCTCCGCCGGTCCGCTCACCTTCGTCGTTCCGGACGCTGAGCGCGTCGGCGCGGCGGCGGACCTACCCGCCACGTGCAGGCGCAGGGGGAGCGAGATCGACATCGACACCCCCTCTCGCCAAACAGGTAAATAGCCGTTCACCACATTAGGTGAACGGCTATTTACCCTCAAGAGTAGTGACCAAGGTCATTCGTGCCGCTAAGAACCGTCTCCGTCGAGCAACCGCTGAACCAGCGGCGCGTACATGGCCACAACTTCCTCGACCGTGCCGGTCGCGCGCTCCTGCATCATGCGGCGCCGCATGATCGCCAACCCCATCACCGCCGACATCGCCAGCTCGGCCCGGAGACGGGCATCCGACCCCGGCAGCCGCGCGGCGAGCGCGTCGACCATCTGCGCGGAGTAGTTGTCGCGGAGCATGCGGTTGCTCTCCTCGCTGCCCCCGCTCATGAACAGGATGTTCATCGACAATGGCTTGTAGGGTTCGAGCGGGCGGGCGAGCATCGCGACCATCCGCTCCCCCAGGCTCTCGAGCGGCCCGTCGAACAGCACCTGCGCGCCGTACTGGAAGTCGACGAGCTCCTCGTACAACTGCTCCTTCGAGCCGAAGTACTTGATGATCAGCGGGGCGCTGACCCCCGCTTCCTCCGCGATGTCCTTGAGCGTGATGTCGCGGTAGGGGCGCGTCGCAAACGCCTTCCCCGCAGCCTCGATGATCAGCTTCCGGGTCTCGTCGGAAGTCCGGCGACGCTTCTCGGGCTCACCCCGGTGCGATGCCTCCGTGCTGCGCACGGTCACATCGCCCGCCTCCCCGACAACGCTCGCCCGAGCGTCAGCTCGTCGGCGAACTCGAGATCGCCGCCCATCGGCAGACCCGACGCGAGGCGGGTGACGCTCAGCCCCGGGAAGTCGCGCAGCATACGCACCAGATAGGTGGCCGTCGCCTCGCCCTCCGTATTGGGGTCGGTCGCGATGATCACCTCGGAGACGTCGACGCCGTCCTCCTGGTTGCCGATGCGGGTGAGCAGTTCGCGGATGTGCAGCTGGTCGGGGCCGACGCCGTTGAGCGGGTCGAGCGCACCACCGAGGACGTGATAGCGCCCCCGGAACTCCCGGGTGCGTTCGATCGCCTGCACGTCCTTCGGTTCCTCGACCACGCAGATCACCGTGCGGTCGCGGCGAGGATCGGAGCAGATGCGGCAACGCCGCTGGTCGGAGACCGTTCCGCAGACCTCGCAGAACTGCACGCCGTCGCGGATCCGCTGCAGCGCCGCCTGCAGGCGGTCGATCTCGGGCGGCTCGACCGAGAGCAGATGGAACGCGATGCGCTGGGCACTCTTCGGGCCGACGCCCGGAAGCTTGCCCAGCTCGTCGATGAGGTCCTGTACCGGTCCTTCGTACAACGCCGACCTCTAGAAACCGGGCAGGCCGGGGATTCCGCCGCCGAGCCCACCCGCGAGCGGACCGAGCTTCTCGGCCGCGATCTCCTGGGCCTTCGCCGAGGCGTCGGCGATCGCACCGACCACGAGATCCTGCAGGGTCTCGACGTCCTCGGGGTCGACGACCTTCGGATCGATCTTCACGGACACGACCTCGCCCGTGCCCTTCACCGTCGCCGTCACGAGGCCACCGCCGGCCTGGCCGGTGACCTCCGCCTGCGCCATCTCGTTCTGCGCAGCGACGAGTTGCTGCTGCATCTGCTGGGCCTGAGCGAGGAGTTGCTGCATGTCGGGCATTCCACCACCGGGTTGCACGGCACGTCCTTTCTGCACGTTTGTGATGCCAGCCTAGTCGCCGCGCATCGGGGTGGACACAGACGCCGAGGTCGACCGAACCGGGCTCAGTCGACTTCCTTCTTCAGGTTCTCGAGCACCTGCTGCTGGATCTTCTTCAGGCCGAGCGGCGCGAACGTCTTCTCGAAGAAGCCCTTGACGCCCCCGGCACCCTTCCACTGAGTGAGCACGACGACCGTCGAACCCGTCCCGTTCGGCACGACGCTGTAGGTCGTCACGAGCGTCGAGTTCGCGTCCGTCTCCGTGACGGTACTGCCCTTCACCGACACGGTGGCCTGCACGTCGCGCTGACGCTTCTCCGTGGCCTGGAGGATCCAGTGCACGACGGTGCCGTCGCCGCGACCACCGGAGATCACGCGGTAGTCGCGGTAGTGCTCGGTGAGGATGCGCGGGCGCACGGTCTCGTAGTCGGCCAGGGCGGTGAGCACCGCCTCGGGAGCTGCCGCCAACTGGATCGAACTGCTTGCGCTGACCTGTGCCATGAACGACTCCTTCTGCTTCTTCCGCGCTGATGCGGGCTCGAATGTGCCTGTGACGACAGCATCCATCCTGCCCTGCGCGTTCCGGGACGGATGCGACCGCCGGGTCTATTGTGGACGTGCCACTGATGCGCCGCTCCGGAGGAGTCGAATGCAGATGCCGAGATCGTCAGGTGTCAAGGTCCCGTACGGGGAGGCGGTACACCGCCAGGGTGTAGACCGCCTGCTGCGCTCGTACAGCGCGATTCCGGCCGACGCGCCCGTGCGACTCGCGAAGAAGACGTCGAACCTCTTCCGGGCACGCGCCGCGGCGAACGCGCCGGGGCTCGACGTCTCCGGTCTCGGCGGTGTCATCTCCGTCGACCCGCAGGCCCGCACCGCCGACGTCGCCGGCATGTGCACCTACGAGGACCTCGTCGACGCGACCCTGCCCTACGGCCTCGCACCGTTGGTCGTCCCGCAGCTGAAGACGATCACGCTCGGCGGCGCCGTCACCGGGCTCGGCATCGAGTCGACGTCCTTCCGCAACGGCCTCCCCCACGAGTCCGTGCTCGAGATGGACATCCTGACCGGGTCCGGCGAGATCATCACGGCCCGCCCGGAGGGTGAGCACGCCGATCTGTTCCACGGCTTCCCCAACTCGTACGGTTCGCTCGGGTACGCCACGCGCCTGCGCATCGCACTCGAACCGGTGAAACGTTTCGTCGCACTGCGTCACCTGCGTTTCGACACGATCGCCGATCTGCAGTCCGCCCTCGCGCGGATCGTCGACGAACGGACCTGGGACGGCACACCGGTCGACTATCTCGACGGTGTCGTCTTCTCCGCAGCCGAGAGCTACCTGACGCTCGGCACACAGACCGACGAGCCGGGTCCCGTCAGCGATTACACCGGGCAGGACATCTACTACCGGTCGATCCAGCACGTCTCCGTCAACCGCCCCAAGGAGGATCGGCTCACGATCCGCGACTATCTGTGGCGGTGGGACACCGACTGGTTCTGGTGCTCACGCGCGTTCGGCGCCCAGAACCCGAAGATCCGCCGGATGTGGCCGAAGCAGTTGCTGCGCAGCAGTTTCTACTGGAAGCTCATCGCGCTCGACCACAAGTATTCGGTGGCAGACCGGATCGAGGCACGCAAGGGCAATCCACCCCGCGAGCGCGTCGTGCAGGACATCGAGGTTCCGCTCGAACGCACGCAGGAGTTCGTCGAGTGGTTCCTCGACGAAATTCCCATCGAGCCGATCTGGTTGTGCCCCTTGAAGTTGCGCGACATCGAGTCGTCCCCGGACGCCGGCCGTCCGAGCACCTCGGACGCCCAGCGTCCCTGGCCGCTGTACCCGCTCGAGCCGAAGCGCGCCTATGTGAACGTCGGGTTCTGGTCGTCCGTTCCCATCGTGCCCGGCGCCGAGGAGGGCGCCGCCAACCGGCTGATCGAGAAGAAGGTCGCCGAACTCGACGGGCACAAATCGCTCTACTCGGACTCCTACTACTCGAAGGACGAGTTCGAGAAGCTCTATTACGGCGGCGGTGAATACCCCGCTCTCAAGCAGAAATACGACCCTCGGTCCCGTCTACTGGACCTGTTTTCGAAGGCGGTGCAACGAAAGTGACCATATTCAAGACCGAGAACGATCGGTCCACCGAGGACAAGCTCGCACTCGCCCAGATCGTGGAGATCGTGACCGGCGGCGACATGCCGTTGCGCTTCACGGCCTACGACGGATCGGCGGCCGGTCCCGAGGACTCTCCCTACGGTCTACATCTCGCGTCGCCCAAGGGCGCGACGTACATCGCCACGGCCCCCGGCGATCTGGGTATGGCACGGGCGTACATCTCGGGCGATCTCCAGGCGAAGGGAGTGCATCCCGGCAACCCCTACGAGTTGCTCGCCTCGCTCGGCGACCTGCACTTCGAGCGTCCCCCGGCACGTATCCTCGCGCAGATCGCCCGGTCGCTCGGCACCGAACTGCTCAAGCCGATCGCACCGCCGCCGCAGGAGCACCTGCCGCGCTGGCGCCGCATCGCCGAGGGTCTGCGGCACTCGAAATCGCGCGACGCCGAGGTCATCCATCACCACTACGACGTGTCCAACGAGTTCTACGAGTACGTTCTCGGCCCCTCGATGACGTACACCTGCGCCGTCTTCGAATCCGAGAATCAGAGCCTCGAGGACGCCCAGGAGAACAAGTACCGTCTGGTCTTCGAGAAGCTGCGGTTGAAGCCGGGCGACCGCCTGCTCGACATCGGTTGCGGCTGGGGCGGGATGGTGCGTTACGCCGCTCGGCGCGGTGTGAAGGCCCTCGGCGTGACGCTCTCCAAGGAGCAGGCCGAATGGGCGCAGAAGGCCATCGTCGAGGAGGGCCTGAGCGACCTGGCGGAGGTCCGGCACTCCGACTACCGCGACGTGCCCGAGGAAGGATTCGACGCCATCTCGTCGATCGGCCTGACCGAGCACATCGGTGTCGCCAACTATCCGGCCTACTTCCGGTTCCTCCACGGCAAACTGCGGGTGGGCGGTCTGCTGCTCAACCACTGCATCACCCGGCCGACCAACAACACCCGCGCCAAGGCCGGCGGGTTCATCGACCGGTACGTCTTCCCCGACGGGGAGCTCACCGGTTCGGGTCGCATCATCACCGAGGCGCAGAACATCGGCTTCGAGGTGATGCACGAGGAGAATCTGCGCGAGCACTACGCCCTGACGCTGAAGGGCTGGTGCGAGTACCTCGAGAAGCACTGGCAGGCCTGCGTCGCCGAGGTCGGTGAGGGCACGGCCCGCCTGTGGGGCCTGTACATGGCAGGCTCGCGCCTCGGCTTCGAACGCAACGTGGTCCAGCTGCACCAGGTGCTCGCGGTCAAGCTCGGCGACGACAAGAAGCCGCAGACGCCGCTGCGCCCCTGGTGGGTCGCCTAGCCGACCCCATCGGCACGAAAACAGAAGAGCGCGAACGGGAAGGGCTCCCGACGCCGTGGCGTCGGGAGCCCTTCCGTGCAACCGTCGTGTGCGTCAGCTGCGCAGCGACGCCGGCGGGTTGAAGCGCTCGCCGTACTTGGCGGCGAGTTCCTCGGCGCGCTTGACGAAGCCTTCCTTGCCACCCGGGTAGCCGACGATGTACTGAGCGACACCACCGGTCCAGGCCGGGAAGCCGATGCCGAAGATCGAGCCGATGTTGGCGTCGGCGGTGGTCTCGAGAACACCCTCGTCGAAGCACTTCTGGGTCTCGATCGCCTCGGCGAAGAGCATGCGGTCGATCAGATCCTGCAGCGGCACATCGAGGGTCGCCTCGGTCTTGAAGTGATCGCGCACACCCTGCCAGATGCCCTGACGCTTGCCGTTCTCGTCGTACTCGTAGAAGCCGGCCTTCTCGAGACGACCCGGACGACCCTGCTCGACCATCCAGTCGACCACGTCGAGTGCGGGATGACGCGTGGTGCCGAGCTTGGTGTCGCCCTGCTTGGCGGCCTCCTCGGATTCCTTCGCGATCTTCTGCATGAGCTTCATGTTCAGCTCGTCGGTCAGCTGCAGCGGCGGAGCCGGGTAACCCGCCTGCGAACCGGCCTGCTCGATGGTCGCGGGCTCGATGCCCTCGCCGAGCATGGCGATGGCCTCGTTGACGAAGGTGCCGATCACACGCGAGGTGAAGAAGCCGCGACTGTCGTTGACGACGATCGGAGTCTTGCGGATCGCGAGCGTGTAGTCGAACACGCGGGCCAGGGCCTCGTCGGAGGTCTTCTCACCCTTGATGATCTCGACCAGAGGCATCTTGTCGACCGGCGAGAAGAAGTGGATACCGATGAAGTCCTCGGGACGCTTGACGCCGGTCGCGAGACCGGTGATGGGCAGCGTCGAGGTGTTCGAGCCGAGCAGCGCGTCGGGATCGACGATGTCTTCGATCTCCTGGAACACCTTGTGCTTGAGCTCGGTGTTCTCGAACACTGCCTCGATGACGAAGTCGACGCCCGCGAAGTCGGCGGGGTCGGCCGTCGGCGTGATGCGGTCGAGCAGAGCCTTCGACTTCTCCTCGGTGGTCTTGCCACGCGAGAGAGCCTTCGTCTCGATCTTCTCCGAGTAGTTCTTGCCACGCTCGGCGGCCTCGAGGGTGACGTCCTTGAGGACGACCTCGTAACCGGCCTTGGCGGAGACGTAGGCGATGCCGGCGCCCATCATGCCCGCACCGAGAACGCCGAGCTTCTTGATCTCGCGCTTCGGCACGTCCTTCGGACGCGAAGCGCCCGAGTTGATGGACTGCATGTCGAAGAAGAACGCCTGGATCATGTTCTTCGCGACCTGGCCGGTGGCGAGTTCGACGAAGTACCGCGACTCGATGGTCGACGCATTGTCGAAGTCCACCTGCGAGCCCTCGACGGCGGCGGCCATGATGGCGCGCGGAGCCGGCATCGGGGCGCCCTTGATCTGCTTGCGCAGGTTCGCGGGGAAGGCCGGAAGGTTCGCGGCGAAGGCCGGGCTGGAAGGGGTGCCGCCGGGGATCTTGTAGCCCTTGACATCCCACGGCTGGATGCCGCCCTCGGGGTTGGCCTTGATCCATTCCTTGGCGGCCGGAACGAGTTCCTCGACGCTACCCACGACGTCGTGGACCAGGCCGATCTCCTTGGCCTTGACCGCGTTGTACTTGTTGCCCTGCAGCAGAACCGAGAGCAGCGCCGTCTGGATGCCGAGCAGGCGCACGGTGCGGGTGATGCCACCGCCACCGGGGAGCAGGCCGAGGCTGACCTCGGGCAGACCGATCTGCACGCCCTTGACATCGGCAGCGATGCGGCGATGCGTCGCGAGGGCGATTTCGAGGCCGCCACCGAGAGCCGCGCCGTTGATGGCGGCGACGACGGGCTTACCGAGGGTCTCGAGACGACGCAGGTCGGCCTTGATGCCCTGAACCTCGTCGAACGCGACCTGCGCGTCGTCGGGGCCGATCGCGATGATGTTGCGCAGGTCGCCGCCGGCGAAGAAGGTCTTCTTCGCGGAGGTGATCACCACACCGGTGATGGAGTCCTGCTCCTCGTACAGACGGTCGACGGTGGCCTTCATCGACGCCTTGTACAGCTCGTTCATCGTGTTGGCGCCCTGGTTCGGATCGTCGAGTGTCAGCACAACGATGCCGTCGGCGTCCTTATCCCAGGAAATCATGTTGTCGCTCACTGTTTTTCGAATTCCTTCCGGTGTCAGACGCGCTCGATGATGGTGGCCACACCCATGCCGCCACCGATGCACAGGGTGACGAGGGCGCGCTTGGCTCCGCGGCGCTCGAGCTCGTCGATCATGGTGCCGGTGATCATGGCACCGGTGGCGCCGAGCGGGTGGCCCATCGCGATGGCGCCGCCGTTGACGTTGAGCTTCTCGTCCGGGATGTTCAGGTCCTTCTGGAACTTCAGGACGACGGAGGCGAACGCCTCGTTGATCTCGAACAGGTCGATGTCGTCGACCGTCAGGCCCGCCGAAGCGAGAACCTTGTGCGCGGCCGGCGTGGGGCCGGTGAGCATGATCGTCGAGTCGGCACCGGAGGTGGCCGTGGCGACGACGCGGGCACGCGGGGTCAGACCGAGGTCCTTGCCGGCCTGCTCGGAACCGACGAGCACGAGTGCCGCGCCGTCGACGATGCCCGAGCTGTTGCCGCCGTGGTGGACGTGATCGATCTTCTCGACGAAGTGGTACTTCTGCTGCGCCACGGCGTCGAAGCCGCCCATCTCACCGATGGTCGCGAACGACGGCTGCAGCTTGGCCAGACCCTCGAGGGTCGTGTCCGGACGCATGTGCTCGTCCTGATCGAGGATGGTCAGGCCGTTCTGGTCCTTGACCGGCACGACCGACTTGGAGAAGTAGCCGCCCGACCAGGCTGCCGCCGCGAGCTGCTGCGAACGCAGTGCGTAGGCGTCGACGTCCTCGCGGGTGAAGCCCTCGATGGTCGCGATGAGATCGGCGGAGATGCCCTGGGGAACCAGGTAGCTGTCGTAGTTGGTGGCGGGATCGAGCATCCACGCGCCACCGTCGGAGCCCATGGAGACACGCGACATGGACTCGACGCCGCCGGCGAGAACGAGCTCGTCCCAGCCGGAGCGGACCTTCTGCGCAGCCATGTTGACGGCCTCGAGGCCCGACGCGCAGAACCGGTTGATCTGCACGCCGCCCGTGGTGGCCGGCAGGTTCGCGATGGTGACAGCGGTGCGGGCGATGTCGGCACCCTGATCGCCGACGGGGCTGACGACACCGAGGATCAGATCGGAGATACGGTTCTCGTCGAGATCGGGGAATCGAACACGCAGCTCGTCGATCAGGCCCGTAACCAGGGAGATCGGCTTGACGGAGTGCAAAGAGCCCGTCTTCTTGCCTCGGCCGCGTGGTGTTCGGATGGCTTCATAGATGAATGCCTCGGTGGTCACAGTGCGCAGGTTCCTTCCCGTGCTTGCGGAGCGACGGCACCCACGGCCCTGCAGAGGGCCGCCGTGCCCAACCTCTCCTACGGTAGAAGCGGGCACCCCTCGGCCGTAAGGACCGAAGCGATCGGTGTCCGTGACCGAACCGAACGTCCGCAAACCCCTTACGGGACCACCGCCGCCCGCAGGCGCGGCGCCGCATACAGGACTTCTCGCAGCGCATCGAGGGGGACGGGGGTGCCGACGAGCCCGCGAGCACCAGGCGCCCGCCCACATCGAGGCGGACACCAGCGACGCGATCGCATCCGCCGAACCCGAGAAGTCGAGAGCGATATCGGCAGGACCACCGTCGTCGAGAACCGCGCCGAACCGGTCGGCGCGTGCCGCGTGCTGCGGGTCGGTGTCCATGATCATGACGTCGGCGCCGGCTTCGGCACACATGGCGACCGCCGTGACGCCGAGCATCCCGGCACCGCACACCACGACCCTGCGGCCGTCGAGATCGCCGGCCGTCTCAACCACCGCGACAGCCGTCGCGGTCGCACACGAGGCCGGAGCTGCGACGACGTCGGGCACCGCGGCCGGCACGGGCACGGTCGTCACGCCCGCGGGTAGCACGATGTACTCGGAGTAGGTACCCACGTCGCCCTGGTCGACGAATCGGGGCGTCCGGTTCCGGGATGTCAGAGGCCGAGCAGGTCGGCGGTCTCCTCGCCGAGATAGAGGCCGAGGGTCATACCGCGGCCACCCGGGCCGGCGACGACCCATACGTCTTCGTCGGCCTTCGCGCGGTGCACGAGCGCGTGGGGTCGATGCACTGGCTGTACACACCGGCCCAGAGCGCCGGACGACGCGCGGCAGTCGGCGGCCGAGGAACTCCTCCGTCACTGCGACGAGGTGGTCGTAGGGTTCTTCGTCGACGTCGAAGTCGAACGGTTCGTCGTAGGCGTGGGTGTCGCCGATGGTGAGGCCGCCGTGCAGACGCTGGACGCACAGCAACTGCATGCGATGCTGCGCGGCGACGGGTCGTTGCTCCTCGGAGGCGGTGAGCTCGTCGAGGGCGGTACCGGCGAATCCCGGGTAGTAGCGCAGGCTGTCGCAGTCGGCGATCGACGTGGTGAGGTCTTCGCCGAGCGGTGCGGTCTGCATCATCTGCAGCCGGACCCTGCGCAATGGCAGGTCGCGGGCGAGGCCACCGAGTGTCGCGCCGGGACAGACGAGAACGAGGTCGGTCTCGTGCACGGTGCCGTGGTCGTCGCGCACTGCACGGTCCCGCGGGCCGTGCGGGAGACGTCCCGGGCCTCTGTGGACAGCAGGAACAGGTAGCGGCCCGAGATGGCGAGATGTTGCCGGATCGCCGGGAGCGCGATGCGGGATTCGACGGCAGCGTCCGTGCTGCAGTGCAGTGCCGCGAGGAAGTTACCGCGTAGCGCGGGGTTACGGCGGCGCGTCTCGTCCGCATCGAGCAGGGCGAATCCTCGTCGCTGCGCGTCGTCGCGTGCGACCGCTTCCTCCGCGACGGCGACCCCGGCGGCGGTGCGCGGCAGCGTCAGCGTCAGCGAACCGTTCGCGCGGAAACCGACGTCGGGAACGCGGGCGCCGAGGTCCTCCCACAGCTCGCGGGACCGCAGGGTTAGGGCCGGTTCGTCGAACTCCCGGTGAAACAGTTGGTGTAGAACGGAATTCGGTTACGCTGGATGTGTGGCCACCGTCGTTCGCGAAGCGCGCACCCTCAAGCACCAGATCGTGCGCCGCCAGGTCGAGTGCCTCCTCGACCAGCTCAGTGTGGGAGATCAGGTCCCCTCCGAACGCGATCTCGCCACCCGGTTCGACGTCGCCCGCGAAACCGTCCGCCAGGCACTGCGAGAACTGCTCGTCGACGGCCGCATCGAACGGCGGCGCCGCAGCACCGTCGTCGCCGGCCCGAAGATCGTCCAGCCCCTCGTCATCGGTTCCTATACCGAAGCCGCCCTGCTCGAAGGGCGCAGCGCTGGGCGTGTGCTCGTCGCGTGGACCGACCTCGTCGCCGACGACGAACTGGCCTGCCGCCTCGGTCTCGAACCCGGCGATCCCGTCCTCGAACTCGAACGTGTCCTGCTCACCGACGGAGTGCATGTCGGACTCGAACGCACGCGCCTTCCCGCACACCGCTTTCCGGATCTGCGCCGGACGCTCGATCCGTCGTCGTCGCTGTACGCCGCGATCCGTTCCTACGGGATCGCGTTCGCGCGGGCGGTCGAGCGGATCGAGACCACGCTGCCGGACGCGCGCGAGGCGGCGCTGCTCGACGCCGACACCCGCACACCGATGCTGCTGCTCGAGCGGATCTCCTACGACGAGAACGACGTCCCGATCGAGCATCGCCGGTCGCTCTACCGCGGCGACCGGATGTCGTTCGTCACGACCGTCACTCCCTGAGCAGCAGGTCAGTCGACACCCAGGCCTGCTTCCCGCGCACGGACGATCGCGCTCGCCCGGTCGGCTGCACCGATCTTGCCGAGGATGTTGGACACGTGGTTGCGCACCGTCTTCTGGCTGAGCACGAGTCGGCGGGAGATCGCGGCGTTGTCGAGTCCGCGGGCCACGAGGTCGAGGATCTCCCGCTCCCGTCCGGTCAGATACGGGAAAACCGCCGACGTGTTGCGGGAGTTCGCGACCGCCGCAAGGGCTTTCGCCGCGACTGCCGCACCGACGATCATCTCACGGTCGGCCACGGCCCGGATCGCCCGTTCGACCCCCGACGGATCGGCCCCTTTGACGAGATAACCCGAGGCACCGGCACGGATGGAGGCGATGAGGATGTCCTCGTCCTCGTGCATCGTGACCATCAGGATGCGGGTGCCCGGCGACTTCCGGAGGATGCTGCGGGTCGCGTCGATCCCCGATCCGTCGCCGAGTTCGATGTCCATGAGCACGGCGTCGACATCGCCGGTCACGACCTCGAGGGCCTCCCCCACCGAACTCGCCTGGCACACGACATCGATCCCGTCGAGAGTGCCCAGCAGTGCCGCCATACCGAGGCGGAAGACGGGATGGTCGTCGACGACCGCAACGCGTATCGCTCCGTTGTCGCTCATGATTCGGACCAGGGTAGCCGCGCCCGCACCACGACACCGCGCGGGTCGCCGGGTTCGATGCCCACCGTTCCGCCGACCTCCCGGGCCCGTTCCCGCATGCTCTGCGTCCCCACACCGATTCGTGCGTCGGTCGCGAGTCCTCGCCCGTCGTCGACGATGTCGAGGGCCAGCACGTCGCCCTCCGCCGCGACCCGCACCGTGCATTCGTCGGCACCGGAATGCCGTCGCGCGTTGATGACCGCCTCGGAGGCGATGCCGTAGGCGGCCCACGCGATCGGCCCGGACATCCCGGCGGGGAGGTCGGACCGCAGGTCGACGCGGAATCCCGCGCGGGCGTGGGTGATCACGAGTTCATCGAGTGCGGCGGTGAGGCCGAGTTCGTCGAGAACCGGGGGCAGCAGACTGCGCGAGAGCTCGCGGACACCGTCGACTTGCCGATCGAGTTCGCGGAGCAGTTCGTCGACGAGTCCGGCCGCGGCGTCCGGGTCGGTGGTGACGAGATTGCGTGCGCCCTGCAGGCCGAGCCGCACCCCGGCGAGCGACGGGCCGAGACCGTCGTGCAGTTCGCGGCGGATGGTGCGGCGTTCCTCGAGTCTCACCTCGGTGAGGCGGCGACGCGCGTCTTCGAGGTCCTCCGCCGACCGCAGGACGACGAGTCCGGCGTCGACGACGGTCGCGAGTTCGGTGAGCGCCCGCCGGCTGCGTGCCCCGAGCGATTCGCCCGGAGGTGCGGTGACGGCGAGGGCGGCGTCGCCGTTACCGACCGGAACCTCCTCGACGGGTCCGGTCGCGGTCCCCCAGCGTGCGATCACGTCGCCACCGCGGCGCACCTCGACCGATTCGAGACGCAGTGCGGTGCCGATTCCGGCGGCGAGTTCGCCCAACAGCAGGTCGGGCGAATCGGCACCGGCGAAGTGCCGCCCGAGGATCCGGACGGCGCGTGCCGGGTCGACGCCGTCGCCGTAGACGAGGCGGTGCACCTTCCGGCCGAGCCACATCCGCACCGGCTGCACGGCCAGGGCGACGGCGGTGGCGGCGACCGCCTGGGCGAAGACCGATTCGTTCGGGAGCACCAGCGACACCGCGACCGTCACCGCGAGATAGGAGGTGACGAGCACGGCGGTGAGACTGCCGGCGAGCGCGGCGCGACCCACCGCGAGGTCGATGCCCCAGAGTCGTTGGCGCAGCACGACGGCGAGGATCGCGACGGGATAGAAGGCCTGCGTCGCGAGGTGGAGCAGCGGTGTGAGCATCCACGGCACGTCCGGGACCGCCAACGGGATGTACGAGGCTGTCATCAGGGCACTGCCGAGCGCGAGCCATCCCGTCCCGGATCGTTCGCCCGCCGAGGCGTGACGGCGACGCCACTCGACGTGCCCGGAGGTCAGGAAACCCACGGCCACAACGGGTCCGACGAACCAGATGTCGGCGATGTCGGTGAAGGTGCGCGCCCAGAAGAACCAGGCGATCGTCAGGACACCGACGCCGATCCCGGCCCGCACCACGGGATCGGCCGGACGGTCGCGGACGAGCCACGGCACCACCAGGAACAACGCGAGTGTCCCGGGGATCCAGGTGGTGTTCTGCAGCGGACCGAGGAATCCGACGGGCAGTTCGGGGCGGACGAGGGCGAGCTGGGTCCAGCTGTAGGACATCGCTGCCACACCGACGCCGATCGACGCGACGGCGAGCAGGATCGGCACGGCGTGGACCCGGCGGGCGAGGATCACCCCGGCGACCGTCCCGTAGACGGCGGCTCCGACGACGTCGACGAGGAAGAACAGCTGGTCGGAATCGAGCGCGGGCCGTGCCGCGACGAACACGACGACGGCCGCCACGGCGAGCAGCCAGGAGACGACGGCCACGACGGCGGCGGGTACCGGAGCCCCGGTACCCGCCGATCCGGTCGTCGTGACGGTGTCCTTCATGGTGCGGTGAGTATGCACCGCCGTGTCCTTGACGCGGCAGGTATACGCCGCTGGGTCGCTCGCAGTGGCACTGACGTGCACGCCGGTCCGCGAGGGCGAAGCCGACTCCGGCCACCAGCACCCACACCGGGCCGGTGAAGCCTGCCATGTACTGCAGTGGGGAGATGCCGAGGAGCAGTGTCAGACCACCGAGGACGATGCTCGCCCAACCGATCCACCGGGGCGCCGCGCGGTGATGCAGGACCGCGACCGCGACCGCGACGCCGCTGACACCGGCACCGACCCACAGCCATGGGATGGTGCCCATCCAATGCGAGGCGAAGACCGCCACCTCGGGCACCATCTGATCGGTGTTGCCGAGGCCGAACAGCAACTCGGTGTCGAGTCCGGTGCCCATGAGGGTCGCGACCGAGGTGAGCACGAGACCGAATGCCGCGACCGTCGGCACGAGGCTGAATTCCGGAGTGCCTGCGCGCAGTCGACGCTGCAGTCCGGCGGCGAAGACGAGCAGCAGCGTCGTCGACACCATCAGCGTCAGGTGCATGACGAGCATGGGCGTGCGCTGCCCGGCGAACTCGGTCATGATCGCCGCCGCGTTGCCGGCGGTGCGCTCGTTGTATGCCGCGCTCATCGCCATGCTCGCCTGGATGCCCACGACGCCGGCGAGGCCGGCGACCGCACCCGTCCACGCCCAGAGCGAACCGGGGCCACGACGATCGGGAGCGATCGGCGCGAGGGGTTCGGTCTCGGTGCCGAGAGTGTTCATGAAGGTCCCTTCGGATCGATGCGACGCCCTGCGCGTCGTAAAGGAACGATCCGGTGCCCGATGTCCCGGGTGGAAGGGACGACTGTCCCGACCTTCCGGGATCGCCGCCGGCGTCCCTCGTCGGGCAGACGTCGTGCACCTACCACAACCGAGGGGAGGTTGTGTGCGATTCTCCCGACGGAAACGCACACAACCTCCCCCACGACCGAGGATGCCGATGCGGATATTTCCGCGGGCTGCCGGATCCGCGTCGCCCCGAATTCACTCAGGGATTTCGGGTGCGACGCTCGTCCGCCGAATGAAGAGCGGCGACGGACGCGAAGGCCGCAGCCAGTACCAGTAACAACAACACAACATTGAGTGCCATGGAATGTCCTTTCACGGGGCCGGGTGAATTTCTCCCGACTTCGAAACAGGCGCTCCCCTCTTCTATCCTATTTACGAGAAATATGCGAGTCGACGCATTTTCCACCGGCGAATTCGATACGTTCGCAATTCGCACGCCGCGGAATTCCGGGTCGGATATTCCGTGGGGAAATGCGGCGGATCAGCCCAGTGACCTGCGCCTCATGCGCGCCTGCCGGCGGTAAGCAGTGCCCCGTCGGTTCCTAGGGTGGTACGACGTGGCGGAAGCGAGCGGAGATCATCGGGTCGTCGACCTTCCGCTGCCCACCCCCGCCCCGTTGCGGACGGCGATGCTGTCGGTTCCCCGGCAAGGACGCCGGTGGCCCGGCGCCGCGCGCGCAGCCGCCACGGTCGCGGTGCCCGGTCTCGTGGGCGTCGCTCTCGGATTCGGCGCCGTCTCCGCGATCGCCACACTCGGCGCTTTCGCCGTCGTCTACGGCGAGCAACGCCCCTATCGCGTCCGTGCCCGAGCGGTCGCCGTCATCGGGACGGTGCTCGTGACACTGGCGACGATCGGCGCCCTAGCAGGTTCGGTCGTCCACCACGAACTGGCCGCGGGCGGGTCGGCGTGGTGGTACCTGGTGGTCGTCGCGGCGATGACCGCGACCGTCGCGGTGTGCGCCTTCGTCGTCGACGCCCTGCGGATGGGTGCGCCCGGCGCCTTCCTGATGTTGCTGTCCCTCGAGATCGCATCCGCTCTCCCCGCGCTGGGAGTGTCCGTCCCGACGGTCTCGGCGTGGACCGCGATCGGCGCCGGAACGGCCGTCGTGGCCTCCATGTCCGGTGCCCCGTTCCGGCCGCGAACCCCGGAACGCACCGCCGTGGCCGCGGCGGTCGCTGCCGTCGACGCGGTCTTCGAGGAGAACTCACCCGGCAATCGCCGCGCCGCGGTCCACGATCTGCACGCGGCCTGGCAGTGCCTGCACGACGCCGGACTCATCGATTCGGGGCATCCGCTGGAGCAGACGCTGCGCGCGGCGCACCTCCGATGCGCGGAGACACTGGACGAGCGTCCGCGGGACGAGGCAGTTCCCGAGGACGATCTGCGACTGCGGACCCCGCTGCGACGCCCCTCCGTGCGGTACCGCCTCGCGCGCGCCGCGCACCTGCGCAGCCGGTCGGCGACGATCGCGGTGCGCCTGCTCGTCGCGGGACCTCTCGCCGGGACGATCGCCATCGCGCTGGGCGTCGGACGTCCCGACTGGGCGGTCATCACGGCCGCGATGATCCTGCATCAGGGACCGGATCGGATCCTCGGCTCCTACCGGGCGGCGCACCGCTTCCTCGGCACCGTGCTCGGACTCGTCCTGGTGGCCTGCCTGACGCCTTTCCATCCCGGTGGTGTCGCCCTCGTCGTGGTGCTGGCCGCGGTGATGGCCGGCACGGAGATGTTCCTGGTGCGGAACTACGGCCTGGCGATGGTCTTCATCACCCCGCTCGTCGTCGTCCTCGGCGGGTTGGGTGCCCCCGGCGATCTGGTGACGGTCGCGCGCGACCGCTTCCTCGAGACCGTTGTCGGCGTCCTCGTCGCGCTCGCGGTGCTGTGGGGCGTACTTCCCCGGGCCCACCGTCGCGTCCTCGACTTCGCCGACGGCCGCGTCCGCGACGCCGTCACGAGAATCGCCGCGTCGACAGACGTCCGCGAGCTGCCCGAACTGCGCCGCGACCTCGAGTTCGACCTGCACGCCTCCACCACCGCGGCCGTCATCGCCGCGCACACCGAGCCGGCGTGGACCCGGGAACGCTGGATCGAGCACCGCCGTCTCCACGAACTCGGCTACCGGATCCTGACCCTCCCGGAACGACCGGGCCCCTGAAGCAGGGACCCGGTCGCTTCCGTCGGAATACGCGCCGTCGTCAGAACACCAGGACTGCGAAGACGGTCGAGAGGATCAGCCCCGCCATCACCGGCAGGAAGCACTTGCGGGCGAGATCGAGCACGGGCACCCGGGCGAAACCGGCCACCGCGACCAGCGAGGACCAGGCGATGATGACGCCGCCACCGGACCAGATGTTGCCCATCTGACCGATCGCCGCGAGCGTCGAGGGGTCGACGTCGACGGCCGGTCCGAGAGCACCCGACAGCGCACCGGTGAGGGGCAGTCCGCTGAATCCGGACCCGTCGAGCCCGGCGACGAGGCCGATGAGCAGGATGCCGAAGGACGTGATGAAGGCGTTCTGCGGAAGGTGCGACTGCACCGTGGTCACGAGGTCGAACAGGATAGCCGGGCCTGCGGCGTCGGCGGAGATGCCGAGGATCGGTCCCGCGAACTCCGGATTGCCGATGAAGAAGAAGCCGGCGATCGGGAGGACGCAGCCCATGGCCTTGAAGGCGAAGACCAGGCCGTCGACGAGATGGTCCGAGGTGGTCTCGAGGAAACCTCCGCGGTCGGTCGACGCTGCGGCGGCGAACAGGATCAGCGCTGCGATCCCACCCACGATCGCGGCGGCGTCACCACCCTGCAGTGGCGGCACGACCTCGGTGAACTTGCCCAGCATCAAGTAGACGATGAACGCGAGGTAGGCGAGCGGCACGAGCATCGCGAACGCCTTCGCGGTACCGCGGCGTTCCTTCTCCGCCGCGGAGTCGGGGTCGGCGATCGGGTCGGACGGCGCCACGAGCACCGCCGTGGCCGTCGCCGCCTGCTCTCCGCCGCCGCTGGGGCCACCGGCGGGTTCCGGCCGACGCGGAGGACGGGAGCCACCCCCGTCGCCCGAGGAGTCGTCACGGGTCTCGCCGATGCCGCGGTCGGCTGTGTCACCGATGCCGCGGTCGGCTGTGTCACCGATGCCGCGGTCGGCTGCGGCCTCCCACTCGACGAGGAGGTCGGGGGACGGTGCACGCCAATGCCGCTTCTGCACGAGGTAGGTGATCAGCAGAGCCGTGCCGCCGACGATCAGGGACAGGACCATGGCTTTGTCCGCCACGGCGTCGGCCTCGACGCCGGCCGCCGATGCGGAGATACCGGGCGCCACCTTGATGATGTAGTCCGAGGACAGCGCCATGCCCTGGCCGCAGATCGCGATGACCATGCCCACCGACAGCGGGGACATGCCCGCGCGGATCGCGACGGGGATGAGCACCGCGCCGACGAGGGGCACGGCCGGGGTGGGCCAGAAGAACAGGGAGATCACGTAGGTGACCGCGGCGAGGACGAGGAAGCTGCTGGTGCCCGCACGCATGACCCGCCGGAACGGCGCGACCATCATCCGGTCGGCGCCGAGCTGGCGCAGCGCGCCGAGCATGGCCGTGACCATCGCGATGATGAGGAAGATGTTGAACAGTTCCTTCGCCGCGACGAGGCTCGCATTGAAGATGGCCGACAGTCCCGTGACGATGCTGCCGGAGAACGTCAGTGCGGTCAGGAAGGTTGCGACGACTGCAGGAACGACGATGTTCTTCCGCAGGGCCATGGTGGCCAGGATGACGAGGATGCCGGCCAGGTAGACCCAGTGCGCGGCGGTGAGTTGTACGTCCAAGGCGATTCCTTCGACAGGGGGTGGAACGAGTCGGGCTGTGTTCGTGGACGGTGAATGGGAACTCGATGTATTGGGGGAACTTTCCGCTACGGCCCGTGCTCGGTCAACGAGAACGGTGCACAGTGCCCGCCACGCTAGTTGTGCACTGTGTTCCACTTTTGCGATTTCGTGACGACGAAGCGCTCCGGTGTGAAATATTGCTACGAACATGTGTCGCGCGCCCCGCGCCGCCCTCACGACGTCGTCGAATATGCACCCTGCACCGGCTTACGCGGATCCGATGTGCACCTTCACTCCGCGATGGCGATGCATCCGACGGTAGCGCAGTGCGAAAGTGGTTCGACGGTACGAACCGTGCCGCGCAGTTCCCCGAGGTTCCGGAGAGTTCGATGACCACTCGCACCGATACACCGGCAGCGCCGGCAGCCGAGACGGATACGGGCACTCCCCTGGCCCTGTCCGCCCTGCTCGCCGGAACCCTCGTCGGGACATTGAGCAACAACATCATCAATGTCCCACTGCCACAGATACTTTCCGACTTCGACGCGAGCCTCGAAGACGGCGCACTCCTGGCCGTCGGCTTCCTTCTCACTTTTGCTGCGACAATGCCCCTTGCAGGGTACATCGGTGACCGATACGGTCGGCGTCGCGTCTACTGCGGTGCCCTGCTCGGCACCGCGATCTGTGCGGCCGGAGCGGCGACGGCGCCGACCCTCGAGATCCTCGTGGTCTGGCGCGCCCTCGGCGGAGTCGCGGCTGCTGCATTTGCGCCTGCTGTCATGGGGTTGATCGCGTGGCTGTTCGGCGCGCATCGACGCGCACGCGCGGTGGGCGCGTGGGCCACCGTGAACGGACTCGGTCAGGCCATCGGCCCCACCCTCGGCGGTTTCGTTGCGGGACATTGGGGTTGGCGATGGGTATTCGTCCCGATGATCCCGATTGCACTGATCGGTCTTGCCGGGACGTTGCGCTGGATCCCGATCTTCCCCGGCCGCCGGATGACCCTCGACGTGCCCGGTGCGATCGCACTGACCCTCGGTTCCGCCGGAGTCGTGCTGGGACTGAGCATGTTCGGACAAGCAGGTGTTCCCACGTCCGTCGCGGGGATCGCCCTGGCGGTCTCGATCGTCGTACTGGTCGGTTTCGTCGTGCACTGCCTACGCGCGGACGTGCCGTTCGTCGACGTCCGACTGTTGGTCGAGAGCAGATTCGCGCGGAGCGCGGCCGCCGCCTTCGCGCAGATGTTCTGCCTGGGCGCCGCTCTGCTGGCGGTGCCGCTGCGGTTGCACGCGACGGGCGCGTCGACGGCCACGGCCGGGGCGATCCTGTTCGCACTGCCCGCAGTCATGGCGGTCCTCGCACCGGTGGTCGGCCGCACTGTCGATCGCGTCGGCGGACGGCACATGTTGCGGGCGGGACTGGTGGTGCTGCTCGTCGGTCAGATCGCGCTTGCCGTCGTCCTCTCGGCGGACGAACCGCGGCTGTGGCTCGTCGCGACCGTCCTGGCGATCACCGGTGCCGGCATCGCCGCCGTGCAGACCCCCGCGGCGGCCGGCTCGACGCGGTCCCCGGCGGGCGAGCGCGGGACGGGCCTGGGGGTGTTCAACCTGATCCGCTTCGGCGGCTCCGCCGTCGGGGCCGCGTGGGTGACCGTCGCGCTCGGTTCGTGGACGGTCGGACCGCTCTTCGCGGTGTGCGCCGTGGTCGTATGCGCGGGGTTCGCCGCGTCGTTCCTGGGGGCCGACCCCGAGGATCACGCACCGACCGGCTCCGAGTCGACCGCTCTCAGCGGTAGTTGATCTCGTTCTCGACCGAGGTGCGCAACCGGTCGAGAAGCTCGAGGCGGACGGCGAGCCAGGCCGTGAACTGGTTCTCCGGCAGCCGGACGTCCATCCCCATCGCACGGGAGATCCGGTCCAGCTTCGACAGCATCGTGTTGCGGTGGACCGACAGCTCCCGCGCCGCCGCGTTGACGTTCCCGCCGGCCGCGAGATAGGCCAGCAGGGTGTCGTACAGGTCGGTGCCGGGCTTGAGCGTCCCGAATACGTCGCCGACGAATCTGCGGCTGCGATCGGTCTCGGCGACCAGCTCGAGCACACCGTAACCCCGCAGGTCGCGGTAGGCCACCGAACCCGACATCCCGAGCCGCTGCCCGATGCCGAGCGCCACGCGGGCCTGCCGGTAGCTCTCCCGGATCTGGTCCACGCCGACGGCCGGAGCGCCGTGGGCGACGGGCACCGGACGCACGCGCCGGCGGGACAGGTCCTGCGACACCGCGTCGGCGTATTCGGCGATCTCGAGTTCGACGTCGCTCGGGTCGCGGTAGCGGAGCGACCGCACCACCACCAGGACGTCGCCGATCACCGTGACATACGAGCGCACCGACGGGTGGGGCAGGACGCTCGCCGCGTACCGGGCCAACCGCAACAGTCCACCGGATTCGTCGCCACCCGGACCGGCCGGGTTCTCCCCGTAACCGGGCGCGACGAAGACCGCGAACGACGAGGTGAGATCGATGTCGTGGTACTCGGCGCGCGCCTGCATGTCGTGCTGGCTGGTGAAACTGCCGTGCACCAGCGCCTGCACGAAATCGCCGCGGGCCCGTTCCTCGGCCTCGTCGACACTGCGTTGCCGCAGCATCTCCGATCCGATGATCGCCGTCGCCTGTTCGGTGACGACCGCGTGCTGGGCCAGCTCGTGCGGTCCGGGAGACGCGCCCGAGGCGAGCACGACCACCCAGCCCTCGAACCGTTTGCCGAGCCGGATGGTGCTGGCCGTGCACGTCCAGGGTGTGCCTCCGACGACCTCCTCCAGCACGCGGGTGTCGTGGGGGGCGTGACGTTCCGCGGCCGTCACCGTCGACAGCTGCTTGTGCAGTATCTCCGAGATCTCTTCCGCCCGAATGGCATCCACGCCGTGGAAGGCGACGGCCTGACCACGTGCATCGAGTGCGATCGCCGGATGCTGTGCGAGCGCCGAGACCTCCTTGACGAGCAGGGTCAGTCCCGCGCCGCGGTGCAGCAGACCGGCGAGCGTCGAGTGCACGTGCGCGGAATAGCGCATGACGTGCACTTCCTGCATCAGCGACCGCTCGGCGAGCAACCGGTTGAGTGCCGCGAATCCGACGGGCAGGTCGAGTTCGATCACCACCAGTCCTGCCGGCCAGGACATTCCGGCGGGCACCGCGCCGTCGACGACCAAGGCCGCCGCGTCGCGGGCCGCGAGCGCGGACAGGGCGTGCGCGCTGTCGGCCAGCGCCTCCGGCCGCATGTACACGGCGACGCCGGTGAGATCATCGAATCGGCCGACGACCTCGCCGAACGGCAGCACCCAGGTGAGCGCCCGGTCGAGATCGGCCTCCCGATCCACGACCCGGGCGCCCTCCATGAGCGGTTCGTCGAGCAGCCCTCGGACTGTCAGACGCGGGCTCGATTCCATGGGGACCTGCTTCCATCGGGAGCATCGGCGGGCTGTGAGGGGGTGGGCCCGTCGACACCGTGGCGGTGTGCACTTTCTACACCAGATACCAGAGTCATGCGCCCCAGACGCATGTGCACTGTGTACACCGAATCCCGAAAACGACGGTGATCCTGACCGTCCCCATCGGCGCACGGCCCTGTTAGAAATGAGCCACGCCGGACACACCGCTCCACCGCTCCGGCACCCGCCGACACTTCAGCGACGCGACATCGGCGGGACGCACATGGATCCCGACGCGGACCAGGAATCGTCCGACTCTCCGACCCGACTCCGAAAGTGGAGACCAATGCATCGAATCCACCGCATCACCCTCGACGACGCACTCCCCCTGCTGGCCGCCGGCCGCGCGAAGGCCGAGGAGATCGGCGTGAAGCAGACCCTCTGCGTCTGCGACGAGAGCGCGAACGTCATTGCTCTGCACCGGCTTCCCGGCGCCCGCCTCACCGGCGTCGAGATCGCCATGGCGAAGGCGTTCACCGCCGCCGGCCACGAGCGCGCCACCCACCTGTTCAACGAGGGTCCCAACGGACCCGCACTCCCCGGCAACGAAGCGTTCGGCATCAGCCACATGCTCCCCGGGAAGTTCGCGATCTTCGTCGGCGGCTTCCCCCTCGTCTACGACGGACAGATCGTCGGCGCCGTCGGCATCAGCGGCGGCAACGGCGAGCAGGACAAAGCGGTCGGCGCCGCCATGATCGCCGAATTCGAAGCCCTGACCTCCGCGATCAACGCCTGATCGCATCCCCCCGCACGACCTCCTCATCGAAAGGCATCATCATGACCGAACTGCTCGGACGCGACGAATTCCGCGCCGCACTCGAAGACGCCATCAAGGGACGCGAAGCGAAGAACGCATCGTTCAGCAAGGCGTGGGCCGAGGGCAAGCTCGAGAAGCACCACTTCGCCCGGTGGGCCGAGAACCACTACCACTACGTCGGCCCCTTCGCCGACTACCTGGCGAACATCTACTCCAACACCCCCGATCACTTCACCGACGCCAAGGACTTCACCCTCCAGAACATGTACGAGGAGGAGCTGGCCGACATCCGGCACACCGACCTGCTCATCAAGTTCGCCGAGGCGTGCGGCACCACCAAGGAGCGCGTCGAGGATCCGAACAACATGAACGCGGTCACCCGCGGACTGCAGGCCTGGTGCTACGCGGTGTCGCAGCGCGAACACTTCGTCGTCGCCACCGCGGCCCTGGTCGTGGGCCTCGAATCGCAGGTGCCGAGCATCTACAAGAAGCAGATCGTCCCGCTCCGCGAGGTGTACGGCTTCACCGAGGACGAGATCGAGTTCTTCGACCTGCACATCACCTCGGACGTGGTGCACGGTGAGCGCGGCTACCAGATCGTCCTCGACTGCGCCGACACCCCGCAGCTGCAGCAGCGCTGCCTGCAGCTCGTTCGCTGGGGAGCGGAGATGCGTTTCTCGTACACGAAGGGCCTGTACGACACGTACGTCGCCCCCGATCTGGAGCTGGCGTCCGCCTGATCCGATGCGCGGGAGCGGAAGTCGCTCGCGGCTTCCGCTCCCGGTCTCGCACACGAGCGAAGGAGAAGCATGTCCACCGAAATCATGGGCAGCGGGACCGCCGGCACCGACACCGCCGCGGAGTCCCCGACCTGGGTCGCCGTCGCCACGGTGAAAGAGGTGACCCGCCGCCGCAAACTCCGCGTGGAGGTCGACGGCCTCGCGATCGCACTGTTCCATGCGAACGACCGCATCTACGCCTTCGCCGACCTGTGCATCCACCAGGACCGTTCGCTCGCGAAGGGCACGCTTCTGCACGGCCGGGTCATCTGCCCCGGCCACCAGTGGCGCTTCGATCTCGAGACCGGATACGAAGAGGACCAGGACCTCTGCCAGCCGGTCTATCCCGTCCTCGTGCGCGACGAGACCGTCCTCGTCGACCCCACCCCGCGTCCGGCACCGGCCGCATCCGGAAAGGAGTGCTCGGCATGACCGTTCGCACCGTAGTCACAGTGGGCGCCGGCCAGGTCGCCGCCGTCGCCGCACGCACCCTGCGCCGCCGCGGCTTCGACGGACGCATCGTGCTGCTCGGCGACGAGCAGCACGCCCCCTACCAGCGCCCACCCCTGTCGAAGGAATTCCTCGCAGGCCGCGAAGGAGTCGACTCCCTCGCACTGCTGACCCGGAAATGGCTCGACGCCAACGACATCGACATCCGAACGGGTGTGTCGGTTCAGCGCATCGACACCGCGACCCGCACCGTCGAGTTCGACGGCGGCGAGATCGCCGCCGACGCGATCGTCCTCGCCACGGGCGGACGCCCCCGCACCCTCACCACCACCGGATCCCGGCCCGATCTCGTCCACTACCTGCGCACCCTCGACGACGCGACCGCCCTCGCAGCCCGCCTGACCCCGGGTTCGAGTCTCGCGATCGTCGGCGGCGGCTTCATCGGACTCGAGATCGCAGCGACCGCAAGATCTCTCGGCGTGACGGTGACGGTCCTCGAACAGGCCGAACACCTCCTCGGAGGCATCCTCGGCGAGCAGGTCGGCCGGCACTGCGCCGAACTGCACCACCGCAACGGTGTCGACCTGCGCGCCGGCACGGGCGTCGCCTCGGTGACCACCTCCGATGATGGCGTGCGGATCGAGACCACCACCGGGATCGTCGAGGCCGACGCCGTGGTCGTCGGCATCGGCATCGTCCCCAACACCGACATCGCGGCGGCGAGCGGACTCGCCGTCGACGGCGGGATCGTGGTCGACGCCACCGGGCGCACCTCGGTCGAGAACATCTACGCGGCAGGCGATGTCGCGAAGCGGTTCTTTCCGCGCGAAGGCCGGCACGTGCGCGTCGAACACTTCGACAACGCGAACCGCCAGGCCGCGGTGGTCGCCGACACGATCGTCGGGCGGCAGTCGCTCTCCGACGACCCGCACTGGTTCTGGTCCGATCAGTACGACACCAACATCCAGTTCGCCGGATCAGCTTCCGGAACAACCGAACTCGTCGTCCGCGGTGACACCGACAGCGGAGAGTTCACGGTCTTCTACCTCGCCGGCGACGTTCTGACCGCTGCCTTCGCGATGGACCGCGGCGAGGACATCATGGCGGCCCGCGAACTCATCGGCCGCAGGGTCGACGCAGCGCTGCTCGCCGACGAGGACACCGATCTGTGGGAGATGTACGAGGAGGCCGAACCCGCATGACGATCACCGGACTGAACCACATCGACGGCAACTGGGTACCGGCCGCCTCCGGCGCGGTCTTCGAACGCCGCAACCCCGCCGACGAGACCGATCTGATCGGCACCTTCCCGGACTCCGACGCCATCGACGTCCGCAACGCGGTCGATGCTCTCGACAAGGCCGCGCCCGAATGGGCCGCCGCCCCGCCCGAACGCCGCGCCGCGATCCTCGAAGCAGCCGCCGACCACCTCGCCGCACACTCGGCCGAACTCGTCGACGAACTGATCCGCGAAGAGGGCAAGACCCGCGCCGAGGCGTCGATGGAGGTGACTCGCACCCCCATGAACCTGCGCTTCTACGCAGGTGAGGCACTGCGCGCCACCGGTGCGACCTTCCCGGCCCCCGGATCCACGACCATCTACACCGTGCGCGAACCGATCGGGATCGTCGGTGCGATCACGCCGTGGAACTTCCCCCTCAACATCCCCTCCCGCAAGCTCGGGCCCGCGCTCGCCGCCGGCAACACGGTGCTGTTCAAGCCGTCCGAGATCACCCCACTGATGGGACAGCGACTCGTCGAGGCCCTGCTCGCCGGCGGTCTGCCGGCGGGCGCGATCGCGCTGATCCAGGGCGACGGCAAGGCCGGTGCGGCGGTGTCCGGCGACGAGCGGATCGCAGCGGTGACCTTCACCGGGTCCACCGAGGTCGGACGCGCCATCCACCGCAGCGTCGGCCCCGACCGGCGCGTGCAGCTGGAGATGGGCGGTAAGAACCCCGTCGTTGTCCTGGACGACGCCGACCTCGACGCGGCGGCCGCGCTGATCGTCAAGGGCGCCTTCGGGTTGTCGGGCCAGGCGTGCACCGGCACCAGCCGGGTCGTCGCCGTCGACGCGATCCACGACGAACTGCTCGAGAAGGTCGCCGAACGCACCCTCGCACTGCGGGTGGGACCAGGTTCGGGTGCCGCCGTCGATGTCGGCCCGCTCGCGGGTCGCGGTCAGCTCGACAAGTTCCTCGAGTACGTCACCATCGGCACGGACGAAGGCGCACGGCTCGTGTGCGGCGGCGTGCGATGCGAGGACGACGCGCTGCGAGACGGATTCTTCGTGCGGCCCACAGTGTTCGCAGACACCGCCCCGGGGATGCGCCTGCTCACCGACGAGATCTTCGGCCCGGTCCTGGCCTTCCAGCGCGCCGGCTCCTTCGACGAGGCCCTGGCTCTGGCGAATGACACCGCCTTCGGGCTCAGCGCCTCGGTCGTCACCCGGAGTCTGTCCGCTGCACAGCGTTTCATCGCCGGGTCGCGGACCGGGCTCGTGAAGGTCAACCAGCCCACGACGGGAATGGCCATGAACGCGCCGTTCGGCGGCTACAAGCAGTCGAGCACGCAGACCTTCAAGGAACAGGCCGGCCCCACGCTCATGCAGTTCTACCAGTCCGAGAAGACCGTCTACCTGTCCCCCGACGCCTGACCGGCGACACCGACCCTCGACAAGCCTGGAGGAAGACCATGGAGTTCAAGCGAGTGGCCCGATCCGGGCAGGTGCCCGAAGGCATCGTCCGCCGGTTCTACGCCGAGGACTACGAGTTCGCCATCTCCCGACTGGACGGCAAGGCGTACGCGACGTCCAACTACTGCTCACACCTCGACTGCCTGCTGTCGTCCGGCAAGCTCGTCCAGGACGGCATCGGATGCTCCTGCCACGGAAGCGCATTCGACCTCGAGACCGGTGAGCCGATCTGCCCGCCGGCCACCGAGCCCATCAAGACCTATCCGTGCGAGGAGCGCGACGGCGAGATCTTCGTCGGGATCGACCCCGCCGAGCCGCCGGAAGGACCCCGTCGACGTCGGATGCGGTCGGCATGAGTCGGCGCGCGACACGACCGGCGACGCTCGCGACCGGAGGCATGGTCGCGTCGAGTCATCCGCTCGCGAGCCTCGCCGGGGTCCGCGTCCTCGAGGACGGTGGCAACGCCGTCGACGCGGCCCTGGCGATGGCAGCGGTCACGTGGCTGACCCTGCCCGGGCAGTGCGGCATCGGTGGCGACGCGTTCGCCGTGGTCCGCGAGCCCGACGGGTCGGTGTGGACCGTCAACGGCAGCGGTTACGGACCCGACGGCGGTACACCGGATTTCTACCGGGCACGGGGACTCGACGCGATCCCACTCGACGGGGCGCTCGCCGTCGCCGTTCCCGGCGCACCCGCCGCGCTGGCGGCACTGCACCGGCGGGGAGCGAGCAGGTCGCTGCCCGAGCTGTGGGCGCCGGCAGCCCGGATCGCCGAGAGCGGCCTGCCGTGCTCGGCGAAGACCCGAACCGACGTGCAGACCGCTCTGCATGCGATCCGCGACGACGCCGGACTCGCCTCGGTGTACGCACCGGGCGACCGGGTCCCGCGCCTCGGCGACGTGCTTCCCCAGCCCGATCTGGCACGCACGATCCGTGCCCTGGCCGAGGATCCGGCATCGTTCTACACCGGCACGCTCGCCGAACGCTGCGTGGCTGCGCTGCAGGGGGGCGGAGCACCGTTCAGCGGCGACGAATGGCAGGCCGGGGCGTCAGTGGACGCGGAGGCGGCGCTCACCGGCAGCTATGCCGGTCACGTCGTGCACCAGACCCCGCTCCCCACACCGGGATGGATGGTGCTGCACCAGGCCGCCCTGTGCGACGACGCGCTCGGCACCCGCCCTGTGCTCGGCGCGGCATCGATCGACCGGATGGCCCGCGCGGCCACCGTCGCCTTCGAAGACAGGCTCCGCTGGTGCTCGTCGGACAACGACGGGGTCGCACGGGTGCTCGATCCCGCGAACATCGCAGCCGGTCGCGCACGGATCGACGGGCGTGCACCGGCCGAGGCGTTCGCCGTCTCCGCCGGGGACACGACGTCGTTCGTCGCCGTGGACTCCGAGGGGCGGGCGGTGTCGTTCATCCACTCGCTGGCGTTCACCTTCGGAGCGAAGCTCACCGTGCCCGGCACCGGCATCGTGCTCAACAACCGGCTCGGTCGCGGTGCCTACCTGATCGACGGGCATCCGAACGAGGTGGCGCCGCGCCGCAAGCCCCTGCACACGCTCAACGCGTGGATCGTCACCGACTCGGCGGGCGAGCTGCGGCATGTGGGCAACACGCCCGGCGGCGACGGCCAGGTGCAGTGGAACATGCAGTTGCTGTCGCACCTGCTCGACCACGGTCTCGACCCCCAGGAGGCGGTCTCGGCGCCGCGCTTCACCGTCTTCCCGGGATCGGACGCCAACGTGCTCGGCGAACCGACCGCATTGCGGATCGAAGGCGACGTCGCCGACGGTGTGTGCGACGAACTGCGCCGGCTCGGTCACCTGGTGGAAGTGCTCGAACCACTCGACGCCGAGGGCAGCGCGCAGGTGATCTCGATCGACGACCGCGGGGTGCTCTCCGGCGGCAGCGATCCACGACAGGAGGGGGTGGCTCTGGGTGTCCTCTGACATTGCTTCGCAATGGGTGTCCACTGATGTGACCGCTGTCGCACCGCGTCCGCAGGGGCGATACGTCCCGGCCGTGTTGGCCGGCGACACCGTCCGCACGGCGGGCATGACCCCACGGCGAGACGGCGAGCTGATCCTCACCGGACGGGTCGGCGCGGAGGTCACCGTCGAACAGGCCCGGGCCGCCGCGGTCGTCGCGGTGGGCAACGCGTTGGCAGCGATCCGCGCGACGCTGCCCGAGGGCACGTCGTTCCGGCCGGTCGAGATGGTCGTCTACGTCGCGAGCGCGCCCGGTTTCGTCGATCTGTCGGTGGTCGCGGACGGCGCGTCGGACCTGATCGAACGCGAACTCGGTGTGGATGCGCTACCGGCGCGCACCGCCGTCGGCGTCCACACCCTGCCCGGCGGGGCACCGCTCGAGATCGCGCTGACCGCCGTGTGCGGATAGACGGAGGTTCACAATCCTGGTGGTCGACCATCAGGGTTGTGAGCCTCGTTTCTCGGTTGTGAACCTCGGGGACGAGTGCTCAGCGCTTGGCGCCGATGTCCTCGAGTTCGGCTGCAAGATCGACACTCTCGGACGGTCGCTGCCACCGATACACTCCGCCACCCTGGGCGTAGGAGAGGTGACCGCCGAGAGCGCCACCGACTCCGACCGCGCCGAGACCGATCAAAGTCCACATCGTCCCCGTCCGGTCGTGGCGGGCACGTCGCGCGCGATAGGACGTCGCCATGCAGATCACCCCGATCGCGTTGGACACGGCGTGCACCGCACCGACCCTGCGCTGAGGGGCATCCTCCAGGGTGGAGAAGTCGGTGTAGCCGGTGACGATCGTCGGGACCGCCGCGCCCAGTCCCAACGCGACGAGTCGCCGGGACGCGGTGCGCTGCCCGGGCAGCGCGTCCAACGCCGCCGCGGACACCCACGACCCGATCGGGACGGTGACGAGGAGCGGATGGACGGGGTGTCCGAGCCAGGAACCTCGGAGCAGGTCGTCGACGACGGAGCCGTCGAGGACTCGCCGTATGCGCTGCGCGATGCGCTCGGCGGGCCGATCCACAGCGTCGAACGATTCGACGGCGCGCAGGAGTTCGTGCAGGTTCATGATGAGGCGATACCCGTCGGCAACAGATACGAATCGCCGGGTGAGCGCGATGCGACGGCACCCTTCGATCGCTGGCCATGACGACGTCGGCATTCGTATTTCTGTCGTATCCCGAGGGCACCATGTGGCCGTGACCGAGAAGACCATCGGCTTCCCGAGGACTATCCGCAATTCCTGGACGAACTCGAAGCACAGGTTCGTCGAGCGCGTCTACGGGCTACACGCGCCGCGAATACCGAACTGCTGATCCTGTACTGGACGCTCGGGCACTCCCTTCTCGAGCGTCAACGTGTACACGGCTGGGGATCGAAGGTCGTCGACCAACTGGCCAGGGACCTGCGCTCCGAGTTTCCACACATGCGCGGTCTCTCGCGCCGCAATCTCTTCTACATGCGGTCCTTCGCGGACGCCTGGCCCAGGAAATAGTGCAACAGCCTGTCGCACAATTGCCATGGGACATGTGACGGTCCTTCTCGAGAAGCCCGACAACCGAGAGCTTCGCGACTGGTACGCAGCTCGCGCAGCAGAACACGGGTGGTCGCGTCACGTTCTGACTCATCAGATCGTCGGGCAGTTACATCGCCGTGTAGGTGCCGCGCCGTCGAATTTTCCGGACCATCTTCCTCCACAGGACTCCGACCTCGCACAGCAACTCGTCCGCGGCCCGTACATTTTCGATTTCCTCGATCTCGACGAGCGGGCCGCGGAACGAGAACTCGAAGCGGCACTGATGACACGCCTCGAACAGGTACTCCTCGAACTGGGGCACGGGTTCGCGTTCGTCGGCCGCCAGTACCACTTCACCGTCGACCACGACGACTTCTACCCGCAGAGCTGATACTGCTCGTCGGCAACTCCAGGCCCGGTACGACTACTTCTCGTCGAGCGGTTTCGCTCCCAGCACGTCCTTGAGCAGTTCGATCGCGACTTCTTCAGGATCGCGGCGCGTCGACGGGTCGCCGGGCGTGGCGGCCTCGGCGAACATCTCCTCGACGTCCGCCTCCGTCATCTGCGACGGGTCGGGCGGCGGCGCGTCGTAGCCGGGGCCCGGGTCGTCGGGAAGATCGGGGGCTTCGGGCGGCGGGATGTCGTCGACGCTCTCCACGGACGGACGCGTGAACGTCGGGGCAGCCGACGGTGCGGCCACCGGTCGCTGCGGCGCGGCGGGTGCGGGCGGCGCGGCATTCTTCGCCTGGCTCGGCCGGGAGAAACGCGGTTGACCCGCCGGATGCGAATTCTTTTCGGGCGCCAGGGTTCTGGCAGGCGCCTCCGCAGCAGCGGATCCGTGGACGCAGGTGACCTCGAACTCTCCACCGAAGACCGCCTTCAGCGCATCGGCGATGACCGTGGCGTTGCGCGCGTCGGCGAGTCGCTTCGCGAGCGGAGCGGAGTCGTGCACGAGAACGACGCGGGTGCCGTCGACCGATCGGACCGTGGCGCCCGAGAGCATCACCTCGACGGTGCGGCTGCGTTCGCGGACCTTCGCGCGCACCTCCGACCACACGCCCCGCATCTGGGCTGCGTCGGGACCGCCTGCCGCGCGGGCGGGTTCGGGCTCGGGTTCGGGAGCAACCGGCTCCTCGGGGGCGGGCGGCGGAACCTCCTGCGCGGCAACCTCGTCGGGCACACTCTGCGGCTGTGGAGCCTCCGGGACGACGGGAGGTTGCGCGGCGGCGGGAGGCGGTGTCGGGGCAGGTGCCGGCTGGGCCGGTTCGGGCTGCACCGGTGCCTGCTGGGCAGGGGGTTGCTGGGCAGCTTCCGGCTGCGGCTGAGCGGCCTCGCGGGGCTGAGCAGTCTCGCGGGGCTGAGCAGTCTCGTTGGACGGTGCGGCAGGCGCCACCTCCGCTGCCCGGCGCTGGGAGGGACGCTGGAAACGTGCCGCGGGTTCGTCGGGCGAGATGGGCGGTGCGGCAGGCGCGGCGGGTACTGCCACCGGCTTCGGCGCGACACCTCCCGCCGGGGCTGCGACGATGCCCTGCTCGAGTCGTTCGAGGCGTTGCAGGACAGCGGTTTCCGCGTCGGACGCCGCGGGGAGCAGCATGCGCGCGCACATCACCTCGAGCAGCAGACGCGGCGACGTCGCACCGCGCATCTCGCCGAGCCCGGCGTGCACGATCTCGGCGTAGCGGGTGAGGGTGGCCGGGCCCAGGCGGGTCGCTTCGTCGCGCATCCGCTCGAGGACGTCGCCGGGTGCGTCGACGAGTCCGCGCTCGGCGGCGTCGGGGACGGACTTCATGAGGATGAGATCGCGGAGCCGTTCGAGAAGGTCGACGGCGAAGCGACGCGGGTCGTGCCCGGCGTCCATGACCTTCTCGACGGTGCCGAACAGCGCCGCGCCGTCGCCGGCCGCGAGCGAATCGACGGCCTCGTCGATGAGAGCGACGTCGGTGACGCCGAGCAGCGACAGGGCGCGCTCGTAGGTGACGCCCTCGGGGCCGGCACCGGCGAGGAGCTGGTCCATCACCGACAGCGAGTCGCGGGGGGATCCACCGCCGGCACGGATGACCAGCGGATAGACCGCGTCCTCGACCGGCACGTTCTCCTGGCCACAGATCTGCTCGAGCAGACCCCGCATCGCCGTGGGAGCGAGGAGCCGGAAGGGATAGTGATGCGTGCGCGACCGGATGGTGGGCAGCACCTTCTCGGGCTCGGTGGTCGCGAAGACGAAGATGAGGTGCTCCGGCGGCTCCTCCACGATCTTGAGCAGGGCGTTGAAGCCCTGCGTGGTGACCATGTGTGCCTCGTCGATGATGAAGATGCGGTAGCGCGATTCGGCTGGAGCGTAGAACGCGCGGTCGCGGAGTTCGCGGGTGTCGTCGACACCGCCGTGGCTCGCGGCGTCGAGTTCGGTGACGTCGAGGTTGCCTCCACCGCCCGGGCCGAGCGACACGCACGACCGGCACGTTCCGCACGGAGTGGACGTGGGGCCGGTCTCGCAGTTGAGCGAGCGGGCGAGGATGCGCGCCGAGGACGTCTTGCCGCATCCACGAGGACCCGAGAACAGGTAGGCGTGGTTGATGCGGCCCGTGTCGAGCGCCGTGCTGAGGGGCACGGTGACGTGCTCCTGCCCCACCACCTCCGCGAAGGTCGCAGGTCGATACTTCCGGTACAGAGCCACGCGCCGAGCGTACCGGCGGCTCCCGACATGCACGGAGGTCGGTCCGTTGACATCTGTGGCCGAGACCACTGTTGCGTTAACGATATATCGAGATCTATCGTGACCGTATCGACATAGAAGGAGACGCACAGATGCGAACACACGAACATCCCCGCGGCCGTCGCCGCGCCATGCACGATCGAAATCTTCCCGGCGGCCCGTTCCGCGCCGACGGCCCCCGCCGTCGCGGACACCACCCGCACGACGAACCCGGCTTCCGCCCGCACCGCGGTGGCGGCGGACGGGGACACGGCGGCCCGCGAGGAGGACGACGCGGCCGAGCACAGCGAGGCGACGTCCGCGCGGCCGTGCTGCGCCTGCTCGGCACCGAACCGATGCACGGCTACCAGCTCATGGAAGCGATCGCCGAACGGACAGGCGGCGCCTGGCGCCCCAGCCCCGGCGCGATCTACCCGACGATCTCCCAGCTCGAGGACGAAGGACTCGTCACCGTCGAGAAGGAGGGCGGACGCAAGCTCGTCTCACTGACGGATGCGGGCCGCACGTACATCGACGATCCGGAAAACGAGCTCCTCGACCCCTTCGCCGCTCACGATCCCGATTCCGACGCCCCCGACCTGCGACTCGCACTGCGCGAACTGCAGGTCGCGACGCGGTCGGTCGCGATGAGCGGTTCCGACGCCGAGGTCGCCGCGGCACACGCGGTCCTCACCGGAGCCAAGAAGTCGCTGTACCGGATCCTCGCCGGCGACATCGACACGTCCGATCAGGCGTGAAGGCTCAGCCGCGGGCGAAGAGGCGGATGCGCTGCTCGCGGCTGCGCTCGAGATGAGCACGCATGTGTTCGCGGGCCGCGGACTCGTTCCGCGCCCGCAAGGCGTCGAGGATCTGCGCGTGCTCCCGGTTGAGCAGATCGGGCTCGCCGTAGTTGGACGGCGGCCCGGAGTCGTAGATCCGCAGCTGGGTGGTCAGACGCACGAGCAATGTCGTGATCGTCGTGTTGTGCGCGGCCTGCCACAGCGCCTCGTGGAACCGGAAGTTCCCGATGCGCACCGCGCCGTCGTCGGTGGCTGAGCAGCACGAATCGTGCAGTCGCTCGAGCCGGGCCATGTCGAGATCGGTGTGCCGGATCGCCGCGGCGCCGGCCGCCTCGGATTCGAGCGCGACGCGCGCCGCATAGATCTCGATGACGTCCTCGGGGGTGCCCGAACGCACCCGGAAGCCGCGACTGGCCCGTTCGAGCAGACCGTCGTGCGCGAGCCAGTTGAGCGCCTCGCGGATGGGGGTGCGGGACGCCCCATAGGTCTCGCTGAGCTGGGTCTCGTGCAGAGCGGCGCCGCGTGGGAACTTCCCCGCGAGGATGTCCGAGCGCAGGCGCAGGTACTGCTTGGAGGTCTGGTCGTCGCGCCCGGTGGGCGATTCGACGAGAAGAGAGCTCTCCAGCTCGGCCGTCGCGTCCTGCTCGGTCATCTACACCCTCCGTAGGCATGCCGTTTACGTGCGCCGATTATGCCACCGTGGACTTACGAATACTTGCGTATACGTTATTCGTCGTTTAGCGTCGCTCCTCGAACACAACGAGAGGACCCAACGCGTGACCGAGGCGGCTTTCCGGGACGAACAGGTGCTGATCAGCGCCGAAGAGCTCGCGAGCGACCCCGGCGCCCACACGGTCCTGCACGCGACGGTCACCTTCCCGAAGCCCCGTTTCGACGGCGACTACCGTCCGGAATCCGGCTACGCGACCTGGCGCGCCGCGCACATCCCGGGCTCCGTCCACGCCGACCTGCTCGGCGGATTCAGCGCCCCCGGCACCGACCTGCACTTCTCCCGCCCCGCCCCGGACGACCTCGCGGCCGCCCTGACCGAACTCGGCGTGACCCCCGACACCGACCTCGTGATCTACGACGACGGCGGCATGACCTGGGCGTCCCGGTTGTGGTGGATGCTGCGCAACATCGGTGTCTCCGCCCGCGTCCTCGACGGCGGCCTCGCCCGTTGGACCGCACTCGACCTGCCCGTGGAAACCGGCGACGCCGCCGAGCGCACTGCCATCTCATCCCGGACCGGGCTGCCCGACCACGGCCTGTGGCGCGATCGCGACGACGTGCTCGCCGTGGTGTCCGGTGACGCACCGGGCACCCTCGTCTGCGCGCTCGACGCCGAGCAGTTCGCAGGCACCGCCACCACTCGTTACGCGCGCCGCGGGCACATCGGCGGGAGCCGGAACCTGCCGGCCAAGAGCCTGCTCGCCGACGGCGTCCTGCGGAGCACCGATCGGATCGCCGAGCTGGCCGAGCAGGCCCTCGCCGATACCTCCCGGCCCCTGATCCTCTACTGCGGTGGCGGCGTCTCGGCCTGCCTGGTGGCGCTCGCACTGGTCCGGACGGGCCACGACGACATCGCCGTCTACGACGGATCCCTCGAGGAGTGGACCGCCGACCCCGCACTCCCCGTGCGGACACTCGTAGAAGGGAAGGGCGACGCATGATGCGATGTCCGCGATCCTGACCCGCTTCGTCCCCTCCCCTCCTCCCGACAGGATCTCCCGTGACCACGACCCCCACCGTCGATGATCTCGCCGTCACCCTCGACGCCCTGCGCGCGCAGACGCCGCTGGTGCACTCGCTGACCAACATCGTCTCGGCCAACTTCCTCACCAACGTACTGCTCGCCGCAGGCGCCAGTAACGCGCACATCGACAACGCCCACGAGGCAGGCGATTTCGCGCGCATCGCCGGTGGAGTGCTCGTCAACCTCGGCACGCCCTTCGACGAGACCTCGGTGGCCTTCACCCGCGCGGCCGAGGCCGCGCACGACGCCGGCACCCCGTGGGTCCTCGATCCCGTGGGCGTGGGCGGACTGGCGTGGCGCACCTCTCTCGCCGCCGACCTGCTGAAGTTCCGTCCCACCGCGATCCGCGGCAACGCCTCCGAGATCATCGCGCTGGCCGGTCTGGGCGGTGACACGCGCGGCGTCGACAGCGCCGACGAAGCCGCTGCTGCCGTGCCTGCCGCGCTCGCGCTGCTCGACCGCGCGGACGCCGTGTCGGCCTCCGGTCCCGTCGACTACCTCGTCGGCCGCGACCGCGACGGCGGGATCGTCGGATTGCGCATCGCCGGCGGCAGCGCCATGTTGCCGCGCGTGACCTCCACCGGATGCTCCCTCGGTGGACTCGTCGCGGGCTATCTCGCGGTCGCGGAGACCCCTCTCGTCGGCCTCGCGGCCGCCCACACGCACGTCGCCGTGGCGTCCGAGATCGCCGAGGAGAACTCCACCGGCCCCGGCTCCTTCGCCGTCGCCTACCTCGACGCCCTGTTCGCCGTGGACGCCGGCACGCTGCGCGCCCGCGCCCGCGTCGAACCGTTCGAACTCCCCTCGAAGGACACGAAGTAATGCCCATCAAGACCTTCTGGTATCTCACCCAGGCCGACGGCGACTACCCCTGGAGCCCCGGCGGGTTGTACCCGGTGGACGGGCAGCGGCAGATCGAACTCGCGAAGACCATCGACGACGGCGGCTTCGAAGGTGCGCTCGTCGCGACCTGGCCGAACGACCCCTTCATCTCGGCGACCTGGGCTGCGGCGCACACCAGCCGGATGAAGTTCCTCGTCGCGATCTACGCGAACATGACGCCCGCGCGACTGCTCGCCGAGAAGGCCCTGACCTTCGACGCGTTCAGCGGCGGTCGCCTGATGATCAACTCGGTCAACGGCCGGGAGAACATCCTCACCAAGTACGACATGAACGTCGAGCACGACCGTCGGTACGAGCTCGGTGAGAAGTACTGGGCGGAGTTCCGGCGCATCTATGCCGAGGGCACCGCGTCGAACTTCCCCAACACCCCGCTGCGCATCGATGCTCCTGCGGACCACTCGGTCCCGCTGTGGGGAACGGGCGACTCCCCCGCCGGTCTGCAGAACGCCGGCAAGGTACTCGACGCCTACCTTATCATGCTGCGCGAGACCTCGTTCGTCACGGAGAAGCTCACCGCTGCAAGCGAATCCGCTGCAACGGAGGGGCGCGAGTACACCGATTTCGGCGCTCTGTCCGGCGTCATCGTGCGTCCGAATCGGGACGAGGCACTCGAACGGTTCCGGTCGCTGTTCGAGAAGGCCGGCATCGAGCAGATCCAGGACGTGCTCGACCGGGCGGTGCGCCGCCGCACGCACGGCAAGCAGGATCTGAAGACCTTCACCGCGCGCGACGCGCAGCGGCAGGGCTGGGTCGACACCATCAACGCCGGCAAGCTGCCCGAACCCGAGGACCTGTATCTCGGCGACGGCCTCTACGCGGGCATCACCGCGTGGTCACCGCTGGACATCTTCGCCACGGGATCGTCGGCCGTCTACTACGTCGGCGACCCGGACGAGATCACCGGCCATGTGCGCACCCTGCGCGATGCGACCGGACCGACCTCCCTCATCCTCGCCGGATGGCCGCTCATCGACGAGGCGAAAAACGTTGCCGAACACCTGATTCCACGTTTCGAGAAGCTCTGACGGTAACGCGGGCGGGATCGGTCAGGGGGTGTCGACGAGACGGAACCCCGAGCCGATCCCGTCGCGCGCGTCGATCTCGGCGAGGATCCGGTCGGCCCGCTGGTAGGCGGCGAACCTCGTGTCGGGAACCTGCCGGTCGTCGGAGACCGCGGTCTGCGGGAACCGGTAACCCACCGACAGTCCCATCCATTCGCCCGTCTCGGTACGCACGAGCGGCCCGCCGGAATCGCCCGGTCGCATGAGCAGCGGCGAGGACATCAGGTTCCCGTCCACCCGCACATCGCCGGTCGCGCAGGCCACCGACGTGCTCCGCCCTGCCGCGCAATGTGTTCCGGCCGGCAGCTCGCCTTCGCCGAACGCCGCGACCGATTCGAGCACGACTCGCTCTCCCCGGTCGTTGGGCACCGACGTGTTCGATCCCCGCACGCGGGTCTCGTCGAGCAGGACCACCGCGTAGTCGGCAATCTCGTCGGTGGGAAATCCCAGCTGATCGACCGAACCCGTACTCGCGACGTCCGTTTCGGTTCCGATCGGCCCGCGGTGCTGCTCCTCGACCTTCCAGACGGGCGACGATCCCGTCTGATAGCAGTGCCCCGCCGTGATCGCGACGAGCCGACCCGCGTCGTCGTGCCCGACCGCCGCCACCGAACACCAACCCGGTGTCGGCTCCGCGGAGAACACGATCCCGTCGCCGGGCCGGAGGACGACCCGGTCGTCTCCCCCGCCGGCCGAGGCCACGCCCACGGTTCCCCCGGCGAAGGCGACGGCGGCGCCGCACACCGCTGCGACGCGTCTCATGACTTCTTCGCTACCTTCATCGACTTCTTGAACTCGCGCACCTCGCGCAGCGACTGCTCGTCGACGACGTCGGCGATCGACCGGCGCGCATCCTCGTGCCCATAGTCGCCGGCGGCCTCGCGCCATCCCTCGGGCCGCACACCCATCTGCTTGCCGAGCAGCGCCAGGAAGATACGTGCCTTCTGGTCGCCGTAGCCCGGCAGCTTCTTCAGCCGCCGCAGCACTTCCTTGCCGTCCGGGTCGCCGGACGTCCACAGTGCGGAGGCGTCGCCGTCGTAGTCCTCGACGATCGCCGCGCACAGCGCCTGGATCCGCTGTCCCATCGACTTGGGGAACCGGTGGACGGCCGGTTGCTGCGCGCACACCGCGACGAACTCGTCGGGGTCGGCCGACGCGATGCGGTACACGTCGAGACCGCCGAGACGGTCGGCGAGCTTCTTCGGTCCCGCGAACGCGACCTCCATCGCCACCTGCTGGTCGAGCAGCATGCCGATGAGAAGCGCCAGCGGGTTCTCGGCCAGCAGTGCGTCGGCGTCGGGATCTCCGACCAGGTTCAGCGTCGAGGACATGCAGACGATCATGCCCTGCGCGTCAGGGGCGGCGCCACACGACCACCGCGATCACGATGCCCAGGGTGAGCGCGATCGACGTGGTCAGAGCATGCAGCCAGTGCGGGAACAGCGTCGGTTGCGAGGTGTCCGGAACGGCGGCCAGGGCGGCGAACAACGCCACGACGGCGATGACCGACGCCGCCGCGGACCAGCCCTTGGCCAAGCGGGTATGCCTCGCACCGCGCAACTCGGCACTGCGCAGCAGGGCGTGCTCGACGATGTCCACGGCCTCGGACAGTTCCGCGTCGAGTTCGGCCAACTCGTCGGCGACCCGGCCGGCCATGAGTGCTCGCAGCTGGGTGGGTTGCGTCCACGAGTGGAACCGGTCGTCGTGGATCGATTCCTTGCGCAGCAGGGCCCGTTCCATCCGGCGCGCCTGCATGATCGCGATGTCGTCGAGGACCGCGGCCAGCCGATCGCCGCCGAGCCCGTCGGGGTGGCGCAGATGCTCCATGGTCGTCCAGTAGTCGGCGGAGGCCCGGGCCCGCACCGCCACCCACGGGATGAGCCCGTAGATCATCTCGCGGGTGCCGTGCCCGACATAGTCGCTGCCGAGGGCGGTGGCCTCGAGGTCGAACAGCACCGCACCGGAGTCCTCCCGCACGGCGATGGTGGCTCCCGGCTGCACGGGCCGGTCCACCAGCGGAACCCGGTCCCACTTCCACAACACACCCCAGGACCGTGCCGCCGCGCGGGCCTCCGGTCCGATGCGCGGGCCGTCGACGAGCGAGCGGACGCGTTCGCCGCCGCTCGAGACCACTTCCACGACCATGCCCTCGGCGACCTCGCGATCGCCGACTCCCCGGTGGCGGTGGACGACGAGTTCGTGCAGGGGCTGATAGGTCGTCGGCGCACACAACCGCCTGTTCAGTCCGGGAAACACGTCGTTCAGGCAGGCGTCGGCGGTCAGTTCGAAGGGCGCGAGGAACTCGCCGAGCACCGGGCGCAGACCGGCGCCGTCGCGGTCCTGCAGCGGGTCGCTGCGCCAGTCGACGAGCGGCGACCCGTGGTCCGACAGCGATTCCAGCGCCAGGACGAGACCGTGGCCGGGGACGTCCCACAGCGACACGCACGTCGCGGGGTGTCCCACATACGGTCGGGTCGTGTCCGGCGCCTCACGCAGCGACCCCGTCGACGCACCGAACGAGATCTCCGGTCGTGTCGGGTCGACGACGTGCCGGAACGCGAGCAGGCACGGCGGACGCACACCGTGGTCCGCCTCGGGCTGCTCGGCGATGCGTGCCGGCAGGAAGGGCTCCACCTTCTCGACGGGTGGGACCCGCGGGGGCGTCTCGGGCGCCGCCTCGATGTCGAGCGCCAGTAGGAACACCTTCAGTACACCGAGACACCCCGTGACAGATCCGACGGCCGATACGCCGACTCCGGAATTCACGAGAGCGCGGTTTTCCATCACACTCACCACTTCCGAACCCGCCGCACGGTATGCGGCGACCCTGACCAGCGAGTATGTCAGGTCGGTAGGGGAAAGCAAGTCGTGGTGACGGCGGGCACCGAGAATGCCCCGACCAGGGCCGATCCGAGTTGTCCACCGCCCGTCCACGTGTTGTGCACAACCTTATCCACAGGCTGGGAACAAACTCACACCCGGAGTGCAGATTCTTGTCGACGGAGGTACGCAACAAAGAATCGAGGCTCGCAACGCCGGCAGTGACTGCCGATGTTGCGAGCCTCGTCCTCGCGTTGCGTACCTACCCACGCACTACTTGTCGGCGAGCGCCTTCTCCGCTGCGGCCAGCAGCACGCAGGTCGCGACACCGTCCATGGCCTTCTCGAGCTCACCGAGCGAAGGGAAGCTCGGTGCGAGGCGGATGTTCTTGTCCTCGGGGTCTTTCTTGTACGGGAACGCCGAACCGGCACCCGTCAGCGCGATACCCGCCTCCTTCGCCAGGGCGATGACGCGGGCCGCCGTGCCCTCGACGACATCGAGGCTGATGAAGTAGCCGCCCTCGGGCTCGGTCCACGACGCGACCTTCGACGTGCCGAGACGCTCCTCGAGGATGCGGCGCACGAGCGCGAACTTCGGCGCGAGGATCTCGCGGTGCGTGGCCATGTGGGCACGCACACCGTCGGCGTCGCGGAAGAAGCGCAGGTGACGCAGCTGGTTGACCTTGTCGGGACCGATGGTCTTGATGCCCAGGTACTTCTGGTACCAGGCGAGGTTCTCGGTGGAGCTGCCGAAGAAGCTCACGCCCGAACCGGCGAAGGTGATCTTCGAGGTGGACGCCAGCGCGAACACGCGGTTCGGGTGACCGGCCTGCGCGGCCAGACCGAGGATGTCGATCGCGGGCGCGAGGTGCTCGGTGAGCGGGTGCACCGCGTAGGCATTGTCCCAGAAGATGCGGAAGTCGGGAGCGGCCGTCGGTATCGACACCAACTCGCGGGCGACCTCCTCGGAGTACACCGCGCCGTTGGGGTTCGAGTAGGTCGGCACAGCCCACATGCCCTTGATCTGCGGGTCGTTCGCGACGAGATCGGCGATGAACCGCACGTCGGGGCCGTCCTCGCGCAGCTGCACGGGGATCATCTCGATGCCGAGCGACTCGGTGATCGCGAAGTGCCGGTCGTAGCCGGGCGCCGGACACAGGAACTTGACGACCGACTCCTGCGACCACGGGCGCGGCGAGTCGACGGTGCCGTGCAGCAACGACCAGACGACGAGATCGTGCATGATCTCGAGGCTCGCGTTATTTCCTGCGACGAGGTTCTCGACCGGGATGTTCAGCAGCTCGGCGAAGATCGCGCGCAGCTCGGGCAGGCCGGTGAGGCCGCCGTAGTTGCGGGTGTCGGTGCCGCTGCCGTCGCGGAAGTCGTCGGCACCCGGCAGCGACAGCAACTCCGCGGAGAGGTCGAGCTGCTCGGGCGAGGGCTTGCCGCGGGTCAGGTCCAGCGTCAGCTTCTCCGACTTCAACCGTTCGTAGTTGGCGGACTGGCGCTCGTGCTCTGCAACGAGTTCCTCATGGCTCATCAACCCGTACTGGGTCTGCGTAGGCATGCGGAGGGACCTTTCACCGTGCACGGCGACACGGGCATCGGCGGAAATTAAGAGGACCCCGCGCACCCGGCAGAGCCCGTTGACCCTTGCTGCCTTCCGGCCCTGGGGGAGTTCACAGGATGCGCGCCGCGCGGGATCCATCGGCAAGTGTAGAGGAACGAGCGCCTCGGCGGCGAACCCGCCCCCGCAGCACCCCTGAATCAGGGTGCGACGTGCCCGTTTGGCAAGTTGGGGTCTCCATTCGGTATGCTTCCCCACGGAGGATTCGCCTAGTGGCCTATGGCGCTCGCCTGGAACGCGGGTTGGGTTAACGCCCTCAGGGGTTCAAATCCCCTATCCTCCGCCACGGAACCCCGTGGGGCGCACAGCGTCCCACGGGGTTTCTGCTTTTCCGGTCCCCCTGTTCGCGTACCGGGCCGATCTCGGGCACGATGCGTCTCGTGACCGCGGACGACAATTTCCCGCTCGCCGGCGACGCCGACCACGAGCAGGCTTCGGTCTGGGTGGAGATGCTGGACCGGGAGATCGACGAGGTGTCCGCAGCCATCGAGAAGACCGGACAGAAAGCCCTCGCCGAACACCGGGTGGGGGCCGTGGACCGGGCGCGCCGGTTCGACGCCGAGGTCCAGCGGCTGGGCGCCCAGCTCCGCGAGCTGCACCGCATGCGCCGCAATCTCACCCACCGCTTCAGCTGACCGAGAGATCACGGCGGTGCGCTACTCGCAGGCGCTGCAGTGTGCTACTCGCAGGCGACGCCGTCCCCGTCACCGTCCATCTTCGGCCGGTAGCCGGGCTCTCCCACATACAGCGGTGCGGCTCCCGCGGCCCGGGCCGCCGCGCAGTTCTTGTAATACACCTCCGCCGGAGCAGGGGCCGGCTCGGCGGGGGCGGGTGCAGGTGCAGGAGCAGGAGCAGGTGCAGGAGCCGGCGAGGGTGCCGGCGCAGGTGCGGGCGCCTGGCGCGTCGTCGTGGTGGGCGCGGGTGCAGCTGCGGGAGCCCCACCTCCGCATTCGGTGAGGACCCGCGCCATCGCGTCGTGCTCGGCCTGCGTCACCCACAGGCCGTAGATCGCCTTGACCTCGATCTGCCGCGCGACATACGTGCAGCGGTACGCGCGGTTCGGCGGCAGCCAGGTGGCGGCGTCGCCGTCGCTCTTCTGCTGGTTGGTCGGCCCGTCCACGGCCTGGAGGTTGCGCGGGTCGTTGGCGAAATCGGCCCGGGTGCCCGCGTCGAGTTGCTGCGCTCCCTTCTGCCACGCGTCCGACAACGCGACGACGTGGTCGATCTGCACCGCGGTCGAGGTGTCCTGCCCGCGGGTGAACGCGATCGTCGTACCGGTGTACAAGTCGTTCAGGGTTCCCGACGCGACGACGCAGTCGCGGGTACCGGGCCGGTAGACGATATCGACGAGGTCGCGTCGCAGGATGTCGTTGCGGGTGTCGCAGCCGTTGCCCCCGAACTCCACCGACACGTCGTCGCTCCACGCCTGGCCGAACAGGTCGCGGCTGTACCCGGTCTTGGGCGCGCGCCCCTTGATCGGCAGGGTCGCCAGCCGGGCCAGGGCCTCCGACGAATCCGCCGACGCTGCCGGGTTCGGTGCGGTCGTCGAGGTGGAGCGCGTCGTGGTGGGGGACGGTGTCGTCGTGGGGGTTTCGGAGCTCGGCACCGGGGACCGTTCGGAAGTCGCCGCCGGAGCGACGGAAGTGTCCTCGGCGGTCGAATCACAACCGGTGAGGGTCAGACCCGCGACCGTCGCGACGACGAGCAGGGACAGCCGGGACGACAAGCGGGGCAAGGACATCGAGGGAACTCCTGAGAACGACAGCGCCGGACGGCTCCCCTTGTCCATCGCGCCCACAACGCCCGGTCGTTACACCGCGTAAGTATCCGCGAGCCGACGTCGTCGGCATCCGGCGGGAACGGTTCCTACTATCGTCTGGTGGTCGGTTACGGCAGGCAGTTGCAGGGACTCGCGATCGCGTTGTCCTCTCTCGCAGGGTTCATCGATGCCCTCGGTTTCATCACCCTGGGCGGCGTCTTCGTGTCGTTCATGAGCGGCAACTCCACGCGCTTCGCGGTCGGGACGGCCGACGGTGCGTGGCAGACGGTCACCCTCATCGGCGGTGTGCTCGCGCTGTTCGTGCTCGGAGTGATTCTCGGCAGCGTGGTAGCGGAACTGACCGACCGAGACCGACGGACCCGCAAGACCGCCGTCCTCGCGACGGTGACCGTGTTGCTGACGATTGCCGCCGCGGCCGTCTTCGTGGACTGGACGCCGGTCGCCGTGATCGCGATGACCTTGGCCATGGGAACGGAGAACTCGGTGTTCCGGCGGCTCGGGGAGACGACCATCGCCCTGACCTACATGACGGGTGCGCTGGTCAAGATCGGGCAGCGGATCGCGGCGGCGTTCTTCGGTGGTCCGCGCTGGAGCTGGCTGCCCTATCTGGGCCTGTGGGGCGGCCTGGTGACGGGCGCCGTTCTCGGCGCGCTCGCCCACCGGGTGCTGGGGCTGCACGCCCTGTGGATCGCAGCGGCATTCGCAGCCGCCCTGACGGTGTCGGTCCGTTTCCTCTCAGATCGCGAGCTCACCGACGGGGTGTGATTCCCGCCTCCCGTACGTTCGTATGGTGGAGAGCTCGGCTACGGTGCTCCCCATGCGCACGCGCCCCTACATCACCACCAGCCCCACCAGGCTTGCTGCGGCCCTGCTCGACGTGGCCGCACGCAACGGTCTCGACGCGGCGAGTGTGCGGGAGGTGGCCAACGAGGCAGGGGTCTCGATCGGGGCGGTGCAGCACCATTTCCCAACCAAGGACGAGATGCTCGCGTACTCGTTCCGCACGCTCTCGGACCGGGTGCTGAACCGGCTGACGAACGTCGATCCCGACATCGATCCGGCGCGCACCCTGTTCTCCGCGCTCAGCCAGCTGCTCCCCCTCGACGAGGAACGTGGCAGCGAGGTGCACGTGATGTCGGCGTTCGCCGTGCGGGCGGTCACCTCCCCCACGCTGAGCGCCATCCGCACCGCCACCCTGTTCACGATCCGCACGGGCATAGCGCGCGTATTGATCCGCGCCGGTACACCCGACCCGGAGACCCGGGCCGCTCTGCTGCTCTCGGCCGCGAACGGGCTCGCACTCGACGCGGCGGCGAGCCCCGAGCTCTACCCGCGCGAGTATCTGACCCACGCTCTGCACGCCCAGGTCCAGCTCGTCCTCGACGGCGCCGACGCGCACTGACCCGCGCCCCGGAATCCGGGACGCGGGTCGGTGATTGAGTCGGACCGTCCTGTCAGTGGGCCGACCAGCCGCCGTCCATCGTGTACGACGCGCCGGTGACCATCCCGGCTTCGTCGGAGGCCAGCCACGACACGAGCGAGGCCACCTCCTCCGGCTCGACCAGCCGGGTCACCGCCTGATCGGAGAGCAACACATCCGAGAGCACGCGATCCTCCGGGATGTCGTGCGCGCGGGCCTGTTCCGAGATCTGCTTCTCCACCAGCGGGGTGCGGACGTAACCCGGATTGACGCAGTTGCTCGTCACGCCACGGGGACCGCCTTCGAGCGCGACGACCTTGGAGAACCCCTCGAGGCCGTGCTTGGCAGTGACGTACCCGGCCTTGAACGCCGACGCCCGCAGCCCATGGACCGACGAGATGTTCACGATCCGGCCGAAGCCTCGCTCGTACATGCCGGGCAGCGCGGCCTTCACGAGCAGGAAGGGCGCCTCGACCATGAGCGTCTGGATGCGGCGGAAGTCGGCGAGGGCGAAGTCCTCCACCGGCCGCACCACCTGGATGCCGGCGTTGTTGACGAGGATGTCGACGTCGAGGCGGAGACCGTCGAGGCCGTCGGTGTCGAGCAGGTCGACACCCCACGCCTCTCCCCCGATCTCGTGGGCGAGCGTCTTCGCGGCGACCTCGTCGACGTCGGCGACGGTCACGCGGACTCCCTGCCGGGCGAGGGCGCGGGCGCAGGCCGCCCCGATCCCGCCGACACCACCGGTCACGAGTGCGGTGCGGGCCCTCATGCCGAGATCCTGGCGTTCTCGGCGGCCTTCTTCTGGGCGACCGTTTCCGCGTCCGCGGCGTCGATGTCGCGCAGCGAGATGCCCTTCGTCTCCCGGGCCACGATCACCGCGACGATCGTGATCAGCGACGAGCCGAGCAGATAGAAGGAGATCGGGACCGACGACTCGAAGCGGCTGAGCAGACTCGCGGCGATGATCGGGGCGAGCGACCCTGCGACGATCGAGGTGACCTGGTAGCCGAGGGAGACGCCCGAGTAGCGCATGCGGGTCGGGAACATCTCCGCCATGATCGCCGGCTGCCCCGCATACATGAACGAGTGGAAGACGAGTCCGATGACGATCGCCGAGATGATCCACGCACTGTTGCCGGTGTCCATCATCGGGAAGGCGAGGAAGCCCCAGGCACCGGCGGTGACGGCACCGATCATGTAGACGGGACGGCGTCCCAGCGTGTCCGACAGTCGTCCGACCATCGGGATGATCACGAAGTGCACGGCGTGCGCGGCGAGCATCCACCACAGGATGTGGCTGGTGTCGGCACCGACGACGATCTTCAGATAGGTGATCGAGAAGGTGACGACGAGGTAGTACATGACGTTCTCGGCGAACCGCAGGCCCATGGCCGTGAACACGCCGCGCGGGTAGCGCTCGAGCACCTCGAAGACGTTGAACGACGTCTCCTTCAGCTTGTCGGCCTCCTGCTGCGCCTCGAGGAAGATCGGGGCGTCGGTGACCTTGGTGCGGATGTAGTAGCCGATCAGCACGATGACGGCCGAGAGCCAGAACGCGACTCGCCAGCCCCACGACAGGAAGGCCGATTCGGGCAACGTGGTGGTGAGGACGAGCAGGACGATCGTCGCGAGGAGATTGCCCATCGGCACACCGGCCTGCGGCCACGACGACCAGAATCCGCGCGAGCGATTGGGGCTGTGTTCGGCGACCAGCAGTACCGCGCCGCCCCACTCGCCGCCGACCGCGAAGCCCTGGATGAACCGGAGCGTCACGAGCAGTGCCGGCGCCCAGTACCCGATGGCACCGAAGGTCGGCAGGCAGCCCATCAGGAAGGTCGCGACGCCGACCATGATGATGCTGGTCTGCAGCAGCTGCTTGCGTCCGAACCGGTCACCGAAGTGGCCGAAGACGATCCCACCGAGCGGCCGGGCGACGAAGCCCACGGCGTAGGTGACGAACGCCGCGATGATCGCGTCGAGTTCGTTGCCGCCGTCGGGGAAGAAGACTTTGGCGAAGACGAGGGTCGCGGCGGTGCCGTAGAGGAAGAACTCGTACCACTCGACGACGGTGCCCGCCATGGACGCACCGACGACCCTGCGCAATGCCGACGGTGAACTCTCCGGTCCATCCGTTCGTGCCTGTTCGACGCTCATGCCTGCACCCTCCCGGGACGCTGTGTGACGGGGAACACTTCCAAACACATATGCCGAGTATCGGTACGCACATTTGCATCCACAATGACGCGATTCGCAGATGCGATCTGCAAAGCTGCACACATGAGCGTGCCCTCGGCCGATGACCTCCTCGTCCTGCTCGCCGTCGGGCGCAGTGGCAGGTTCACCAGCGCCGCCGACGACCTGGGCGTCAACCACACCACGATCTCCCGGCGGATCGCCGCGCTCGAGCGCAGCCTCGGCGGTCGCGTGCTCACGCGGTCGGCGGCGGGATGGGAACTGACCGACCGCGGTCGCGAGGCGCTCGAGGCCGCCGAACGCATCGAGGCCGCGGTCGGAAGTCTGCGGAACCCCCGGGGTGAGCGCCGCCTCGAGGGCGTCGTGCGTATCTCCGCCACCGACGGCTTCAGCGCCTACATCGCCGCCCCGGCCGGCGCGCTCGTGCGGCAACGCCATCCGGGTATCTCCGTCGAGATCGTCGCGACCACCCGTCGCGCCTCACAGCAGCGGTCCGGCATGGACATCGAGGTGGTCGTGGGACGCCCGCAGGTGCATCGGGCCGAAGCGCACCGTCTCGCCGACTACAACCTGGGCCTGTATGCCTCGCGCGATTATCTCGCCACGCACGGCTCCCCGTCGTCGGTCCGCGACCTGCGTGAGCACACCCTCGTGTACTTCATCGATTCGATGCTGCAGGTCGACGATCTCGACGTCGCGCGGCGCATCGCCCCCGACATGCAGGATTCGATCAGCTCGACGAACGTGTTCGTGCACGTCGAAGCGACCCGCGCCGCCGGAGGACTCGGTCTGCTGCCGTGCTTCATGGCCGATCGGCACCCCGATCTCGTCCGGGTCCTGCCCGGCGAGGTCGAGGCGCGTCTGGCCTACTGGCTCGTCGCACGCTCGGAGACGCTGCGGCAGCCGGAGGTCGCGGCCGCGGTCGCGGCGATCCGGGAGGTCGTGCACGCCCAGCGAGCGGTACTCCTGGGGGTCGCTCGATAGAGTGCACGGGTGTCACTTTCGGACGAGGACGAAGCAGGAGCGGGTCGCTTCGCACCGAGTCCCTCCGGCGACCTGCACTTGGGCAATCTGCGCACCGCCGTCCTGGCGTGGTTGTTCGCGCGGTCGACCAACCGTCGGTTCCTGGTCCGCGTCGAGGATCTCGACCGGGTGCGTCCCGGCGCGGAGCAACGCCAGCTCGCGGATCTCGCGGCGATCGGTCTCGACTGGGACGGCCGGGTGGTCCACCAGTCCCGCCGCCGGCGCCTGTACGACGAGGCGATCGCGCGGCTCGAGCAGGCCGGTCTGACCTACGAGTGCTACTGCACCCGACGCGAGATCCTCGAGGCCACCTCCGCACCCCACGCCCCTGCGGGCGCCTATCCGGGCACCTGCCGCAACCTCACCGACGAGCAGCGGGCCGAGCGCCGGGCCTCCGGCCGCGCCCCCGCGATCCGGTTGCGGGCGACCGAGGAGTGGTTCACCGTCCACGACCTGCTGCACGGAGATTTCACGGGCATCGTCGACGATCTCGTGTTGCGCCGCAACGACGGAACCCCCGCGTACAACCTCGCAGTGGTGGTGGACGACGCCGACCAGGGCATCGATCAGGTGGTACGCGGAGACGACCTGCTCACTTCCGCGCCCCGGCAGGCCTGTCTCGCACACCTTCTCGGACTGTCGGAACCCGTCTACGCGCACGTGCCGCTCGCGCTCGACAAGGAGGGTAAGCGACTGGCCAAACGGGACGGCGCGGTGACACTGGCCGATCAGCTCGCGCTCGGTCACACGGCCGCCGACGTGCTGGGCACGATCGCCGTGTCGCTGCGACTCGCCGACCCCGGCGAGCCCGTGTCGCCGGAACTGTTGCTGGACCGCTGGAATCCCGTGAGACTCCCCCGCGATCCGTGGGTGTTCACCCCGTCGGAGGAAGGCATCCGATAGGACACGATGCGGACATAGCGGATGCGGACCCGAGGTGATGTCCGTACTCTCTCGGAAGTGTCCGATCCCGGAGACGAGAGGCAGCCATGACCACCGGTGGTTACGACCCGAATCAGGATCCGAAGAACCCGGGTGGTTATCCGCCACCCGGAAGCTATCCGCCGCCCTCGGGCGGTGGCACTCCCCCGCCGGGTGGGAACTATCCGCCGCCCGGCAACTACCCCCCTCCGGGGAACTACCCCCCGCCCTCGGGTGGCAACTACCCGCCGCCGGGTGGGTCCTACCCGCCGCCGGGGAACTATCCGCCTCCCCCGTCGGGTGGTGACTACCCGCCCCCTCCGGGTGCGTACGGCGCCGGGAGCTTCGGTGGTCCGCCTCCGAATCAGCTGAGTGTCGGCGACGCGATCTCCTACGGCTGGTCGAAGTTCAGCGGTAACGCCGGCGTGTGGATCGTCTTCATGCTTGCCGCGTTCGTCATCCAGGGCCTGATCAGCGGCATCTTCAACGGGTTCGACTTCACCGGTGAGGCGACGGACTTCACCCTGCTGAGCGCCATCGGCAGCATCGTCTCGGCGATCGTCGGATACCTGATCCAGGCCGCCTTCGTGCGCGGTGCGCTGGCCGAAACCGACGGGCAGCGCCCCGCTTTCGGGACGTTCCTCCAGATCGGCCCGATCGGTGCGGTCATCCTCGCAGGTCTGCTCGTGGGCATCGGCACGTCGATCGGTCTCGTGCTGTGCATCCTCCCGGGCCTGGTGTTCGCGTTCTTCGCGTGGTGGACGATGCAGTTCGTCATCGATCGCAATCAGGATGCCGTCACCGCGATCAAGTCGAGCTTCAATGCCGTCAAATCGAATGCGGGAACGCTGGTGTTGCTCGCCCTCGCACTGCTCGGCATCAATCTCCTCGGTGCCCTGTTGTGCCTGATCGGCCTGCTGGTCACCGTGCCGGTGTCGATCATCGCCGTCACGTACGCCTACCGGGTCACCACGGGTGGTCCCGTAGCGGCCTGACACAAACCCCGGCGGGACCCTCCCGTCGCATCCGTAGGCATATCTACCGACGCGCCACGGCACGCTGTACCGTGGCGCGTTGCCATGCCGATCGCGACAAGGGAGACATAAGTGACCACTGGTGGCTATCCACCCCCTCAGCAGGATCCTCGGGCGACGGGCGGTCATCCCGGCGCCCCCTCGTACGGCGCCACCCCGCCCGATTACACCCAGCAGTTCCCGCAGTACGGCGCGCCCCAGAACGGTGGCCCCCAGTACGGCGCTCCTCAGTACGGAACCCCGCAGAACGGAACGCCCCAATTCGGTGCGCCCCAGTTCGGCGCTCCTCAGTACGGTGCACCCCAGTACGGGGCGCCGCAGGACGGTGGGTTCGGCGGCCCGGGATTCCCCGGCCCGGATCCGAATTTCGGTGCCGGCACCCCGGGGGAACTGCTCCCGCGTCTCGGCGCCCGCATCATCGACGGCCTCATCGTTGGTATCCCCATGGGGATCCTGAGCGCGATCATGATCCTCGCGAGCGGTGGAAGCGGTTTCGTGGACTTCTTCATGACGGTCGTCAGCGGTGTCGTCGCCTTCGGCTACTGGACGTACATGGAGTCCGCTCGGGGCGCGACGATCGGCAAGAAGCTCCTCGGCTTGTCGGTCGCCGGCCCTGCCGGTGGTAACCCCACCCTCGAGCAGGCCGCCAAGCGCAACGCCTTCGTCGCGCTGCAGATCCTCACCGGCGTCCCGCTGCTGGGCTTCCTCGCCGGTCTGCTGTCGCTCGCCGCATACATCGGTATCGCGGTCACCATCGAGCAGGACGGCAACAAGCAGGGTTTCCACGACAAGTTCGCCGGCGGCACCCGGGTACGTAAGTCCTGATCTCCCGTGCGCTCCGGGTCCCGTCCTCGTCAGGACGGGACCCGTTCGTCGCATATGGGGTGTTCGCGCACGTACAGACGGTCCGCAACTTCGTGATCACCCCGCGGAGATGCTTGGATGTCCGGGTGACCGAGCACGGATCGAACACCTCCCCCGCCCTCTTCGACCACGCCGCCTTCGCGCGCGTGGGACGCAGCCCGTACACGGGGATCGTCGTGCTGTTCACCGCGGTGCTGATGATCTCCAACATCTCCGCGACGAAGGGCATCGCGTTCTTCACCGGCTCCGAACTCACCGTCGGGCCGCTGCAGATCCTGCCGATCATCACCGACGGCGGGTTCTTCCTGTTCCCTCTCGCCTACATCCTCGGCGACGTGCTCAGCGAGGTGTACGGCTTCGCGGCCACCCGCCGCGCCGTCTTCTACGGCTTCGGGGCGGTCGCGCTGTCCGCGCTGTGCTTCTGGATCACGCAGCAGCTGCCCCCGGCCGACTTCTACGCCGGTCAGGAGTCCTTCGAGAACGTCCTCGGTGTGGTGCCCCGGATGTTGATCGCCGGGCTCGCCGGGTACGCGGTCGGGCAGTTGCTCAACTCGTACGTGCTCGTCCGCATCAAGGAACGCACCCGGGAGAAGCACCTGTGGGCGCGGCTGATCGGGTCGACCGTCGTCGGCGAGTTCGCCGACACCCTCATCTTCTGCTCGATCGCCGCAGGGGCCATCGGCATCACGACCTGGGCCGACTTCGTCAACTTCGTGATCGTCGGGTTCCTGTGGAAGACGCTGGTCGAGATCGTCGTGCTCCCGGTGACCTACCGCGTGATCGCGTACGTCAAGGAGCGCGAACCCTCCTACGCCTGACGACTCACGCCCTGACGACTCAGGCCCGACGCCGGCTCGCGTAGAACCGGCCGAGCGTCTCGGCCTTGAACTCGGCAAGCGTGCCGTTCTCCATGTTCGACCGGATGTCGTCGACGAGGCGCACCGTGAACCGTTCGTTGTGGATCGTGCACAACGTCGAGGCGAGCATCTCCTTCGCCTTGAACAGGTGGTGGATGTACGCGCGCGTGTAGTTCCGGCAGGTGTGGCAGTCGCAGTTCTCGTCGATCGGCGTGAAGTCGCGCCGGTGACGGCTGGTGTTGATGTTGAACCGGCCGTCGGGGTGGTAGATCGCGGCGTTGCGCGCGACCCGCGACGGATTGACGCAGTCGAAGGTGTCGACGCCCTGCTCGACCGCGACGAAGATGTCGTCGGGTTCGCTGATGCCCAACAGGTGTCGCGGCTTGTGCTCGGGCAGCTCCTCGGTGCACCACCGCACGATCGTGCCGAGATTGTGCTTCTCGAGCGCACCGCCGATGCCGTAGCCGTCGAATCCGCGGCCGGTCTCGCCGACGATGGACTCGAGGCCCCGGCAGGCCTGTCGTCGCAGGTCCTCGTACTGCGCGCCCTGCACGACGCCGAACAACGCCTGGTAGGGGCGGCGAGCGCGTTCGGCGGTGAGCTTCTCGTGCTCGGCGATGCACCGCACCGCCCACGCCTGGGTCCGTTCGAGGGAGCGTTCCTGGTAGCCGCGGGTGTTCATGAGAGTCGTGAGCTCATCGAAGGCGAACATGATGTCGGCGCCGAGCTCGTGCTGGATACGCATCGACACCTCGGGGGTGAACCGGTGCCGCGACCCGTCGAGGTGCGATTTGAAGGTCACCCCGTCGTCGTCGACGTGGGCGAGCCGCTCCTTGCCCTTGGCGATGACGTCGTCGTTCTGGACACCGACGGACTCCATCGCGATGACCTTCTTGAACCCGGCTCCGAGCGACATGACCTGGAAGCCGCCGCTGTCGGTGAAGGTCGGACCGGGCCAGTTCATGAACTTCCCGAGCCCGCCGGCCTCGTCGACGATGTCGGAGCCGGGCTGCAGGTAGAGGTGGTAGGCGTTGGCGAGCAGCGCCTGCGAGCCGAGCTCGGCCATCGTCTCGGGCAGCACCGCCTTGACGGTCGCCTTCGTGCCCACCGGGACGAAGGCCGGGGTGCGGATGTCTCCGTGCGGGGTGTGGATCGTGCCCGTGCGGCCGAGTCCGTTGTCGAGACGCGCTCCGACCGTGAAGAAGGGATCGGGCGGGGTCGGAATGCTGGAATCGGTCACTTCCGTATCCAATCACGTCGGGAAGGTGCGGCCTTCTCGCGGCGGCGGACGGAGATCGCGAACACGGCGACACCGGCGAGCGCCAGCAGCACACCGACCGCGGCGGGAGCGGTGTAGCCGAACCCGGCCGCGATCACGACCCCGCCGATCCACGCACCGAACGCGTTGGCCAGGTTGAACGCGGCGTGGTGCAGCGACGCCGCGAGCGTCTGGGCGTCCTCGGCGACGTCCATCAACCGCACCTGCAGGGCCGGGCCCACCGCGGCGCATCCGACACCCAGGCCGAAGACCATCACGAAGGCGGTCCACGGGTTGTGGGCTGCGGCGACGAACAGCGCGAGCAGCACCGCGAGCGAGGTGATCGACGCGTAGACGCCGGGGATCACACCGCGGTCGGCGACGCGACCACCGATGGCATTGCCGACGACCATGCCCACGCCGAAGAGCATCAGCGCGACCGGCACCAGCGATCTCGACACTCCGGCGACGTCGGTCAGCGTGGTGCTGATGTAGGTGTACACCGCGAACACACCACCGAAGCCGATGACGGCCACGGCGAGCGTGAGCCAGACGGTGCTGCTCTTCAACGCCCCGAGTTCGACCCGCACGCTGGTCGTCGGTATCGACAGTGTCGGCACCCAGGCGGCGAGAGCGACGACGGTGGCCACTCCGATCACCGCGACCAGCACGAACGCCGCGCGCCAGCCCAGCGCCATGCCGAGCCACGAGGCAGCGGGCACCCCGACGACGTTCGCCACCGACAGCCCCATCATCACCAGCGACACCGCCCGCGCGCGGCGACCGGGTCCGGCGAGGTGCGCCGCGACCAGTGCGGCGACCCCGAAGTACGCGCCGTGCGGCAGGCCGGCGACGAAGCGGGAGACGACGAGCAGACCGTAGTTCGGGGCCAGCACCGTGGCGGCGTTCCCGAGGGTGAACGCGACCATCAGCGCGACCAGCAGTGTCTTGCGCGGCACGCGGGCGGCGATCGTCGCGATGAGCGGGGCACCGACGACGACACCGGCCGCGTAGGCGGAGACGACGTGGCCCGCGGTGGGTTCGGAGACCCCGATGCTCGTCGCGATCTCGGGGAGCAACCCCATGGCGACGAACTCGGTGGTTCCGATCCCGAACCCACCGAGGGCGAGCGCCCACATCACGAGCGTGCGCGCGGGATGTCCGGAGTCGGTGTGGGCAGGATCGTCGAGTGGGCGGCCGGAAGCCGTGGTGGTCATCGGTGAGGAAACCTTCGATCTGTCGAGGGTCCGGAGCCGGAGGTCGTGCGGGCCGGGACGCGGGCGCGCTGGGGAGCGACGCGGGGGCAGCCTCCATTCTGGGGCAGTCCGGCCTCACACTTCTCCCCGTGGCGACGTGAGTTCCGCCATCTCCCGATCGTCAGGTGAGGAAGGTCGTATCCGCCCGCTCGGCCCTGCGCGCCTCGATCCTCCTGGCGACGAACTTGCCGATCTCGTCCACCCACAGCACGGACGAGCCGACGGCGACCGCGAGCAGCCACTGCTCGGAGGTGAGCGAGGTGGTGTCCATGAATCCCTGCAGGGCGCCGAGTTGCACGACGCAGATCTGAAGGACGACGACGGCGCCGATCGCGATCCAGATGGTGTGGTTGGTGAACGTCTGCGCCGAGAACACCGATCCGAGATCCGAGCGCACGTTGAACAGGTTGAACACCTGGTAGAAGACGAATGTCGTGAACGCGAGGGTGGTGGCGAACAACGGGTCGGATGCACTGTCGGGGAACAGTTCCGGCCCGAAGTGCAGGACCGCGATCGTGCCCACCGTCATCACGATGCCGAGGCCGAGGATGCGCTGGACCCGGGAGCGTTCGAGCAGCGCCTCGTTCGCGGGCCGCGGTCGTCGCCGCATCGCGTCGGGGGCGGTCGGGTCGACACCGAGCGCGAGCGCCGGCGGTCCGTCCATGATGATGTTCACCCACAGGATCTGCAGTGCGCTGAAGGGCGCGCCACCCGCGAGGCCGAGCACACCGGCCGTCAGGAAGATCAGGACGAAGCCCCACGCCGTGGTGAGCTGGAACTTCACGAATTTGATGATGTTGTCGTAGATTCCGCGTCCCTCGGCCACGGCGGCGACGATGGTCGCGAAGTTGTCGTCGGTGAGGATCATGTCCGCGGCGCCCTTGGAGACGTCGGTTCCCGTGATGCCCATGGCCACACCGATGTCGGATTGTTCGAGCGCGGGAGCGTCGTTGACGCCGTCGCCCGTCATCGCGACGATCTGCCCGTCGGCCTGCAGCGCTTCGACGAACCTGATCTTGTGTTGGGGCGCCACGCGGGCGAGGACACCGAATTCCTTTGCCCTCCGGCGCAGTTCGTCGTCGGTGAGTTTGTCGAGATCCGCACCGGAGGCAGCCGACCCGCGGATTCCGAGTTCCTCGGCGATCGCGGAGGCCGTCACCAGATGGTCGCCGGTGATCATGTGCACCGAGATGCCCGCCTCGTGGGCGACGGCGATCGCATCCTCGGCTTCGGTCCGCGGCGGGTCGACGATGCCGACGATCGCGTGGATCGTCAGGTCGGCCACCTTCTCCTGCAGGGCATCGGTGTCGCCGCGGGGAACGGCGTCGAGGTCGCGCCCGGCGATCATGAGAGTTCGCAGACCTTCCGACGCGAGCGCCTCCACGGCCCGGTGGATCCTCGCGCGACCGTCGTCGTCGAGTGGAATCGGACCGTCGGGACCGGCGATCGAGGTGGCACGGTCGAGGAGCACACCCGGTGCACCTTTCACGAAACAGCGGTATCCGCCGTTCGGCAGGGTGTGGAAGGTGGCCATGTACTTGTAGTCCGAGTCGAACGGCACCTCCGCGATGCGGTTCAGCGCGGCCCGCGCACCCTCGACGTCGATGCCGCCCTTCTCGGCGAGCACCACGAGGGCGCCCTCGGTGGGATCGCCGACCAGTATTCCGTTGCGCACGGTCGCGTCGTTGCACAGTCCCATCCCGAGCAGTGCGTCCGTGAAGTCCGGTGCGGGCAGGCCGTCGCCGACAAGGATCTTGCCGTCGGTTCCGTACCCGGTGCCGGTGACGCGGAAGGCACGACCCGCGACGAGCAGTCGCTGCACCGTCATCTCGTTGAGGGTGAGGGTGCCGGTCTTGTCGGTGCAGATGTGGGTGGTGCTGCCGAGTGTCTCGACCGCGGCGAGTCGTTTGACGATCGCGCCGCGGGCCGCGAGGCGTGAGGCTCCCATCGCCAGGGTGAAGGCGACGACGGCCGTGAGCCCTTCGGGGATCGTCGCGACCGCCAGCGACACCGCGGTGACGAGGAGATCCGACCAGGTCTGCCCCCGCAGCAGTCCGAGGACGAACACCAGCGCCACCGTCACGATCGCGATGATCGTCAGGGCCTGGGCGAGCTGGCCGATGCGTCGTTGCAGCGGCGTCTGTTCGACACCTGCCGCTCCGAGAAGGGTTGCGATGGCTCCCATCTCGGTGCGCATGCCCGTTCCGGTGACGATCATCGCGGCACGTCCGCGTGTGACCTCGGTGTTCATGAACAGCATGTCGGTGCGGTCGCCGAGCGGTGCGTCGGGATCGTCGACGACGTCGACCTGTTTGTCGACGGGCTGGGATTCGCCGGTGAGGGCGGCCTCGGCGACCTGCAGCCGGACGGCGGTGACGAGTCGGCCGTCGGCCGGGACGGTGTCGCCGGCCTCGAGGAGCACCACGTCTCCGGGGACGAGTTCGGCGCGCGGCACCTCCGTCCCGCGACCGTCGCGCAGCACCCGGCTGGTGGACACCGACATCTTCTTCAACGCAGCGAGGCTGCTCTCGGCCCGGGATTCCTGCACGTAGTTCAGCACGGTGTTGAGCGCGATCACCGCGAAGATGACGACGGGGGTCTCCCACTCACGGGAGACGGTGGCGCTGACCACCGCCGCGACGACCAGAACGAGGGTCATCCTGTCGGCCAGCAGCGACAGCACGCGTCGCCAGGTCGGCACCTTCTTCGCCTCGTCGAGCAGGTTCGGGCCGTACTCGCCGCGGCGTCGTTCGACCTCGTCCGCGCTCAGTCCTCGTTGCGGATCGACCTCGAACGCCTCGGCGACGTCGGTCGCGGCGCGGGTGTGCCAACTCGAGGTGGTCGCGGGAGCCTGTGCGGACATCGGCACTCCTCGTTCGGGCTGCTGTCGGCGGATCGGGCGAACACGGTCCTGACGGCCGGTTTCACCGTAACCGGCAGAGCGTTCCACTGCGCCGGAAGCCGGTTCGTGATGTGCTGGATACGGCAGCGGAACCGGAGGAGTGAACGCGATGCGCGACAACCCGAACACCGACGATCCTGTCGTCCCCCTCGACGAGGACCAGTGCTGGGACCTGCTCGCGACGGGCAAGGTGGGCCGCCTCGTCACCGTCGTCGGCGGACGACCGGAGATCTATCCCGTCAACTACGTCACCGACGATCGCACGGTGTACTTCCGCAGCGGTGAGGGCAGCAAGCTCTCCGAACTGGCGGTGCACCCGCAGGTGGCCTTCGAGGTGGACGAGATCCGCGAGGACTCCGCATGGAGCGTCGTGCTGCACGGACACGCCCGGATCCTGCGGAGCTTCGACGACGCGGCGCGGATCGACGCCCTCGGACTGTCGCCGTGGGTTCCCACCCCGAAGTACGACTACGTCGCGCTGACGGCCACCGACCTCACCGGGATGCAACTCACGCTCGTCAAGCGCTGACCGGTGGTGCCCTCTGCGCAGCAGCACCGCCTGTTGATGCGGTTCATGCTGCTGTCGGTGGCGACCGCGCTCGCGACGATGCTGCTGAAGGCATCGGCGGCGTGGATCACCGGATCCGTGGGTCTGTTGTCGGACGCACTCGAATCCGGGGTCAACCTCGTCGCGGCGCTCGTCGGTCTCGCGGCGCTACGTCTCGCCGCGAAGCCGGCCGATGCGAACCACGATTTCGGGCACGGGAAGGCCGAGTACCTCTCCGCCGCGGTCGAGGGCACCATGGTCTTCGCCGCCGCGACGGTGATCCTGTGGACCTCGGTCGAGCGCCTGATCTCACCGCAGCCGGTGACCGAGGTCGGACTCGGTCTCCTCCTGTCGGCCGGATCGTCGGCGCTCAATCTCGTGGTCGGTCTGCTGCTCATCCGGCAGGGTCGGGCACACCGGTCGATCACGCTGGTCGCCGACGGGAAACACCTGCTGACGGACGTGTGGACGTCGGCGGGCGTGCTCGTCGGCGTCGCGCTGGTCGCGCTGTCCGGGTGGGACGTGCTCGACCCGATCGTGGCGATCCTCGTCGCCCTGAACATCCTGCGGATCGGTTTCGGCCTCGTGCGGCAGGCGGTCGTCGGCATGCTCGACGCGGTTCTTCCCCCGGAGGACGTGACGGCGGTGAACGCCGTCCTCGACCGCTATCGGGAACCGGGGGTGGTGACGATCCTGCCGCCGCGCACCCGCGAGTCGGGACGTCAGCGCTTCGTCTACCTCGTCGTGCGGGTGCCGGGCGACTGGACGGTGCGGGCCGGGCACGACCTGCTCGACCGCATCGAGGCCGATCTCGCCGAGGCGCTGCCCGGTGTCGTGGTGTTCAGCCATCTCGAGCCCGACCGCGCCCCCACGGGACGCAGATGAGTGATCAGGACGAGGCGACGAGTCCGGCACCGAGGCCGAGCATCAGGACCGCGACGCCACCGTCGAGGATGCGCCACGAGGACGGCTTGGCGAACCAGGCGCGCAGATAGCGGGCCCCGTACCCGAGGGCGGCGAACCACACGACGCTCGCGGTGATCGCCCCGGCACCGAACCACCACCGGCCGGGGTTGCCGTAGTGGTTGGCCACCGAACCGAGCATGAGCACGGTGTCGAGATAGGTGTGCGGGTTGAGCCAGGTCAGCGCCAGACAGGTCAGCAGAGCCGCGCCGATGGTGACGGCACCGCCCGGGGCAGCGGACAGTGCCGACGGCTTCAGCGCGCGACGTGCCGCGAAGAGTCCGTAGCAGATGAGGAAAGCGGCACCCGCCCAACGGATCACGTCGATCGCGCCGGGAGCGCGGTCGAGGATCGTCGCGATCCCGGCGATGCCCGCGGTGATGAGCACGGCGTCGGAGATCACGCAGATCGCGATCACAGGCAGCACGAATCGTCGCGCGATCGCCATGCGCAGGACGAAGGCATTCTGCGCACCGATGGCGGCGATGAGGGACAGACCTGTGACGAATCCGGCGACGACGAGTGACATGGCATCGACGCTAGGAATCCTGTCGAGATAAGAACAGTTGATTTTGCTGTACCTGCATTAGAGTTTCTTAATGTGGATCTCGACTTCGCTCAACTTCGCACTTTTGCAACGGTATTGGACGAGGGCACTTTCGAGGGTGCGGCGGCTGTTCTTCGCGTCACACCGTCCGCGGTGAGCCAACGCATCAAGTCCCTCGAACAACACGTCGGTCAGGTACTGCTGCGACGGACCCGGCCCGTCAGCGCGACCGCGGCCGGCGAAGTGGTGATGCGGCTCGCCCGGCAGGTCGCGCGGCTGGAGCAGGACGCCTCCGAGGAACTCGGTCTCGGCGCCGACACCGGGAGTCACGCCACGATCCCGCTCGTCGTCAACGCCGACTCGATGTCCACCTGGATGCTGCGCGCCCTGGCCCGGATGCCCGTGCGCTACCGAGCCCTGTTCGAACTGCATCGCGAGGACGAGTTCCACTCCACGGATCTGTTGCGTGACGGAACCGCCATGGCAGCGGTCACCTCCGTCCCCGAACCCGTGCAGGGCTGCACGTCCGAGAAGCTCGGCGCCATGCGCTATCACGCGATGGCGAGCGTGGACTTCGCCGAACGCTGGTTCCCCGAGGGCATGACCCCCACCGAACTGCGGGAGGCCCCGATGCTCACCTTCGACCGCAAGGACGACATGCAGGATCGCTTCGTCCGCAAGCGGACCCGGCGGCGGCTGAATCCGCCGCGCAACTACGTTCCGGGCGCCCTCGAATTCGTCGAGGCCGCGCGGCTGGGGTTGGGCTGGGCCATGCTCCCCGACGCGATGGTCGCCGACACGACCGATCTCGTGAGCCTGGCCCCGGACGACCCGATCGCCGTGCCGCTGTACTGGCAGCGGTGGCGGCTGGACTCCCCCGTGCTCGACGCGCTGACCGATGCGGTCCGTCGCACCGCGCGCGAAGTGCTGCACTGACCTCCCGGAATCCGACCTTCCGAAACGGGAGCGGCCTGACGCCCCACCTCGGTCAGCGGCATGCGCCAGACCTTGTCGTCTCACCGCGCCTGCATCGCGCCGATCGGGTCGACATACATCACCCGCGACGCCGCACCGAGCGCCGCCGCCGACCGCAGATCGTCATCGGCTTCCGAGAACCGCAGCGGCACATCGTTGTACGACGACTGCTGCCGGTAACCGTCGGACACGTCCTCGCGCTCCCGTCCATGTCGGGTGAACAGCTCACCACCGACGGTCACCACGTCGGGATTGACGACGTCGCGCACCAGCGCGACCGCACGGCCGAGGAGCACCGCCTGGTTCGGCGACGGGTCGGTGCCATCGGCACTCCCCGGTTCGAGTACAGCACAGAACGATTCGATGTCGTCGGCCGAGGACCGTGCGAGGCCGTCCACGAGCCACGCCATCGAGATCGATTCCTCCGCACACAGATACAGCCAGCTCTCGGGTCGTCGCCGGAAGGCGCTCTCGCACCGGCGGTATTCGACCTCCGCGACCGCCTCCACGTACGGAACGACCGTGTACGGCGTGGGCACGATCGCCCGGAACAACACGTCCACGGACGCTTCGCACCAGCCCAGTCGCGGGTGGTCGAGCGCCCCTCGGTGCTCGTCGTACAGACCACCCACCGCGAGCCCTGCCCACAGCGGCTGCCTGCCTCGCTGGTGGGACTCGTGCACCCGCAGCGCCGCACCGATCGCGGCGAAGACGTCGAACACCGACGCCGGTGTCGCGAAGGTCGTCCGGTGCAGTTCCCGTCCGAGCAGGTCGCCGGAAACCACCCGGGTCTCCCGCTCCCCCAGATGGATACCGGCGAGGAAACCCCGTTCGGTGTCCACCTCCACCGGCACGTGCGGCCGTCCCACCCGTCCCCGCGGAGCGAGATCGGGGCGGTCGCGCAGCAACCCGTGCTCGAGCAACGACGTCACCGCCCGGTTGACCGTCGACGCCGACAGGCCCGTGAAATCGGCGAGCATCGTGCGCGTCGCCGGTCCCCCACGTCGCAGGTGCTGCATGATCCACCCCGCCGGTGTGGTCTCGTCGACCCGGAAGACCCCCGGTCGTCCAGATCGCACGGAGACCCCCGGTCGCGCAGAGCGCAGGAGATCGAGAGGTGACCGTACCGCTGTTGTCCGCACCTCCGTCATGGCCAGAAGTGTCCCGTCCCGCCCGCGAGGACGGAATGTTTTGTATCAGGCCGCGCCGAAGTCTCCCGCGTTCACTCCACGAGTGCCTTGAACTGCGCGTCGTACAGCCTCGCGTACGCACCGGCCGCCTCGAGCAGCCCCTCGTGGGTGCCCTGTTCGACGATCCGTCCGTCCTCCATCACCACGATGCGGTCGGCGTTCCGGATGGTCGACAGGCGGTGAGCGATGACGAAGCTGGTGCGGTCGTCGCGCAATCGCGCGGTGGCCTGCTGGACGAGCAGTTCGGTGCGGGTGTCGACCGAGCTCGTCGCCTCGTCGAGGATGAGGATCGACGGCTTGGACACGAACGCCCGCGCGATCGTGATGAGCTGACGCTCACCGGCGCTGAGGTTGCCGTCGTTCTCCTCGTCGATGATCGTGTCGTAGCCGTCGGGCAGGGCCCGCACGAAACGGTCGACGTAACTCATCCTGGCCGCGGACATGATCTGGTTCTCGGTGGCGTACGGATTGCCGTAGGCGATGTTCTCGCGGATGGTGCCGCCGAACAGCCAGGTGTCCTGCAGGACGATGCCGATGCGCGAGCGCAGTTCGTCGCGGGACATCGAACGGATGTCCACGCCGTCGACGAGGATCCGGCCCGCGTCGACCTCGTAGAAGCGCAGGATCAGGTTGATGAGGGTGGTCTTGCCGGCGCCCGTGGGTCCGACGATCGCGATCATCTGACCCGGTTCGGCCCGCAACGACAGGTTCTCGATGAGCGGCCGATCGGGGGTGTACGAGAAGGCGACGTTCTCGAACTCGACGAGTCCGTGCCGGCTCCACGGCATCGTCGGCGCCGCGACCTCCGGTTCCTCCTCCGGTTCGTCGAGCACCGCGAACACCCGCTCGGCCGACGCCGACGCCGACTGCAGGAGGTTGACCATCGCGCCGATCTGCGCGAGCGGCTGCACGAGCTGACGCGAGTACTGGATCATCGCCTGGATCTCACCGAGCGTCGCGGTGCCCGACGCGATCCGCAGACCACCGAGCACGGCGATGACGACATAGCCGACGTTGCCGAGGAAGGTCACGAACGGCATCACCAGTCCGGACACGAACTGCGCGCGGTAGGAGGCCTGGTACAGCGACTCGTTGGTGTCGGTGAAGCGTCGCTGCACCTCCGCGGTCCGGCTGTAGGCGGTGATGAGCTCGTGCCCGGTGAAGGCTTCCTCGATCTGCCCGTTGAGCTTGCCGGTCGTCTCCCACTGCGAGAGGAAGTGCTTGCGCGAGCGACGCGCGATCACTGCCGTCGCCACGACCGACGCCGGAACGGTCAGGATCGCGACGAGCGCGAGCATCGGCGAAATGAACAGCATCATCACCACGAGACCGAGCAGCGTCAGCACCGCGAGGACGAGCTGGGAGATGGACTCCTGCATGCCCGCCGCGACGTTGTCGATGTCGTTGGTGACGCGGCTGAGCAGGTCGCCGCGCGAATGCGTGTCGAAGTACCGCAGCGGCAACCGGTGGATCTTGCGTTCGATCCGCGACCGCATGTCGCGCACGACGCGCTGCACGATCTCGTTGAGGCCGTAGGCGGCGACCCAGATCAGACCGGACGAGAGCAGGTACAGCGCCAGGACGATGACGAGGATCCGGCCGAGGGCCGAGAAGTCGATGCCGAGTCCGGGCACCACGTCCATCCCCGAGACCATGTCGGCGAACTGGTCGCGGCCCTCGGCGCGCAGACCGGCGACGGCTTCTTCCTTGGTCTGTCCGGCGGGGAACTGCATGCCCACCACCCCGTCGAAGATGACGTCGGTGCCGCGGCCGAGCACGAAGGGCGCCACCGACATGCTCACGACGCCGAGGAAGGCGGAGAGCAGCACCGAGTAGACGGCGTAGCGGTGCGGGTGGAGCAGGCCGAGCACCCGGCGGACGGTGCGCAGACGCGACGGTGCCGCCGCTTCCGGAGTCGTCATATCGTGGCCATCCTCTGCGACTCGACGATCTCCGAGTACGTCCGGCACCGGCCGAGCAGACCGAGATGCGTCCCGGAATCGACCATGACGCCGTTGTCGAGGACGACGATGCGGTCGGCGTCCTGCACGGTGGAGACCCGCTGCGCGACGATGAGCACGCACGCGTCGCGCGTCTCGGGTTCGAGCGCCGCGCGCAGGCGGGCGTCGGTCGCCGGGTCGAGTGCGGAGAAGGCGTCGTCGAACAGGTAGATGGCGGGCCGGCGGACGAGGGCGCGAGCGATCGCGAGGCGCTGCCGCTGCCCGCCGGAGACCGTGGTGCCGCCCTGGGAGAGGACCGTGTTCAGTCCGTCCTCGGTCTTGTGGACGAAGTCGGCGGCCTGCGCGACCTCGAGGGCGTGCCACAGTTCGTCGTCGGTGGCGTCGGCGCGTCCGTACCGGAGGTTGTCGGCGATGGTGCCGGAGAACAGGTAGGCCTTTTGCGGCACGACGGCGATGCGCGAGCGCAGCACGTCGGTGTCGAGCGCCCGGACGTCGACACCCGCGACGAGCACCTGCCCGGCGGTGACGTCGATGAGCCGCGGCACGAGGCGCATCATGGTGCTCTTGCCCGATCCGGTGCCGCCGATGATCGCGGTGGTGGAACCGGGGTCGGCGCGGAACGACACCCCGCTGAGCACGGGAGCGTCGGCACCGGGATACGAGAAACCGGCATTGCGGAGTTCGAGGGTGACGCGGGTCGGGAGTTCGCGGACCGGTTCGGCGGGCGAAGACACCGTCGGTTCGGTGTCGAGCACGTCGAGGATGCGCTCGGCGCAGACCGCGGCGCGCGGAGCCATGATCGCGACGAACGACGTCATGAGCACGGCCATGAGGATCTGGGCTATGTAGGTGATCATCGCGGTGATGGAGCCGACCTGCATCGCACCGGAGTCGATACGGTGGGCGCCCACCCACAGGACGCCGACGGTGCTCACATTCGAGATCAGCAGCACCGCCGGGTACAGCACGGAGTTCACGCGGCCGACGCGCAAGGCGGTGGCGGTGAGGTCGTCGTTGGCGCCGTCGAAGCGGGCCTTCTCGGTTTCGTCGCGCACGAATGCCCTGATCACGCGGATGCCGGTGATCTGCTCGCGCAACACCCGATTCACAGAGTCGATGCGCTTCTGCATGACCCGGAAGCCGGGCAGCATGAGCGCGATGAGCGCGGCCATGGTGAAGATCAGCACCGGGACGGCGACGACCAGCACGAGCGAGGTGCCGGGGTCCTGGCGGATCGCCATGATGACGCCACCGATCCCCATGATCGGGGAGGTCACGACGATGGTGCAGGTCATCAGCACGAGCATCTGAACCTGCTGCACGTCGTTGGTGTTGCGGGTGATCAGCGACGGGGCACCGAACGTCCCGAACTCGCGCGCCGAGAACCGCCCCACATTCCGGACGAGCGCGAGCCGCACGTCGCGGCCGAAGCCCATCGCGGCGCGCGCCGCGAAGTAGACGGCACCGGTCGCGGCGCCGACCTCGACGGCGCTGATGACGAGCATCAGCAGACCGGTCCGGACGATGTAATCGATGTCCCCGGTCGCCACGCCGTTGTCGATGATGTCGGCGTTGAGACTCGGGAGCAGCAACATGCCCCCGGTCGCGACCAGCTGCAGGAGTACGACCCCCGCGAGGGCACCCCGATAGGGCGCCATGAAGCGGCGCAACAGCCGTAGCAACATGGGCATTACGCTACCTGCGACTCCCTGCAGCAATCTTCACGATCCATCCGGGCGGCCACGCACCGCGTCGGGTACGTGGCCGCCCGGGGGTTCGTCACACGCGTGCGGATTCCGGTGCGGGCTCGGTGGCACCGAGCTCGCGGGTGAGCTTCTCGCCCTCGACGTCGACGTTCGGAAGGATCCGGTCGAGCCACTTCGGCAGCCACCACGCCTTGTCGCCGAGTAGCGCCATCACCGACGGGATGATGACCATGCGGACGATGAAGGCGTCGAAGAAGACCGCCGCGGCGAGTGCGAAACCGATCGACTTGATCAGCGAGTCCGGTTCGGCGATGAACGCCGCGAACACCGAGATCATGATGATCGCCGCTGCGCTCACCACGCGCGCGCCGTGTGCGAAGCCGCTGCGGACGGCCTCGAGTGCGCTCGCGCCGTGGACGTAGTCCTCACGCATACGCGTCACCAGGAACACTTGGTAGTCCATCGCAAGACCGAAGACGACGCCGATGAGGATGATCGGCATGAAGCTCACGATGGGCTGCGGGTTGGCGATCAGGCCGCCCCAGCCCTCCTGGAAGACCGCGACGGTGGCACCGAAGGTCGCCAGGACGCTGAGCAGGAAGCCGAGGGTTGCGGTGAGCGGCACCAGGATCGAGCGGAACACCAGCATCAGCAGGATGAAGGCGAGGCCGACGACGACCGCGAGGTACGGAGCCAGTGCGCTCTGGAGGCTGTCGGAGACGTCGCCCTCGAGCGCGGTCTGGCCGGTCACGCCGTAGGACAGGCCGAACTCCTCGTTCAGCTCGGTCTCGCCGTCGCGGATGCTCTGGACGAGGTCCATCGTCGCGGGATCGGTCGGGCCGCTGCGCGGAGTGACGAGGATCTGGGCGGTGTCTCCCGCCTCGTTCACCGCGACGATCTGGGCGTTGACGACCTCGTCGTTCTCGTACAGCTTGCCGACGACGGCACCGAACGCGACTGGGGCCTCCACGTCGGCGTTCTGGGTGTCGACGACGACGACCAGCGGGCCGTTGCGTCCGGGACCGAATCCCTCGTCGACCAGGTCGTAGGCCTTGCGGGCGCTGGTCGCCGGGTCGGCGGTGGCCTCCGACGGCAGGGCGAGGTTCAGTCCGGTGGCGGGCAGCGCGAGCGCACCGAGGAGGACCACACCGGCGATGAGCGGGATGGCCGGGCGTCGCGTGATCAGGCCGACGAACTTGGCGCCCGCCTTGGGGGTGTCGTCGTCGGAACCGCGCTTGTTCAGGAACGGGATGCGGCCGGCGAAGGCCTTCTCCCCGAACAGTCCGAGCACGGCGGGCAGCAGCGACACGGCGATGAGCACGGCCATGAGCACCGTGAACGCGGCAGCGTAACCCATGACCGACAGGAACGGGATGCCGACGACGCTCAGCGCCATGAGGGCGATGATGACCGTCAGGCCGGCGAAGACGACCGCGGAACCGGCGGTGCCCACGGCACGGCCGGCGGCCTCGGTGCGATCAGAGGTGATGGTGAGTTCGTGCCGGAAGCGCGAGACGATGAACAGCGAGTAGTCGATCGCCACGGCCAGACCGATCATGACCGCCAGCGTCGGGGTCATCGAGCTGAGGTCGGCGAAGCCGGAGGCGATGGTGATGCCGAGGCTGCCGATGCCGACGCCGACGAGTGCGGTGACCAGCGGAAGTCCGGCGGCGACGAGCGAGCCGAAGGTCAGGGTGAGCACGATCGCGGCGATGCCGATGCCGATGAGTTCGGCGGTGCCACCGGGCATGCCCATCTCGGCGGCAGCCGTACCGCTGACCTCGACGGTCAGGCCGGCGTCACGGCCGATCTCGGCGGCGTCGAAGATCTGGTCGCGCAGGGCCTGGTCGACGTCGGTGATCTCGCCCTCGAACGGGACGGTGACGAAGCCGACGGTGCGGTCGGCGCTCAGCGGCGACAGGGCCTGGGCGTCGGACAGCGCAGCCTCTTCGGAGGTGCCCTGCTGCGCGGCGACGGCCTTCATCTGCTCGACGAGACCGGCGTCGGCGAGGACCGGGTTGACCAGCGCGCCGGCCTGTTCCTCCGGCGAGGCGGTGGCGGGGTCGACCTTGGCGGGCGGCGAGACGCGGTCGATGCCGCGGACCGCGGCGAGGACCTCGTCGACGGCGGCCAGGTTCTCGGGGTCGTCGAGCGTCTGCCCGTCGGGCGCGGCGAAGACGTAACGCGCGCTGAGCCCGTTCATCGGATCTTCGGTCGACGGGAACCGCTCCGCCATGAGGTCCTGGGTCTTCTGCGCGGGGGTGCCCGGAAGCGTGAACGCGTCCGTGGTGGGCCCGGACAGGGTTGCTGCACCGACCCCGAAGAGCACGAGCAGCGCGATCCAGAAGGACAGCACTGTGCCCTTCCGTCTGTGGGCGAACTTGCCCAGCCGGTACAGGTACGTCGCCACGGGGCACCCTTTCTATGTCGGAAGATCCTGGTGGGGTCGGATGGTCGGAACGGGCAGAGGTCCGGAATCAGGAGAATCCGCGTCGGAGCTGGTCGAACGCCTCGCGGATGAGCTCTTCGACCGACCGGTCCGTCGTCCCGGTCGCGTGTGTCTCCATGGCCGCGCGCACGGCGCCCATGGCGGCGTAGTTCAGCAGCGAGGGGTACAGGTCGGCATCGGGGTCGGTGCCGGTGCGTTCGGCGATGATCTCGACGAGCAACTGCGACGAACGCCGCTCGACCTCGATCTGCCGGGACAACAGCACGTTGCTCTCCTCGAGCAGGGTGATGCACGCGACGATCTCGCCGAACGGCCAGTCGGGGTTCTGCACGACGTCCAGGGCCACCGTGAGCAGCGAATCCATGATGTCCTCGTCGGCGGGACGATCGCGCAGCAGGTCGATCCACTCCTCGACCCGGGTCTCGAGATACGCGAGGACGGCGTCTTCCTTGCTCGCGAAGTAGTTGTGGAAGGTGCGGGTCGAGACACCCGCGCGCGCTGCGATCGCATCGGCCGTCACGGCGGCCAGACCGTGTTCGCGAGCGAGTTCGGCCGCGGCGGTCGCGAGAGCCGCACGAGTGGCCGCCTTCTTGCGGTCGCGCAGGCCGGGAGTGATGGTCACTCCATCCAGGTTACTGATTTTGCAGAGTTCTGTAAGTTTGCAGAGTCATGCAAATTTATGACATCGCCCACAGGCGTTCCCGGCCTATCGCGGGCTTCACACCCGGCGACGCTCCCAGGCGCCCGGATCCTTCGTAAGATCCTCCACGAAACCGGGGAGGTCTCCCGTGACGACATCCGCGAGCGATACCTCTTCGAGCACGGCGCGCAGGTTCACACGCACCGCGATCCACACGTCCTGCAGTCGTTCGGCCGCCCCGCTGTAGACGACGTCCTCGGGCCGCTCGCCACGCACCGACGCCAGCGGGCCCTCGACCGTGCGGATGATGTCGGCAATGGAGATCTCGGTCGCGGGTCGCGCGAGCCAGTAACCGCCCTCCGGTCCCCGCCGGCTGTTCACCAACCCACCGCGACGCAGGTCGGCGAGAACGGCCTCGAGGAACTTGTGCGGGATGGTCTGCGCCGTCGCGAGGGTCTCCGCCTTCGTCAGGCGACCGTCCTCGATCGCCGCGAGTTCGAGCAGGGTCCGCACGGCGTAGTCGACCCTCGCGGTGATGTGCATGCCATGCCTCTCGCGCTGCCTGATGTCGTCGGCCGGCCCGTCTCGACGGGACGGGTCAATTCCTACCAGCAATACCGAACCACCCGGAATCGTGAGGACGCGAGTCGCCACCCGGGTCCCGATTCGAGCGCCCTGGTGATCCAGGCCACACCAGCGGTAATGTGGACGGTTGTTCACAGCTATCGGAGGTCGTTGCGATGTGGGAAACCCTGCAGGAATCGTGGGGGTCGCTGCTCGACCCCCTCCACGATCCGGTGACCCTGGCGATTCCCGCCTTCCTCACCTTCCTGATCCTCGAATGGATCGCGGCCCGCACCCTCGAACACGTCGAGCCGGGCCCCGACGGACGCACCCGCCCCCCGCGCGGCGGCTACGAGAAGCGGGACGCACGCGCGAGCATCTCGATGGGTCTGGTCTCCATCGTCACGAGCGCCGCATGGAAGGTGCTGGCCCTCGTCGGATATTCGGCCCTGTGGGTCTACGTCGCACCCTGGCACCTGCCCGCCGACGCCTGGTACACGTGGGTGATCCTGCTCGTCGGCATCGACGTCCTCTGGTACTGGTACCACCGGATGGCGCACCGCGTCCGCCTGGTCTGGGCGACCCACCAGGCGCACCACTCGAGCGAGTACTTCAACTACGCGACCGCGCTGCGCCAGAAGTGGAACAACAGCGGCGAGATCATCATGTGGCTGCCGCTCCCCCTGATCGGCATCCCACCGTGGATGGTTTTCGTCGGCTTCTCCGTCAGCCTCGTCTACCAGTTCTTCGTGCACACCGAGCGGGTCGGCACGCTCCCCCGCCCGATCGAATTCGTGTTCAACACGCCCTCGCACCATCGGGTGCACCACGGCTCCGATCCCGACTACCTCGACCGCAACTACGCGGGCATCCTCATCATCTGGGACCGGATGTTCGGCACCTTCAAGGCCGAGGACCACCGGCCCACCTACGGGCTCACCAAGCCCGTCGGCACGTACAACATCTGGGACCTGCAGACGCACGAGTACCGGGCGATCGCCCGCGACTGGCGTACGGCCGGGACGTTCCGCGACAAGCTCGGTTACGCCTTCGGCCCGCCCGGCTGGGCGCCGAAACAGACCCACGCGGAGGAGACCGAGAACGTCAGTTCTGCTCGAACGTGACGAGGAAGTCGACGCTGCCCGCGCCGTCGACCGTCACGAATCCGAGGTTCGGCGGCTCCACGCCGTAATCGGTCCAGGTGGTGGGGATGCTCCCCGACGCCACGAGACGCTCACCCGTGCGCAGGACGTCGACGTCGACGGTCACGGGCCGTTCGGCGCCGCGCAGGGTGAGCGTGCCGGTCGCGGTGACGGAACCGATGCTGCCGTCGTCGGGCAGGGACGTCAGATCCACGGGCTCGGTGAGGGCGAACGTCGCCGTCGGGTGCGCCGCGGTGTCCATCACCCGAGTGCGAAACTGGCCGTCGCGCTGGCCACTGTCGGTGGTGATGCCCTCGACCTGCACGACGACCTCGGCGGCCTCGAGGGTGCCGTCGGTGATGGTCGCCGAACCGGAGACCTGATCGGTGCTGCCCACCACGGTGACGTCGGCGCCGCGCAGGATCTCGTGCACCGTGTAGCCGGCGGCGGTGCGGTTGGGTTCGGCACCCTCGACGACGGTCCACTCCCCGTCGAGCTCACCGGTCGCGGCTTCGGCACCTTCGGTCGAGACGGACGCGGCGGGCGCGTCGTCCTCGGCGATGAACGTCCCGTATACCCATGGGGCGACGAAGAAGCCGAGCAGCGCCACGACCACGACGGCGACGAGCGCCCACACCAGTTTCCGCATCCTGCAAATTTAAACGATGTCGGATTCCGTGTGGGGTGCTACGTCACTGCGGGGGCGCAACGTGAGCCACGCGATTCCGGCGGAGGCGATCATGAGGACCACCCCGATCCCGGAGGTGATCGTGACGCCGCTGTCGAACGCCGATCCTGCTGCGGCGAGCAACGCGTCGGCCCGGTCGGCGGGCAGGTTCCCGGCCACGGCGTGGGCGCCGCCGAGCGTCTCCCGAGCAACCTCCGACTGTTCCGTGCTCAGCCCGGCAGGGAGCAGGAGATGCGCAGTGTAGGACGCGGAGAGCACCGACCCGAGGATCGCCGTACCGAGCACGGCACCCATCTCGTAGGCCGTCTCCGACACCGCCGACGCGGCACCGGCCTTCGCGGGCGGGACACTCGACACGATGAGGTCGTTCGACAGCGTCTCCGCCGCACCGATACCCGCGCCGAGGACCGCGAACGCCACGATGATCGGGGTGAGCGCCGACGGTGAGGCGAGCAGGAACACCAGCGCGTAGCCGGTCGCCGAGAGCAGGAGCGCGCAGACGATGATCGACGACGGCTGCACCCACCGCACGAGCGCGACGACCGACATCCCGGCCACGACCATCACCGCCAGTCCCGGGACCAGGCTCAGTCCGGCCTCCATCGGGCTCTGTCCGATCACGAGTTGCAGATGCTGGGACACGAAGAACAGGAAGCCCACGAGGGAGACGACGGACAGCAGGTTCACCGCGACGGCACCGGAGAAGGTGGGCACGCGGAACAGACGGACGTCGAGCATGGGGTTCGGGCGCTGCAACTGCCGGCGCACGAACGCGACGAGTGCGACCACACCGACCACGGCCGGAACGACGGCGACGGCACCGAGGCCACTGTCGGCGATCTTCTTGATCGCGAAGACGATCGGCGCAAGGGTCAGCAGTGACAGCGCGATGCTCACGATGTCGATGCGGCCCGGATTCGGGTCCTTCGACTCGGGGACGAACATCGGCGCGAGCACGAGCAGCGGGATCAGCACCGGCACGGCCAACAGGAAGACCGAGCCCCACCAGGCATGTTCGAGCAGGAATCCGCACATGATCGGCCCGAGTGCAGCGCCCGCCGCGAAACACGAGGCCCAGATCGCGATGGCGAGACGGCGCTGGGTGGCATCGAGAAAGATGTTGCGCAGCAACGACAGCGTGGACGGCATGAGCATGGCCCCGAAGAAGCCGAGTGCACCGCGGGCGGTCACGAGCAGTTCCGCGGAAGGTGCGTAGGCCGCAGCGACCGAGACGGCGGCGAATCCGGTCGCGCCGATGATCAACAGGCGGCGTCGCCCGATGCGGTCGCCGAGGCTGCCCATCGCCACCAGCAGACCTGCGAGCACCAGCGGGTAGATGTCGATGATCCACAACTGTTGCGCAGCGGTGGGCTGCAGCGCGGAGGAGATCCCGGGCAGCGCGAAGGCCAGGACGGTGTTGTCGACCGACACGAGCAGCACCGGAAGCATCAGTACCGCGAGCGCGACCCAGTCCCGAGGAGCCGCCTTCGTCACGGTGGGTTCCGAAACAGGCACAGATGTCGCCACGGATATCGAACTTTCGCGAGAGAGGAATCGAACCGTCGTTACTGTACCAGCTGGACGGTACAGTAACCACGTCGTACGATCGGGCCGTGCCACCTGCCCCTGCCGCCCGCGCCAAACTTCTCGACGCCTTCGTGACGATCCTGCTCGAGCAGGGCGAGCGCGCCGCGACACTCGAGTCCGTCGCCGCGGCGGCGAACGTGTCCAAAGGTGGTCTGCTCTATCACTTCCCGTCCAAGGACGCCCTCGTCGCGGCTCTCGCCGAACACCTCGAGACACTCGCAGCCGACGACGCCGAACTGATGCGCGCGGCTCCCGAAGGACCGGCGACCTACTACATCCGCACCTCGGTCTTCGCCGACACCCCGCTCGACCGGGCCATCGTCGCCCTGACCCGCCTGAGCCAGACCGCGAACCCGCGCGCCCAGCAGGCGCTGCGCCGCATCCATCAGGGCTGGTTCGAGGCACTGTCCGACGAGGTCACCGATCCCGCTGCGGCACGAGCGGTGATGCTCATCGGCGACGGGCTCTACTACGGCGCCGCCATGTCGGGCGAGACAAGCACGACGCCGCCCGAGGACGTCGACGAACTCCTGAAAGTCGTGCGGAAACTGATCGGCCCGAGCGACTGAGTTCGGGGAGGTTGCGTGCGTCCGTTCGCGAAAATACGCACACAACCTCCCCTTCGATCGCCCTCACCCGAGCCGATGCAGTTCGACGTCGCGGAGCACGCCGTCGTCGATGGTCGCGGTCATGTAGGTGCAGTACGGCTGCCGACGCCGGTCGGTGGGTGAACCCGGGTTGAGCAGGCGCAATCCGCTCGGCGCGGTCGTGTCCCAGGGGATGTGCGAGTGGCCGAAGACGAGGACGTCGGTGTCGGGATAGGCCGCGGCCATCCGATTGTCGCGCCCGGTCGACGCCCCGGTCTCGTGCACCACCGCGACGCGCACACCGTCGAGGGTCACCCGCGCGACCTCCGGCAGCCGTTCCCGCAGGAGCGGACCGTCGTTGTTGCCCCAACACGCGACCAGCTGCCGGGACCGCTCTTCCAGCGCGTCGAGCAGTGTCACGTCCATCCAGTCGCCCGCGTGGATCACCACGTCCGCGCGGGCCACCTCGTCCCACACCTGCGACGGCAGGTCGCGGGCGCGCGTCGGTACGTGGGTGTCGGCGAGCAGCAGCAGTCGCATGGCCCCAGTCTGCCGTGGGTCACGGTCTGCCGTGGGTTCGCAGTGTGCCGCGGGCGCTCATGGGTAACCACGACGCATGACCACTCCAGCTCACGACAGACTCGCCATCGTCACCGGCGCCGACTCCGGCATGGGCAAGGCGACCGCCGAACTGCTCGCCACCGAGGGGTTCGACGTCGGCATCACCTTCCACACCGACGAGGCCGGGGCCGAGGACACCCGCGCCGGGGTCGAACAGCGCGGACAGCGGTGCTTCGTGGCCCGACAGGACCTGACCAGCCCGGACACCGCCGATGTGATCGACGAACTCACCGGAAAGCTCGGCGGTCTCGGGGTGCTGGTGAACAACGCCGGCACCGGACACCGCGACGAGGTGCTCGACCTGTCCTTCGAACGGTGGCGGGAGATGCTCTCCACCGACCTCGACGGCCCGTTCCTGTGCTCCCAACGCGCCGCGCGACACATGATCGACTCCGGGGGCGGCGGCCGCATCGTCAACATCACGAGCGTCCACGAGCACATCCCCCGCTACGGCGCCTCCGCCTACTGCACGGCGAAGGCCGGCCTCGGCATGCTCACGCAGTGCCTCGCCCTCGAATGGGCCCGCTACGGCATCACGGTCAACTCGGTGGCTCCCGGTGAGATCTCCACGCCCATGACCGGCATGGACGAATCCGAGGCCTTCCACGAGGAGCGACCGGGCAACCCCACCGGACGTCCCGGGCACGTCAACGAAGTTGCCTCCGTCGTCGCCTTCCTCGCGTCCCCACGCTCGTCGTACCTGACGGGGCGCTCGATCCCCGTCGACGGCGGCCTCATGTTGATGGCCGCGCACGGACACGACATGAACGACGGGAGTTGGCGCGAACTCTGACGACGACCGGCCGCCCATCCGCTAGCGTCCACCGGCGGATCGGTGGTCGACTCGGAATGGGGAACTGGATGCGCACGACACCGCCTGCGGAGCGATTCGGGCCGGGAACGGCGAGGGGTTACCGAGCGACCCATCGTCCCGAGGTGTGGGGAGCGCTGATCGGCGCGGGTGGCGCGTCGGCCTTCATGCTCGTGAACGGTGCCGCTCTGGGATCACCGTGGACCTGGATCGTCGTTGTCGGATGGTTCTGCGCCATCGCTGTTTTCGTCTGGGCCGTGCTCATACGGCCGCGGAGTTTCGAGCAGTTGGAGCCGCCCTCGAAGCAGGCATCGACGATCTACCTCGTGTCGGTCGCGGCCATGGTCGTGCTGATCGTCGGTGGCGCAAGACTTCTCGCGTTGTTCGATCGTTCGGAACTGACGGTCGCGTGGGTGGTCTGCGTCGTCGGTGCGCACTTCGTTCCCTTCGCACGGGCCTTCGGCCGCGCGATGTTCCGGGTCATGGGCTGGGGAATGCTGGTGATCGGAATCGTCGGTCTGGCAGGAGGTCTCGCATCGCCTGCCGTGGCAGCCGTCGCCGGTGTCGCGGCGGGGCTGTGGATGTTCGCCGTGATGGCCGCCGACGCCGTCGGCCGACCTCTCGTCACCGGGCGTCGGCCCGACTCCACAGTTCCTCGAGCGCCTCGTTGACTCGTTCCGGCTGCTGGACGTGCGGGTAGAAACCGGGAACTTCGAGCAGTTCTCCCCCGATCCGGTCGGCGACGACCCGCGCCGTGACCGTCAGCGGATCTCCCGCCAGCCGCTTGTACTCGTCGGGTGCGCCCGCCCAGTCACCGACGACGACGAGCTTCGGCCACGGCGCCGCCGCGAGCGACTCGAGGGGGATGTCGGCGTCCCAGCACGGTCTCTCCCGCATCGACGTCGCCGCTGCGCGTAGTCGCTTCGGGGTGGGTTCCGCCGGCGGCATGCCGACGCTCTCCGTGATGAGACGCAGATAGTCCTCCGCAGTGAGCTCGGGCGGGAGCGCTGCCTGGGACGCGCGGGCGCGGGCGAGGTTCTCGGCGACGACCGGTTCGCTCTCCGCAACCTTCAGGCATCCGGGCTGGATCAGGCACAGCGAACGCACCAGGTCCGGCCGTTCCGCCGCTGCGAGCATCGCTGCGACCGCACCGTACGAATGTCCGACGAGATGGGCACCGTCACCGAGCAGTTCGACGATGTCGGCGGCATCTACCTCGTAGTCGGTGCGATGGGCCCCGTCGAGATCCGGCGAGTCGCCGTGCCCGCGGCGGTCCATCAGGATGAGCCGACGTGACGCCCCCAAAGGTCGTTGCCGCCCGAATCCGTAGGTCTCGTCGTCTCCCCAGGCCAGCACCCCGTGCACGAGAACGGCCGGCGGGACGTCGGACTCGGCGGGTCCGACGATCGTCGAGCTGACGCGATCCACTGTTCCCCTTCCGATTGCGAGCATGCAGGCGCGAACCTATCGGAAGACCTGGGCGGATGCAGGTAGCCCGACCCACACTCCCTCGGGCGCTTCGTCGACTCCGCAGTCCACTCGCAATCAAGTTCGCTATCCGCCACAGCAATTGCCGCGGCGGATAGCAAGAGCCGTAGCGGATGCTTCGGACCCGGCCTTGGCGACCTGCAGGCATGAGAAAAGCCCCTCACCTGCCCTAACAGGTAAGGGGCTTCTGGCGGTGGCGGTGGGATTTGAACCCACGGACGGGGGTTACCCGTCACGCGCTTTCGAGGCGCGCTCCTTCGGCCGCTCGGTCACGCCACCGCTGACGACTCTAGCGGATTGCAGGCCTCATCCTGAAATCGCCTGGTCACAGCTCCGAAGCCGGCCCTCGATGTTCCCGGAAGAACGCCTCGAGCACGGCCGCGCACTCGGCTTCGAGCACACCACCGCGCACTTCCGGACGGTGCGTGAGGCGCCGATCGCGCACCACGTCCCACAGCGACCCGACGGCGCCCGTCTTCGGCTCCCACGCCCCGAAGACCACCCGCGATACCCGGGAGAGCACCAGCGCACCCGCGCACATCGTGCAGGGTTCGAGGGTCACGGCGAGGGTTGCGCCCTCGAGACGCCATCCGTCGCCGTAGACCTGCGCTGCCGCGCGCAGAGCGAGCACCTCGGCGTGCGCTGTGGGGTCGCCGGTGGCCTCGCGGGAGTTCGCCGCTCGCGCGATCTCGGTGCCGTCCGGCCCGAACACCACCGCGCCCACCGGTACGTCACCGGCGGGCGCGGCAGCGGCGGCCTCCAGCGCGACCCGGATCAATGCCTCGTCGTCGCGCAGCCCCATCTAACGGAGCTTGTCCAGGGTGTTACCCAGGACGTCGTCGAAACCGAGTCGCTGGGCGATCTCGTCGAGTTGCTCGTCGGGATACAGGTCGGTCTCCGACAGGATCACCGAGAGCACCGGCTCGGGCAGACCCATGTCGGCCAGGATGCCGAGGTCGCCTTCCTCCCACGGCTCGATGTCGTCGAGCTCGTCGGGATCGATATCGGGGATCTCGATGTTCAGCGCATCGAGGACGTCGGCGGCGATGTCGTAGTCGACGGCCATCGTCGCGTCGGACAGCAGCAACCTCGTTCCCGCAGGTGCGGGACGCACGATGATGAAGAATTCGTCGTCCACATTCAGCAGACCGAAGACTGCGCCGGAACTTCTCAGCTCCCGCAACTCGGTCACTGCGGTATCGAGACTCGTCAGTGCGGCACCGGACAACACCCGGCACTTCCAACGACCTTCCTCCCGCGTCACGGCGACGGCGAAGCCGTCGAGGTCGTCGCTCGAATTCCCGGCGGGGTTCCCGCTCTGGGTCACGGAAGGGCTCTTGTTCCCTACACGCTGTGCAGCCATGGGCGCAACGGTAGTCGGCCACGTCCGGTGAATGAAGCCCAGCACGGGATATGCCAACCTGATGAGGTGTCCTCAGCCGTCTCTTCCCCGCCCGTCTGTGTCCTCGGCCTCGGTCTGATCGGTGGTTCTCTGCTGCGCGCCGCCGCGGCCACCGGAAGGCAGGCGTGGGGTTACAACAGGTCGTCGCAGGCCGTGGAGGCCGCCGTCGCCGACGGCTTCGACGCGTCCACCGACCTCACGGCCACGCTGCGTCGCGCAGCCGACACCAGCGCCCTGGTGGTGATCGCGGTGCCGATGCCGGCAGTGGGCAGCATCCTCGAGGCGGTGGCCGAGCACGCCCCCGAGGTCGCGCTCACCGACGTGGTGAGCATCAAGGCGGAAGTGGCCGCTGCCGTCGCCGCTCACGGCCTGTCGCGGCGTTTCGTGGGTGGACACCCCATGGCAGGTACGGCGGAGTCCGGCTGGACCGCTGGGACCGCCGACCTGTTCCGCGACGCGGTGTGGGTGGTGACCGTCGACGACGGCACCGATCCCGAGGTGTGGCGGCAGGTCGCCGACCTCGCGCTCGACTGCGGCTCCGTCGTCGTGCCCGCCGAATCCCGGGAGCACGACGCGGCGGTCGCGCGAGTCTCCCATCTCCCCCATCTCCTCGCCGAAGCGCTGGCCCTCTCGGGCGCCGGAGGCGGCGATCTCGCACTCGGTCTCGCCGCCGGCTCCTTCCGGGACGGCACACGGGTCGCCGCGACGGCCCCGGCCCTGGTCGACGCGATGTGCGAAGGCAACGCGGAAGCCCTGCTGGTCGCGCTGGACGAGACACTCGAGGTGCTGAGAACGGCCCGGGAGCAACTGGCCGACCGCAGCACCTCCGAACTCACCCGCGCCGGTCACGCGGCTCGGACCCGCTACGAACAGCGCCGTCGCGACCCCATCGTCGGCACGCAGCCCGGCGACGAGGGCTGGATCGCAGCGTTCCGCGAGGCTGGACGACGCGGTGGAGTGTGGACACGATGAACCTCCGCGACATCGCCTCGGCGCTGACCACCGGCAAGACGACCCCCACCGAACACGTCCGCTCGGTTCTCGCCGAACTCGACGCCCTCGTCGGGACCCCCTGGGGGAACACCGTCGCCGCCCGCAACGACGAGGCGGCGCTCGAAGCCGCAGCCCTCGCCGACGAGCAGATCGCCGCCGGGAGCTGGATCGGCCCGTTGCACGGCGTCGCGGTCGCGGTGAAGGACAACATCGACGTCGCCGGGTTCCCCACCCGCTGCGGCAGCGCGGTCCTCGCCGATGCGCCTCCGGCCCGGCGCGATGCTCGCGTCATCGAGAAGCTCCGCGAAGCCGGAGCCATCGTGGTGGCGAAGACCCATCTCCACGAGTTCGCCTACGGGCCCACCGGGTTGATCAATGTGTCCGGCGCGGCCCCCCACCCCCACAACCCGGACCTGATCAGCGGTGGTTCGTCGTCGGGCTCCGCAGTGCTGGTCGCGAGGGGCGTCGTGCCCGTCGCGCTGGGAACCGACACCGGCTGCAGCGTCCGTACCCCGGCGGCGCTGTGCGGGATCGTCGGATTCAAGCCGGGCTTCGGTGCCCTGCCCGAGCAGGGCGTGTTCCCGCTGTCGACGACCTTCGACCACGTCGGTCTGCTCGCCGCCGACGCTCTGGACGCCTCACTCGCGTGGGGCGCCCTTCCGGGCATCGCGCACCTGCGCACCCCGGTCTCCGAACTGCGCATCGGACGCCTGCGGGGCGGCATCTGGGATCTGTCACCCGTCTTCGACGAGGCCGTCGAGACGGCGTGCCGCACCCTCACGGATCTGGGCGCCCGCGTCGTCGACGTGGAACTGCCCGAGACCGACGAGATGCTCGAGCTGTATCCCGTGGTCACCGGCTCGGAAGCGTACGAGACGCATCGCGCGTGGTTCGAAGCCGATCCCGACCGCTACCAGCCTCCGACGGCCGCTCTGCTCGCCGCGCAACGCGACCGGCCGGCCTACGAATACATCCACGCGGCCCGGGCGGTGGCGCGACTACGTCACGACGTCGTGCACCGCCTCCGCACCGTGGACAAGCTCGACGCGCTGATCACCGTCACTACCGGCGTGCGTTCGGCGCCGCTGACGAGCGATCCCGTCGAGCTGCGCGCACCGCTGCTGCAGATGTGTGTCCCGTTCAGCGTCCTCGGTGTCCCGGCCCTGTCGGTGCCGGCTCCTGACGGCGGGTCGTCGCCGGTCGGACTCCAGATCGTCGGCCTCACCGGCGGCACGCACGGGCACGGCAGCCACCCCGCCGAATCGGCCGCGTTCGCCGTGGCGATGGCGGTGGAGGCGTCGGGACAGCCCTAGATGCGGGAGGCGAGTCCTCGGTACTCGAGGACGAAGCCGTCCTCGTCGACGGTCACCGACGACGACGAGCGCGGCGACAGCACATGGATGCCGTCGGACGCACTGCTGTAGACGACCGTCGCCTCCTCGATGCTGAGATCGATGAGGTTGACGTAGACGACGGGCACCTCCACGTCGTCGGCTCCGGCCTGCAGGTCGTGCCGGCGGATGGGCAGGGCGTTGAAGAACGGGCTGAACACCACATCGACGTCCAACGCCCCGCCGAAGGTGGACCGCTGATGGTCGATGCCGTTGTCGGACATCCAGATGCCCTCTTCGGACCGAGTGAGGGACATGTGCCGTTCGCCCGAAGCGAGGGTGGTGCGCACCGACAATCGGCGGGTGACACCGTTCTCATCCGTCACCAGGTCGTACGACGCGCTGAAGGCCGGATGGTCGGTGCACTCCGCACCCACGATGCGACCGGACGCCTTGATGCGGCGGCCGGAGAGCTGTACTCGTACCGACTCCATCCGAGACGCATCGGCCGCACGCCACGTGAGTAGCGCGGGCCACGTCGACGCGGAACCGGTGGCGTCAGAGGCTGGGGTGCTCACGGTCTATACGGTATGCGACGAAGCGCACACGGTGGGCAGCGGTGCCGTGATTCGTCCACAACACGGTTGCGGCGGGGCCCACCTGCTCACGCCGTGTCCGGCAACGCCTCGTGCCGGGACATCTGACGCAGGTGGTGTGAGAACACCGACAGCGCCGCGGCGCCCACGGCGACGTTGAGCAGCGCCCCGAACTCCTGGACGGCGAACTCCAGCACGTCGACGAAGAAGACGGTGATCAACGCGGCCGTCCGGAGCGCACGGATCGCCCACCTCCGCCTGCGCCACAAACCCACCGATCCCACCACGCACAGCAGGACGGTGACGCCGGAGCCGACGAGCTGGATCACGGTCACCACGTTGCTCGTCCGCGCGGCGAGATCCTCCTCCAAGGTCGCAGCGGCATTGAGGAGAATGCCGACGGAGAAAACGGTGAGCAGGGCTGCCGCGACGCGGACGCTGCGCTCACCTCGCAGTCGCTCCGGCAGCCGGAGCGACACCCACGAGAAGCGCGATGGTACCTTCCGGCACCGGGCGAGCAGGAGATCGATCTGTTCGACGACCTCGGGATCGACTCCACCCTCACGTGCGCGTGCGAGCTGCACTCGCGCCTGGTCGCGATCGGTCGGGGTCAGGCCGTGGGCGAGCCCGTCCGTCGCCGTGAGCGCGGCGTTGGCGAGATACTCGTCGGGCGACGGCCCGCGACGGAGGTGCACCGCTCGATTGACGACGAGCAGCAACACGACCACCACGTACATGATCGCCACCGAGGGTCGGTAGAAGTAGTCGTTGGTCTTCGTGACGAACTTGCCGACCTCGTCGAGGAAGAGACCGAACCCGATACCGCCGAGCAGCACCGCGATGCGGTCGGGCGCCCTGCCGATCAAGGTCAACGAGACCATCAGCGCGGCGACCATGAGCAGACCGCCCCACAGCACGTGAGCGATGTGCAGGACCGACCCGCCGACCTGCGGATAGCCCGTCAGATGCAGGTACAGACGGGTGACGAGGATGGTCGCGACCGTGATGATCAGAAGTGCTTCGACCTGCGCGGACGACGCGGTGTCCCGCAACAACCGAGAACGGGAACGGGTCCGCACCGCTGTCATGGCACGCGAGCTTATCCGGCTCGGGTTCTTCCTCCGGATTCGGCGGCGCGGCGCCTGCGCGGAGCGACTCCCCAATCTTGTGTGTGGCCTAGAGTCGCTCTATGCGCACAGTGTGGACAGTTCCTCCGAACATTGCCCAAACTCTGTTGGAATCTCCCGAGATCCAGATGTTCCTGACCAGCAACGAGTTGCCGGATACAGCGGACGATCCACGCCAGAGACTTGCGGAGTTCACCCACGCGCTCGGCGCCCTCAGCCGTCACATCGGACGCACCTTCGGTTCCGTGGACGCAGCCAACCGCGAACTGTTCGGCGGCTCCGCCGGCAAGGTCCCCGTGGCACTGCGCCTGACCGTCCTGCGGGCTCTCGTGAACCATGTCGAAGACCGCGCCCCCAGCCCGAAACTGCTTCCGAAGAACATCTGCGACCAGCTCGGCGCCTACGTCTACGCCCTGCTCGACCCTCGCGACCGGAGCATCTTCTACGTCGGCGCCGGACGCGGAAATCGCATCTTCACCCTCGTCTGGACGGCGCTCGGAGAGACCTCGAAGCTGACCGAGGCCGGCGAGAAGACACCGCTGGCCACCCCCGAGACCGAGGCGGCTCTGCGGCGCGTCCGAACCGTCTACGAGTCCGGCTACGCGGTGGAGCATTTCGTCGTGGCCGACGCGCTGAACCCTAAGACCGACGCCGACCACACCGCCGCAGTGACGGCCGAAGCGGTCATCGCGGCGCTCGGACTGACCGAACCGCACCGCGGCGAATGCGTACTCACCAACCTGGCGGGCGCAACCGAGGAGTCCGAAGCCGATCGCACGGCGATCCCGATCGCGGAGCTCGTCCGTCAGTACTCGGCCTCGCCTGCTCCCGAGCTGCCGACGCCATGCGTGGTGCTGCGGGTCAACGAAGCGAAGAAGGCGTCGCCGGCTGCGGTGCGCGAACTCGCGTCCAAGCCGTGGCCGGCAGGATCGGCGGCGCGTGGAATCGACGGACTGCCGATCATCGTCGTCGCCGACAACATCGTCCGCGCGGTCTACCGCGCTACCGGGTGGGAGGCAGCCGCTCGCACGGAGGAGAACGGCGGCACGATCCTCTACCGGTTCGTTGGGGAGGCCGACGAAGAGCTCGAGGGCAAGTTCGTGAACACTCGCGTCACGCCGGACCGGCTGGGTCTCAAGCGTTGGCCGTCGCACGGTTGGGCTCCGCGTCTGACGCGTGCACTGCCGCGGCCGGTCGCGCGTCCGAAGGCACCGCGCCCCTGATTCTCCGGCTGCTTCCCGGTTCGTCTGCGGACCGGGAAGCAGCTCGTGCCGGTTCTCGAAAAACCGGCTCTTCGCAGTTGGTAGGGGCTGGTGCCGATCGACCCCGTTGCCGTGTCGGTGATTGAAAAAGGGCCCGCGCCCTTGTGAGCTGGGTGTTCTCAGGCATCCAGGACAGCAAGGAACGCGGGCATGCA